>CAYPBS010000023.1:0-25164 GCA_964409015.1 uncultured Sangeribacter sp.
ACACATTTTAACAAATTCCAGTCAAATCCACCTATTCAACACCCATAATCCACAATCACCTCACTACCAATACATTATCAATATATTACAGTATTATAAACCCCCTGAGAATAAAAAATTTCCAAAATTCAAACCATCCGCACAAGAAAAAGTCGCTCTACGACAAAAGAAATATGAAAAAAGGAGCGGCACTCCAACTAATTTCATAAACGAAAACTTCCAACAAGTAGAGAACATAACATTTGGCATTAGAAAGATTCTTAGTAATTTTGTGAAATAAAAAATAGAGGCATAATATTTTCCCATGCAAAATCAGTTTAAACAACTACGAAAATTTCTTTTGAAATTTTTAATAGGAATAATTCCAATATTTCTATACGCACTATTAATCGGCTATTACGCAGTCTATATTAGACCTGAAATATCAGGAGACTTATCTAAACTTGGCGCAACCCCCGATAATAAAGATTACGTACAGAAAATTAAAGAAACCGGTTATCCCGAAAATATGGTTATCGAGTATCAGAAACAAGATACAATTTCGCGAATAATCACAATCGGCGACTCTTTCTCTAACTGCCATCCCAACAACTACCCCAATTGTCTCGGACACATTTTAGGAGAGCAAGTAACAAACATTCCTATAGATTTTACATATATTCTTCCTCAACAAGCGCTCGCACTAATGGTCTCTCAGGGATTTTTTGAAAAACACAATAATGTAGAAATAGTAATACTGGAACTAGTTCAAAGAAATATCCTTGCCGATCAACTGTCTCATCCTGTACCCGAAGGAAGAAAAGACCTTCCCCTCAGAGAGATAAACAAACCCAAACCGCAAACTGACTTCCGAAATTCATTGAGTACAATATTAGATGATGGTAATAAATGGATCTCCAACACATTAGGCAAGAGTGATCAAGTAAAAATATCCGATCTGAATTCTGAAGCCTTTACAATGAAAGGAAACGAAAAGAAACTATATTTTTACTTTGGCGATCTTAATATTACTTCTCCTGATGAAATAATGCTTAAAACAATCAAAACAAACCTTACATCATTATACAATCTCTTAGAATCCAAAGGTGTAAAGCTATTATTTATGATCATCCCGGATAAATATCAATTATATCAAGGACTAATTGAAAATAACAAATACCCTAAATCAAATGGAGGAGATAAATTAATTCAATATCTTGATACAGTTGATTACGTAGTAAATATACTTCCTGCGCTACGTAAGGAATTAGCGTCAGGAGAGAAGGATCTTTACATTGCAACAGACACACACTGGTCTGGTAAAGGTGCAAAAATTGGTGCAAAAGAATTAGCAGAAAAAATTTCACCCAAACTGAAATAAAACATTTCCACAGAATTATGATTTTCAATTCGATAGAATTTGCCATATTTTTAGTACTTGTATTCTTACTGTATTGGTATGTTTTCAACAAAAACAAAATAATAAGAAACATATTTATAATAATAGTAAGTTATATATTTTACGGGTGGTGGTCATACAAATTTCTAATACTTATTGCAATAACATCATTTTTAAGTTGGATTAGTGGATTATTAATAGTAAAATATAAAAATCGGGGGGGTAAATACTTTTGTGTCTTTAATATAATATTAAATCTCGGAATCTTATGCGTATTTAAATACTATAATTTCTTTGCAAAAGAATTTGTCGCACGATTTTTAACCGGCGATTCAGAACCAATACTTGTATCACTCATCCTGCCGGTAGGCATATCTTTCTACACGTTTCAAGCATTGAGCTACACAATAGATGTCTACCGACAAAAACTCCAACCAACTAAGGATATAACATCATTTTTTGCATATATTGCGTTTTTTCCTCAACTTGTCGCGGGACCAATCGAGAGAGCAAGCAACCTCCTTCCGCAGTTCTACACTCTAAAGAAGTTTAATTATGAAGCGGCTGTAGACGGTACACGAAGAATATTATGGGGCTTATTCAAAAAAATACTGGTAGCCGACAGTTGTGGACTTATCGTGGACAGAATATTTGAAAACTATCAAAGTGAATCAGGCAGTACATTGCTTGTAGGCGCAATCCTATTTGCATTTCAAATATACGGGGATTTTTCAGGATATTCAGACATAGCTATCGGTACATCACGCTTGTTTGGATTTAACCTTCTCCAAAACTTCAAAACACCATATTTCTCACGAAATGTCGGGGAGTTCTGGCGAAGATGGCATATTTCACTCAATACTTGGTTCGTGGACTACGTGTACATACCATTAGGAGGAAGCAGAACAAAGAAACACAAAGTAATCCGCAACACCTTCACCATATTTTTATTAAGCGGATTATGGCATGGTGCGAACTGGACATTCATAGTATGGGGAGGTTATCACGCTTTTCTATTCGTTCCATTAATTCTTACAAAACACAATAGAAAATATACGGATACAATTGCCTCGGGGAGATTATTACCATCTTTTAAGGAAACACGTGCAATGGCATTGACGTTCTTTTTTGTTGTAATAGGATGGATCATATTTAGAGCAGACACATTTACAGATGCATGGCATTACTTAATCCGTATATTCAGTAAATCCTTATTCTCAATGCCATCCTTTCCGACAGGCACATTTAGATTCTTATTTGCCGTGACGTTCATCACAATAATGCTCATAGTAGAATGGATACAAAGAGATAAAACACATGGGCTCGTTATTGATAAAATAAAGTCACCGGCATTACGATGGGCAATATACTACTCAATTATAATTTGCTTAATTTTCGCTCAAAAATCGGAATCATTCATATACTTCCAGTTTTAAAAATAAAAGATACTCAGATATAATATAAACTAAAAATATTACCTTTGCCATCAAAGAGGAAATGAGAGATGAGGATCGGATACGACGGCAAAAGGGCAATCAATAACATGACGGGACTCGGGAATTACTCCCGCCTGATAATCGAATCTGTGGCTAAAGAATTTCCTTCTGACGAAATTCTCGTCTACGCTCCGGAAAATCGCGATAACCCTCGCATCGCTTCATGGAGCGGACTCCACAACGTCTCGAAGCGCTTCCCTAAACATGGAGAGGCAAAATTCGGCAAAAGCCTCTGGCGTACGTTCGGATTAACATCTTCTGTCCGCAGAGATAAAGCTGACATCTTCCACGGTCTCAGCAATGAGCTCCCTCTTAATATCCGTAATTCAGGTATCCCGTCAGTTGTCACAATCCACGATGTGATTTATCGCACTCTACCCTACTGCTATAAGGCTGCCGACAGACTGCTGTATGATCTCAAGTATGGCCGCTCCTGCCGAAATGCTTCGGCCATCATCGCGATAAGCGAGTGTACCAAACGCGACATCATACGTTTCTACAACGTCGCAGAGGAGAAAATCGAAGTTATATATCAGGGATGCGATTCTTCCTTCACCACAATAGAGGGCAAGGATGCCCTTCACACTGAAATGGAGCTTCTCTCTTCGCTTCATTTGCCGGAGAGATACCTTATTCAGGTCGGCACAATTGAACGCCGTAAAAACGCTTTGTTAAGTGTTAGGGCTCTGGCAGCCTTACCCGACAAGAAACTTCAGTTGGTTCTCGTCGGTCGACCTACCTCTTATCTCGATAAGGTTATGGAGGAAGCAAAAAGACTACGTGTGGCAGACAGGATAGCCGTCAGATCCGACATTCCGTTTTCGCATCTCCCGACGGCAGTACGCAATGCTGAGATCGCTCTGTATCCATCTTATTATGAAGGGTTCGGACTTCCGGTTCTTGAGGCAATCAGTTGCGGGATTCCGGTCGTGGCAGCCACAGGTTCGTGTCTGGAGGAAGCGGGTGGCGAAAAGACGATCTACGTGGCACCCGACGATGTTCAAGCGATGAAGGATGCCCTTGAGGGTATTCTCTCCAATAAGCAGATGGCGGCGGAGATGAGGGAAAGCGGACTCCGTTACGCAACCCGCTTCAGCAACGATGCCGTAGCTTCAAAGACGCATCAAGTATATGAGAATCTTTTGCGGGGAAAATAGATTCTTATTATCTTTGTAAAGTGGAAAACAAAGAATTCGACATACATCAGGAGCGGGATATTCAGGAGCGGGACTACGAGAAAGCATTGCGACCGCTCGAATTTGACGATTTCGCGGGACAGACAAAAATCCTTGACAATCTCAGGATATTCGTTTCGGCCGCCCGAATGCGCCGTGAGCCGCTCGACCACACACTTCTTCACGGTCCGCCGGGACTCGGGAAAACGACTCTCAGCAATATCATCGCCAATGAGCTTGGCGTAGGGTTCAAGACCACATCCGGTCCCGTGCTGGATAAGCCCGGGGACCTTGCCGGACTCCTGATGCAGCTGGAAGATCACGACGTGCTCTTCATCGACGAGATACATCGCCTTCACCCAGTCGTGGAGGAGTATCTATACAGCGCGATGGAGGATTACTGTATCGACATCATGCTCGACAAAGGCCCCGGGGCAAAGAGTGTGCGCCTTAATATCAAACCTTTTACCCTTATCGGCGCCACCACACGCTCAGGTCTTCTCACCTCTCCCCTTCGGGCACGCTTCGGCATCAACTGCCATCTGGAATATTACGACCACTCAACGCTTCAGGGAATCGTGAAACGTTCGGCCCGACTTCTTAATATCGGGTGTGACGAGGACGCAGCCATAGAGATAGCACTCCGAAGCCGCGGCACTCCCCGTGTGGCAAATTCCCTTCTGCGCCGCGTGCGTGACTTCGCTATGGTGAAAGGTTCGGGAAGGATAGACATCACCATCGCCCGTCATGCTCTGGAAGCCCTGAATATCGATAAACACGGGCTGGACGAAATCGACAATAAGATTCTGCTGACAATCATAGAGAAATTCGGAGGGGGGCCGGTCGGTCTGACCACCATAGCCACTGCCTTGGGGGAAGATGCGGGCACCATAGAGGAGGTCTACGAACCTTTCCTCATCAAGGAAGGATTCATCAAGCGCACACCTCGCGGACGCGAAGTAACCATGACGGCGTACAATCATCTCCATCGGTCGCCTCTGACAGGAAAATCAGAGAAGAATCTGTTCGACTTACAGGAGCCGTAGAGCCGCTTTCACGTCGTTGAGGTCTGATCACAGACATTCAAACACGACGGCTATGGCAACATAGACAGCGAACAGTGCCAGCACGAGATATTGCTTCTGGGAGGCTCTCATCCTTATACTCCATTGCGCACATCCGTAGCCTGTACAGAGATACAGCACCGGGAGAAAGGCAATCATATCCGGGAAGTCAATCAAAATGAAAACTACCGCAGAGAGACCAAGAAGCTGAAGAAACGCCCACCGGGCTCTCACCATTACGCCTGCCGAGCCGTGGCGGGTAACATTGACGAGCAGGACAAAGAGGAAGAGGACGGCCGTAATACCCAACGTAAGCATCAGTCTGAATACCTCAAGAGGGTCGCCCTCCATCACTGTTATCACACCCATGGAGGGTAGTCTCAAATCACTTATATCCACCCACCCGGTCGCGAGTACTATCCAGTAAGGCGTCACGAGCCCGAGCAGCATCGCCACCACCTCCCTGACCCTGACAGTACGGAGGAATATCGCACCGAGCAAAAATACCGGAATCACAAGCAGGAAACCGTAGAGCACCATCGTGCCCCACGAGAGGAATGAAAATATCAGGAATATCCCTTCAGAGCAATTTCTACGGCCGTAGAGCGAAAAAAGGATATGAAGGCATATCAATACCACCCAAAGCATAACAATGCCGTCATTGAGGCTGTAAACAAGCCATGGAGAGGCACTGCACATCAAGAGCATCGCAGTGGCGTAGAGAAGATTGTCCGAGGGTACGAAATTGAAGTGCTTGGTTATGTAGACCGTATAGAGCGCAGCCCCAAAATAGAGTGCGACATTGAGCCAATGGGAGAGCGCAAAATCATGAGTCAGAAGGGTCGAAACAGAGGGGAAACAGACTCCATGCCCCGCTCCGGGAGCAAGAGCAGGCACACCGACATTTCCGGAAAGCAGCGCCGAAATGATAAAGAGGATAAGAGCAAGCATAAAGCCACCCTTACCCGCCCAGCTGAGTCCGGAAGAGGAGGAATCGTATGACCCGTAATAAGGCATCCGAGGACTACTTTTCGAGAAGTCTGATAAGGTCCGTGCCTATATCACGGCGATAGTAACCACCGTCAAATTTCACTTTAGCCGCACCGGTACGGGCAGCCTCAACAGCGGAAGGGATATCTTCGCCGTATGCAGTGACAGCGAGCACACGGCCTCCGCAGCTCTCCACGTTGCCTTCAGAATCCTTACGGGTGCCGGCATGGAACACCATGGCAGGCGCAGCATCGTCAAGACCGCTGATCTTCTTACCCTTTTCGTAAGAACCGGGATAGCCCTCAGCCACGAGGACGACAGTAGCGACGGCACGATTGTCAATCGAGAGGGGACGCATCTCGAGATTCCCTTCAGCCACACCTTCGAAAAGGTCAACAAGATCGCTCTTGATTCTCGGCATCACGGATTGCGTCTCGGGGTCTCCCATACGAACGTTATACTCGATTACGTATGGTTCTCCACCCACATTCATCAGGCCCAAGAATATGAAGCCCTTGTAGTCGATACCTTCGGCCTTAAGCCCTGCAAGAGTAGGCTCCACAATGCGCGTAGCGACCTTCTCCATAAACTCCTTGTCGGCAAAAGGCACGGGAGAAACGCTTCCCATACCTCCGGTATTAGGACCGAGATCCCCCTCTCCTATCCTCTTGTAGTCCTTAGCCACGGGGAGAATCTTATAGCCACTGCCATCGGTCAGCACAAAGACAGAACATTCGATACCGTGAAGGAATTCCTCGATAACAACGGTGGAGGAGGCGTTGCCGAACATTCCGCCGAGCATGTCGCCGAGAGCATCCTTCGCATCGCCGAGCGAGTCGAGAATCAGCACACCCTTACCGGCAGCGAGACCGTCAGCCTTAAGAACGTAGGGGGGCTGAAGAGCCTTAAGGAAGTTGATGCCTTCATCGAGAGTAGAGTCCGTCACACTCATGAAGCGAGCCGTCGGGATGGCATGACGATACATGAATTCCTTGGCAAATTCCTTGCTACCCTCAAGCATGGCGCCTTCCCGCGAGGGACCAATGACAGCGACCTGAGGCATTTCGGCCTTGAAATAGTCATAGATACCGTCGACAAGGGGCTGTTCAGGCCCTACAACAATCATGTCGATATCGTTGGCTTTCACAGCACTCTTAAGACTACCGAAATCGGATGTATCGACATCGATGTCGAAATCAGAAGTCCCAGCGTTGCCGGGAGCCACAAAAAGTCTGTTCACACGCTCGCTCTGGGCTATCTTCCAAGCGATGGCACTTTCACGTCCACCACTACCAATGAGCAAAATATTCAATTTATCTTTCATACCCTGATAATTCTTCCATTAAATTTTTTCAAAAATCCTAAAACATCACTCCTTCTTCCAGCCTTTGCGGGGACGGAACCTCCGAGTCTCGAAGACAGTGGCAGAAGACTCCGGGAGAGCAGGCATCTTACCGAGAGTGTCTGTCGAAGTGCGTTCGCGCCGGGGTTTCTGACGGTCACGGCGATCATCGCGGCAGAAGCTCCGGGCATCGCCCTTGCGGAAGTCTTTCGAATTGAAGGAATCCGGGCGGGACTCCCCTTTTCTGCGTGTACGGTCGTGGCCGAACGACTCACGTCCGGAGTCCGCGCCACGATCCCTGCGGTCGCGTTTACGATCCTTTCCGTCAAAGCGCCGTGTCTCGCGATCCCACTCCCGGTCCGACATACGGCGGACCTTATGATGCGGTTCTCGGTCGAAGTGCATGTTGGCGACGCTACCACCTTCCTCGCGGAATCTGGAGTAGCTGCCTTCGAAGAGCACGTACTCGCGAAGCTCACATTCCAGCGCACCGTTAAGAATGGGGAATTTCACGGAGGGCTTGAGACCGATCTCCTTGAAATACTCATCCCGATATCCGATGATCCAAGCGTGATACCCCTTGAAATAATTCTTGAGCGTGCTCCCTATGCCACGGTATAGACCGGTCATATCGTCGGTGCGCAAACGCTCACCGTAAGGAGGATTCGTAACGAGGATTCCATCTTCCGGTGGAGTGATCCAATCCGAGAAGGGCTTACACTCCACGCTGACAAATTCCTCCACTCCGGCAGCCTCTATGTTTTTCTGAGCCACAGCGACGGCTGACCGGGCAATGTCCCCGCCGAAAATACGGCATCCGGGTGTACGCTCCGCGCTGTCGTCATTGTAGAGCTCGGAAAAGAGTTCCTTATCGAAATCCTCCCACGTCTCGAAAGCATAATGCTGGCGGAAAACGCCGGGATTGATATTAGCGGCGATAAGAGCCGCCTCGATGAGGAATGTGCCGCTTCCGCACATCGGGTCTACGAAATCGCAATCACCCCTCCAGCCGGTTTTCAGGATAATACCGGCAGCGAGGACCTCGTTGATAGGAGCTTCGGTCTGTTCGACCCTATATCCACGCTTGTTGAGCGGTTCTCCGCTTGAATCCAAGGAGATTGTGACTATATCATCGCTGATATGGACGTTCAGCTGGACGTCGGCACCGGAAAGCCTGATGGAGGGACGCCGCTGGTACTTATCGTTGAAATAGTCGACTATACCATCCTTGACCCTGTAAGTAACAAACCGGCTGTGAGTAAATTCGGCACTATTGACAGTGGAGTCGATTGAAAAAGTCTTATCGGGGGAGAGCAAAGTGTCCCACTGAAAGTCTCTGACGGCATCGTAGAGCTCATCGGGAGTGGAGGCCTTGAATTTTACGATAGGCTTGAGAATACGGAGTGCCGTACGGCAACAAAGATTGGCCTTGTAGAGCAATTCCTTGTCGCCGGAGAAGGACACCATCCGGCATCCCATCTCGACATTGCGCGCCCCCAGAGAGATCAGCTCGTCGCGAAGGACATCCTCCAGTCCCCGGAACGTCTTGGCCACCATCTCAAATTGTTCGTCGCTTTGCATGATATAGTCGGAATTATTATTAATCAGATGAGAAAATAAGTTTTGGGAAGGGAGCACAGGCTTCAAGTGGAGAGAGTAAGCCGGGAGACCTTCCGGTCAGGACATATCAGTTGTCAGAAAACGATTGTCTGATTAGAGTCGTTGTGTTTGCGATCCGCTCCTTTCCGTTCGTGGAGTCCGGCATCGGCAGCAGAGGCGGCAGGAGCGGCATTTTCATCCTTGGCGGTACCCATATTGCGGAGTTCCTCCTTTTCCCTGCTCGTGCGGGAATATGCGGGTTTCTTCTCGAAGTTATAGATCACGTCGTCGTTATCGAATTGCACCGGGTCGAGCACAACATATTTAGCCTTAGCCATCTCGCGGTTATGGTCCTTGAGTTTTCCTTCGCCGTAGACCTGCTCGATTGTCTTGGTGAGCTTCTCATCGTTGACAGGAGTGTCGGCAGCAGACATCTCAATGCTCTCGGGGGAGCGACCGGAGGCTCTCCGGCCTGCGTCCTGCGATTTGCTGCCGTGGAATACAATCGTATCGTCGCCGTCGCGAACCGTAAGGTCGAAACCAGAGGCAAGAATAGTCATCTTGACGCTTTCTCCGAGGGATTCATCCCAGCATGTACCCCACTTGATACCGATATTGGGAGAAAGCCCGGCGCTGAATTGAGTGATCTCGTTCATTTCCGCCATGCTGACGACGTTTTCCGCCTTGGGATTGAAGTAGAGATAGAAGAGCAGTCGCTTCGATGAGCGGATATCGCTATTTCGGAGCAACGGGGAGTCGAGAGCGTTCTCGATAGCTTTCGTCACACGGTGCTCCCCCTCTCCTACTCCGGTGCTGATCACTGCCGTAGAGGAATCGTGGAGCGTGGTATAGACATCGTTGAAGTCGGCGTTGACATAGCCGCGCGTATTGATTATTTCAGAGATGGAGCGTGCAGCGTTGGCGAGCGTATCGTCGGCCTTCATGAAGGCGTTGATCATGTTGAGGTCAGGATAGATCTCATGGAGGCGTTCGTTATTGATCATGAGCAGGGTATCCACATGTTTGCGCATCTCCTCGGCGCCTTCGAGAGCCTTGTAGATCTTACGCTGCCCCTCGAAGAAGAAAGGAATCGTGACGATACCGACCGTCAGCAGGTTTTCTTCCTTTGCGATCTGAGCGATCACGGGAGCGGCTCCGGTACCGGTACCGCCGCCCATGCCTGCGGTGATGAAAACCATACGGGTTTCATCCTTGAGCTGCCGACGCACATCCTCGCTGCTTTCAAGGGCGGCTTCGCGCCCTTTTGAAGCATCGTCACCGGCTCCAAGGCCGTGAGTAATATTTGGACCGAGAAGCACCTTATCGGGAATCTGCAGCTCGCGGAGCTGCTGTTTGTCGGTGTTGCAGACCAGAAAAGTGACATTTTTTATCCCCTGATTGTAGAGATAGTTTGCAGCGTTGGCACCACCGCCACCGACACCGATCACCTTTATGATGGGGGGAATAGCGTTCTGGTCGTTATCCTCAAAGCGGGAGGTATCCTCTATAGTATTGTAGTTGTCCATGAATAGGCTTTTGAGAAGGGAATTAAAATTTGGTTAAGAAGATCGTCTTCCACTTATTCGAGATCCGGGTCGTCATCATCGTCATCGGAATTGGGAGCAAACACTTTAGTAAATTTCGCTCCGAAACTTTTTAACCCGTTCACTATGGAGCTGGGCACCTTCGGTTTCTTTTTCTCAGTTTTGGTTTCCCGGACCGGTTCCACTTCGGGGACATATCCGCCGGTATCAGGAATTTCGGACATCTGGACCACCTCCAGACACTGCTCTGCGGTGTCTTTCATACCGGCGGTCATAATCGCAATGAGCTGGAGGCAATCGTATGCAGAAGCTTTTGTGTCCTCAAGACTCACGAATGCAGGGAGAGTGGAGCGTCGCACACTGAGTCCGCTGCACTCCTTCAGCAGCTCCGGGAGCCGCTTGAGATGGAAACCGCCTCCGGCCATGATTATGCCACCGGGGAGCTGCTTGTCGGTCAGTCCGGCGTAGCTGATCTGCTCGATGATATTGGCCACGAGCTCTTCGCTACGGGCCGCCACGAGATTGGCAACGTCGCTCATTCTCACGCCACTGAGGTTCAGATTGGACTGATTTTCGGAGAGCATGGCCGAGCCCGAGGTGGTCTTTATGTCTTCGGCGCGGTCTTCAAGCACGTTGAGAGAGGTAATATCGGTCGTGATGTTACGTGAGCCCATGGGGAGGACGGCGAGATAGAAAAGCTTGTTGTCCTTATATAGACTCACAGTAGTGGTCTCGGCACCCATGTCGACGAGCATACATCCAAGGCGTTTTTCATCGGGAGAGAGGACAAGATCAGCCAGCGCGAGCGGAGAGACGACAATATCAGCGATACCGAGTCCGGCTTTCTCCCTGATGACCCGCTGGAGGTGTCGCCGCAACAAAGGACGGCACACGATAAGGTTGTATCGAGCCGTAATGTTATTGCCACATATACCGACGGGATTTCGGGTCTCGCTCTTGTTGACCATGAAGGAGCCGGGAATGGCGTCGACAACTTCGAGCGAAGCGTCGATATTATAGTTTCGGGCGTCCTCCCGGAGCGTAGTGAGAATGGCTTCGGTAATCTCGGTATCGTCAGGGAGATTGCGGGCGATCTCGACCTTGATGTTGCGGAGGGACCTTCCGGCCATGCCTACGAAAAGAGCCTTGATCCGGTGTCGCGACATGTCGCCGTTGATGCGACGTTCGAGCTTATTGACAATACGGCTGACGCGGTTGCCTACGTCCTCGACATTCTGGATTAGGCCGTGGCAGACGCTGTCTGTGGCGTGTTCTGTTTCCACAGCGAGCACTTCGAGCCTGTCGGGTGCAGAGCTCCGGACTCTTCCTAAAGCGCCTGATATTTTCGAGCTGCTGATCTCGATTGCAGCTATGTACTTGTCCTGATTCATTAATCTATGATGAGATGAGAGAATAAAGAGGGTTAATCACTGGGGCTGTTTTGACTGTCCGGGGGGAGAGGGTTTATCGGATACGGAAGCCGGGGCGAGATCCTCCAGAGGGATCTCAGCTTCTTCGGAATCGTCGTATGCGACGATCTCACCATGGTCCGGGAGGGACTTGTTGCGTCGCGTGCAGACGACCTGCCCCTTGTATTTGAGAGAGATGGTGTCGTAGTAGTTCCACCCTTTCACCGGCATGACCTTGCGGTAGAAGGTGAGGAGATTTGCAAACTTTTCGTCGAGACGAGATGTGTCTCCTAAGTTGACGATATGACCGCGCACCCGCGGAACGATGAGTATGTTTCGCGGCGACTTGTAGACAATCATGGTGACGAGACTTCGCAGGAGGGAGTCAGAAGCCACCCGGTTGACGACAGGCAGCGCGAGGGATGCAGGCATCGAGCGGGTGAAATTGCCGCTGACGAGAGGGACGTCAACATAGTATTCGGGGCGGGCATCGATTCTCTTTCCCGCACGATTGACATAGTAGCTGTCGTCGGAAGTGAAGATACGGGCAACCGGAACCATCGGGGTAACGAGGAGGCAGAGTTTGCCTTGGGAATTGAGATAACACTCTACGTGTTCGAAATTGTTGACGCTGTCCAGATGCCGTTCCAGCGAGTCTGTGTCAATGGAACGCAGCGGAATACGGGAGAACGCAGAGGACAGCTTCCCCAGTTCACTCTTCACAGACTCCGGGGACATGCCGACAGAAATGGGGCTTGCATTGTCGATGTCGACTTCGATGCCCTGACACGTCTGGCGGGAGGCCCTTCCGATAGCCCACGAAGCCGCCCACCCTGCGTAGGCAAGCAGAGCAATGAGCAGAAGCCACTTGAGGATAGTCTGTCGGGTTGTCTTTTCCATCGTTATCAAAGTCCTCAGCATCAATATTTTGTGCCGTCGACGAGGATATGCTGTATCTCGGGCAGCAATCTGTCGAGATCAGCTGCGCCGAGAGTCATTAGGATGTCAAAATTACTATTTTTTATTATATTGAGCAAATCTTTCCGCTGTACGAGCTGTTTTTTTTCGGAATGAATATCGCGGAAAATGAGTTCGGAGGATACGCCGGGTATCGGCATTTCGCGAGCGGGATAAATCTCACACAGAAGAACCTCGTGGGCATGGGAGAGAGCAGCGCCGAATTCGGGAGCGAAATCGCGTGTACGGGTGTAGAGATGGGGCTGGAAGATGACCGTGAGGCGTTTATCAGGCCATAGTTTCCTGACGGACCGGATGGAGGAAAGGACTTCGTTGGGAGAATGGGCGTAGTCATCGATAAGCACCGGGCCGTCTTCTCCGGGAGCAGGACGGAGCCATATCTGGAAACGTCTGGCGGGGCCCATGAAGGAGGCTAAGGCGTTGCGTATGGATGACTCGTCGGCACCGGCAAGCAGAGACGCCGCGATGGCCGCTACGGCGTTGTCGACATTGATCAGCACCGGAACCCCTAATTCAAGTTTGTCGATCCTTCTTCCGGGCTGTACGTAGTCAAAGAAAAGATGGCCGTCGGAGAGTGTGACATTTTCGGCGTGGCAGTCTCCCGGAATATTAACGTCCGCTCCGCTGTAAGTCAGCACCTTAACGTCGCTCCCTACCCTTTCTTGGAGTTTCAGGCCGACATGTTTCAGGAGCACTCCGCCGGGGCGGATGAGGGATGTGAAATGAGCGAAACCCTCGAGATATCCGGCTTCGTCGCCATAGATATCGAGATGGTCGGGGTCAGTTGAGGTGACTATGGCAATCTGGGGCCGGAGATGATGGAAGGAGCGGTCGTATTCGTCGGCTTCTATGACAGAGTAGCGGGACTTGGAGGAGAGGATAAGATTGCTGTTATAATTGCGCAGGATTCCTCCGAGAAAAGCGTTGCATCCCACTTTGGAGGTGTGAAGGATATGGGCAATCATGGACGATGTCGTGGTCTTCCCGTGGCTTCCGGCCACGCAGATGGCATCGGTGTGGCGTGTGATGTGTCCCAACAGAGCCGCGCGCTTGATAACTTCGAAGCCGTGGTCGCGGAAATAGCTCAGGATCAGGTTGGAATCCGGGACAGCCGGCGTATAGACAACCAGAGTGTCGGCGGGAGAGCGCATGGCATCGGGGATGGAACCGGGGTTGTCGTCGAAGACAATGGTCGCCCCCTCCCCTTCCAATGCCTGAGTAAGTGCCGAGGGGGTACGGTCGTAGCCCGCGACATCCGCTCCCTTGCTTAAATAATACCGGGCGAGATTGGCCATGCCTATCCCGCCTATACCTACAAAATATACTTTCTTTGCCAGCTCCTCGCGATGCAGGGGGGTCTCATTGTGGGTCATAACAGTTATTTTTCAGAGTCAATAATACTCGCGATCTCGTCTACAATCTTTTCATCGGCGTCGGGGAGCGCCATCCGGCTTATGGCGGCGCTCATCTTGGCCAGCATTTTCTGATCCCTGACAGTGGAGAGAATCGTGTCGACAAGCGTTTGCGGGGCGTCGGCATCTGCAACGAAGACTGCGGCTCCGCGATCGGAAAGAGCACGTGCGTTCTTGGTCTGGTGGTCTTCAGCCACATTGGGAGAGGGCACGAGGATGGCAGGCTTGGCGAGGAGCTCGAGTTCGCTGATACTCCCGGCACCGGCCCTTGAGACGACAAGGGAAGCGGCTGTGTAGGCCTTGGCCATGTCGCTGATGAATTCCGTCACTACTATCCCTTTCATGCCGGAAGCAGCCTTGCGGGCACGCTCTCCCCACGACTTGCCGGTCTGCCAGATAAGCTGGACACCGGAGTCGCTGAAACGGCGGAGCCCGGCTGCCAGCGACTCATTGAGCGTGCGTGCGCCGAGACTTCCTCCAACCACGAGAACAGTGGGTCGCTGAGGATCGAGTCCGAAACCTTTACGTGCCGCGGCATAATCTCCGCCACTTTCCAGAAGCTGTTTGCGAACGGGATTGCCGGTGAGGACAATCTTGTCGGAGGGGAAGAAGTTTTCCATACCTTCGTAGGCCACACAGATTCTGCGGGCTCGCTTGGCAAGGAGCTTATTGGTGATTCCGGCGTAGGAATTCTGCTCCTGAATCAGTGTGGGTATACCGAGCTTCTGAGCGGCTTTCAGCGTGGGTCCGGAGCAATATCCCCCCACGCCTATGACAGCATCGGGGCCAAAGTCGCGTATGATCCTGCGAGCACGACGCAGGCTCCGGCGGAGCTTGAGAAGGACGCCGAAATTGCGCCATAATCGCCGGCGATCGAAACCGGCAATCTCAAGGCCTACGATATCGTAGCCGGCTGCGGGCACTTTCTCCATCTCCATACGGTCTGAAGCGCCGACAAAGAGAATCTTACAGCCGGGGAAGCGCCGGCACAGGGCATTGGCTATGGACACAGCGGGGAAGATGTGACCACCCGTGCCCCCGCCGCTTATGATAAATCTTTTCTGTTGCATAATTTCGATATTCTCACTCAATATGTAAGAGAATCAGTCTGAGATGGTTTTCTGTTTCGGGAGTCAGAGGGGGCAAGCATTGTGGGGTTGTCTGTCTCGGCATTATCGGCCACTGCAGCGCGGAGAGCCTCCTGCTTCTGATTGACTCCGGTACGGGAGGCGAATTTACTGACAGAGAGCATCATGCCCATGGCAGCACTCATCACGAGCACAGATGTGCCCCCTTTGCTTATGAAGGGTAGCGGCTGACCGGATACGGGGACTATGCCGACCACGATGGACATGTGCATGAGCGCCTGCATCACGATCATGACGGCGCAACCCATGATGAGAAGCGCGGGGAAGGCCTTACGGCATTTTACGGCTATGCGGCCGGCCGCTCCGATGAGACTGAGGTACATCAGGAGGAGAAAGATACCTCCAACCAGACCTGTATCTTCGATGATAATGGAGAAGATATAATCTGAGAAGGCGAGGGGCAGACGTGCGTTCTCGCGCGAATTGCCGGGACCGTTGCCGAATACGCTTCCGTGCGCCTGAGCGAATTTGGAGAAGATGACCTGACGGTTTTCGTCGGTAATCTTGTCGTCGGGCTGTACACCCCGGAAGAAGTCCTTGATACGCTTCTTTCTCAGCTCGCTACGGTCGACTTCGGGATTCTCTTCAGCCATCTCTATGACTTGCTCGGTGGCGGTGCCTCGCGGAGTATCGTCGGAGACGAAGAATTTCTTGTAGACAACGGGGCCACCGACGCTTACGGCGATGATGAGGAGTATCATGAGTTTACGTATCTGCAATCCTCCGATGATAAGCATCGAGACGGCTGTCCCGGCGATAAGGACCGTGTTAGTAAGGCCGTTACGGAAAAGGAGAGCACAGAAAAGGGCTGTGATGCCCAATGAGATAAACATTCCCCGGTTGGTTACACCACGGGGCATCTGATACTTCGCTATGACCTTGGCTAGCACTACGACAAGGGCCAGCTTGGCAATCTCGGCGGGCTGTATCGTAAAGCCCCCGAGCTTAATGGCACGCTGGGCTCCGTTGATGACGACACCTCCGACCATGGACCAGACCATCAGGGCGACCGCAACAACGGCAAACAGGACAGCTGTCTTGCGATAGACCTTGTAGTGGATATTGCCCATCACGAACATAAGGGCGAAGCCCATGGCGAGATATATTCCGTGCTGAATAATGGGGGCGAAGACGTGTCCACCCTTGATTTCGGAGCTGGAGGCGCTGTACAGCTCGATGATTGAGTAGCAGAGGAGCATGAGATATATGCCCCAGAGGAAGCGGTCGCCGCGGAGTTGTTCGCGTGAGGCTCGTTCGATCTTACGTCTTTTGCGTTCGGTCAGCAGTTCGCTGTCCAAGGTTTTATCCCGCTCCAGAGCCACAGCGGCGGTATCGACACCGTCAACAGTACGGACTATCTTGAGGCCGCGTGGGGAAGCGGAGATATCATTGGTTGGATTCTTATCCATTTCAGTGAGAGAGATTTTATGATATAAAAAAGGATTCTTTATCAGAGAAGTGACTTGACAGCGGCCTTGAAGCGGTTGCCTCGGTCGACATAGCTGCTGAAAAGGTCGAAGCTGGCGCAGCAGGGGGAGAGGAGTACCGTGTCGCCGTCAACTGCAAGAGCGCGACACTGAGCTATACATTCATCGAGGGAGGATGTGCTGACCGTAGGCACTATGCCGGAGAAGAAACCGAGTATCTTGGAGTTGTCGACTCCCATCGCAACAATAGCCTTGACCTTAGCGCGTACGAACGATTCTATCTCGCTGTAATCATTGCCCTTGTCAGTGCCACCGAGTATGAGAACGGTGGGGGTGGTCATGCTTTCGAGAGCGTAATAAGTGGAATTGACATTCGTGGCCTTAGAGTCGTTGACATACCGGACACCGTCGACCGTGGCTACGTATTCCAGCCTGTGTTCCACGGCTTCAAAGTCAGCCAATGCCTCCTTGACAGTCTTGGAGGGGACATGCAATACGGAAGCGGACACACCGGCAGCCATGGAGTTATAGAGGTTGTGGAGCCCTTTGAGGGACAGTTCGTCGCGCGGAATCTCCCAACGGTCCTCGGGAGTCGAGACCTCGACCATCCGGCCTTCTACCCAAGCTGCGGCTCCTTCGTGGGGTTCTACACCGAAGGGGAGAAGATGTTGCTCAAGGCGAAGTCCGCTAAGCTGGGCGGCGATTACAGGGTCGCCATCCCAGTATACGAAGTAATCGTCGGGGGTCTGATTGCGGAGAATCCGGAATTTCGCGGCGGCGTAGTTCTCGAATTTATGGTCATAGCGGTCGAGATGGTCCGGGGTGATATTGAGAAGGACGGCGACGTCAGCTTTGAATTCGTACATGTTCTCAAGCTGGAAGCTGCTGAGCTCCAAGACGTAGACATCATGTTCTCCTTCAGCGACCTGAAGCGCCATGCTGCGTCCGACGTTGCCGGCCACGGCCACATCCATCCCGGCTTTGCGGAGAATATGATAGATAAGTAGGGTAGTGGTGGTCTTTCCGTTGCTGCCGGTCACACACACCATCCGCGCTTTTGTGTATCTGGCGGCAAATTCTATCTCGGAAATAACAGGGATATGTTTTGCGACGATCTTCTTCACGAGTGGGGCGTAGGGGGGTATGCCGGGACTCTTTATCACCTCATCGGCGTCAATAATCTTCGATTCTGTGTGACCTCCCTGCTCGAAAGGGATGGAGTGTTCTTCCAGCATGGCTCTGTATTGAGGTTTGATAGAGCCTACATCGGAGAGCCATACGTCGAAGCCCTTGCTCTTGGCGAGGATAGCGGCTCCGACACCGCTTTCTCCTGCGCCCAGTATTGCTATTTTCTTCATGTTGCGAATCATGTTATCTGTTTTGACAGGTCTGCCGTCGTCAGCGAACCTTTAAGGTTATGAATGTGAGTACGGCTATGAGAATTCCCACGATCCAGAATCGCACCACGATCTTGGCTTCAGGAGTGGAACGGCGTGGGAAATTGAATATACATTTTATGCTCTGATCTCCGGCTTTCTGGAAATGATGATGGAGCGGTGTCATCTTGAATATGCGGTGTCCTTCGCCGTAACGTCTCTTGGTTGCCTTGAAGTAAGCTACCTGCATCATTACGGAGAGATCCTCCACAAAGAATATGAGACACAGAAGAGGTATCAGCAGCTCTTTACGCTCCAGAATGGCAAAGACTGCAAGGATTCCGCCAAGGGTCAGCGAGCCCGTATCGCCCATGAATACCTGTGCGGGGTAGGCATTGTACCATAGGAAACCTATGAGGGCACCCATGAAGGCTCCGGCAAACACTACAAGCTCTTCGCTACCGGGTATGTACATGATGTTGAGGTAGGTCGAATAGATGATGTTACCCCCCAGATATGCCATAATGGCGAGAGCCAGACCGATGATGGCGGAGGTTCCGGCGGCAAGGCCGTCAAGTCCATCCGTGAGATTGGCTCCGTTGCTGACGGCTGTCACAACAAAGATAACCACGATAATAAAGACTATCCAGCTCGCCGTACCACTCCAAGAGCCCATCCAAGCCGTGAGCCATTCGTAATTGAAGTTGTTGTTCTTCACAAAGGGGATGGTGGTCTGAGGAGATTTTATCTCTTTAACGGTGGTACGCAGTGTTCTGGCGGAGGAATCGGAAATGTCGGTCGTCGTGGTCACTTCAGTCACATCGCCATGATGGGAAGTCACGGTGGTGGTCACAGCTTCAGTCCGGGCATTGTCAGAAGAATTTCCGTCACGGTTCTGTTGGGGGATACCCATCACGACAGCCGGACTGAGCCACATGGTGAGTCCGACAATAAGGCCGAGACCTATCTGTCCGATAATCTTATATTTCCCTTTCAGACCCTCCTTATTGTGGTATTTCAACTTACGGTAGTCGTCGAGGAATCCTATGGCGCCCATCCATACCGTGGCGACCAGCATCAGAATCATGTAGACGTTACTGAGGTTGCCCAAGAGTAGACAGGGGATGAGTATCGAGAGGATGATGATGATTCCGCCCATAGTAGGGGTTCCTTTCTTCTGCATCTGGCCTTCGATACCGAGATTGCGCACGATCTCTCCAACCTGCATCAGCTGCAGGCGATCGATAATACGACGGCCCAGTATAAGCGCCAGAAGCATCGACAAAGCAAAGACAATGCCGGTACGGAATGTGATATATTCCATAAGGCGCGAACCGGGGACATCCGCGCCCTGCAATGATTGGAAAAAAGAGTAGAACATATCTCTATCTGATTAAGAAGCTATGAGGATTATATACACATTTTCTCAGATGTCAGTTATTTTGCCGGAGCATCGAGCTCTGCAAAAACCGACGCTATCACCTCCCGGTCGTCGAAATGGTGGCGTACACCTTTTATTTCCTGATAGGTCTCATGGCCTTTTCCGGCCACGAGTACGACACTTCCGGGGGTTGCGAGCATACACGCCGTGCGGATGGCTTCACGGCGGTCTGAAATGCAGACTGTACGGCGCAGATCAGCGGCAGAAAGACCCGCACGCATCTGCAAGATGATCTCATCGGGGTCTTCACTGCGGGGATTGTCAGAAGTGAGGATAAGCTTGTCGGAACGGCAGGCGGCTTCAGAAGCCATCATGGGACGCTTTCCGTGGTCACGGTCTCCTCCGGCACCCACGACCGTAATGACCGTACCTTTGGAACCTACGATGTCGCGTATGGTGTCCAGAACATTGACAAGCGCATCCGGAGTATGGGCGTAATCGACAATGGCCGTGAAACCTGTCGGGGATGTCATCGTCTGGAAGCGACCGGAAACCGGCACCAAACGGCTCATATTCACGAGTACCTCCTCGGGATCGAAACCGGTTAGTATCGCAGCGCCGTAAACGGCAGTGAGATTATAGGCATTGAACCGTCCTGTGAATTGCACTTCGACGTCACGGCCGTTGAGCTGGAGCAGGGTTCCGTCGAGGCGTGTCTCGAGGATACGTCCGCGGAAGTCGGCATCCGTACGCAGAGAGTATGTGAAGCGGCGTGCCCGGGTGTTCTGAAGCATGTAGGCACCGGCCTTATCGTCTGCATTGACGAGAGCGAAGGCTTCGGGAGGAAGCATATCGAAGAATTTCTTCTTGGCGTTCATGTAATTTTCCACCGTAAGATGATAGTCGAGATGATCACGGGTAAGGTTGCTGAACACACCTCCGGCAAACAGTAGGCCAGCGATACGCTGTTGGTCGGCGGCATGAGAACTTACTTCCATAAAGGCATAATCACACCCGGCCTCAACCATCTCCGCAAGGAGCTCATTGAGAGTAAGAGGGTCCGGAGTCGTATGGGTGGTGGGGATCGCTTTCTCATGGATATAGTTGCAGACCGTAGACAGAAGGCCGGCCTTATAGCCCTCGAGTTTAGCCATCTCGAAGAGCAGGGTAGCGGTAGTGGTCTTACCGTTAGTACCCGTCACACCTACGAGTTTGAGATTGTGGGAAGGATGGTCGTACCATGCGGAAGCCAGCAAACCGAGCGCACGGGCACTGTCGGCCACACGCACATAGGTCACGCCGGTGTCGAAGGTGGAGGGCATCTCCTGACATATTATGGCGGCAACATGATTGCTCGCCACGACCGGAATGTACTTATGGCCGTCTGTCGTGACACCTTTCACGGCCACGAAGATCCCTTCCTTACGAGCCTTACGTGAATCGCTTGCAATGCTTGTGACTGTTTTGTTGGCATCGCCTATTATCTCAATGATATCGATCTCGCTCAGGAGTCGCTCAAGATTATGTTTCATATCTCTCTTTATATTCTTGGATTGAAGTCGTATATTTGTTTGAAGAAGATCCGGAAAACTACATTGACAGATTTATAGTCACCTTAGAGCCCTTAGCCAGCTTGGTCCCGGGTTCAACACTCTGGGAAGTGACGAATCCCCGTCCGACGAGCTTCGTCCGGAATCCGGAACGCTCGAGCAATCCGACAGCAGAGGCAGCGTCAAGCCCCATAATGTCAGGAACGACTCCGGGAACCGGAGCGCTGTGCGAGGATTTTATTCTTCTGGCATTTTTCAGTCCCACACCCTGCACGAGGGTAGCCGTATTGCCGGCGTTTGAGGCGAATACCACGGGGGGAGTAGAGGAGCTGCCTGTGGAAGCTGTGGGACCGGAAGGATCGTGGAGCATCCCCTTTGCATAGAGCTTAAGGGCCATATTCTTGAGAACCATGCCGGGACCACGGGCTGCCGAGGTGGAACCTGCGGGCGCCTCCATCACCACAATGCAGCTATAGCGGGGGTTCTCAGCCGGAAAATAACCGCAAAATGAGAAACGACGCTTTGAAGTATCGTAGCGGTGGAGTTTCCTGTAATCGTACGGAATAGCGGTACCGGTCTTGCCGGCTATCCGCACCCGGTCGTCGCGGAGTGCATTGGCCGTACCTTTGCCCCATACCGGCTCAAGAAGACATTCGCGCATCATTTCAGCAGTGTGGGGGGAACAGAGCTGTTCGCGAATATATCCGGGATTCACCACTGAGTCACGTCCGTCAGGGAGTATAAGCGAATGGACAATATGGGGGCGCACCATCTTACCTCCGTTGGCCATGGCATTCATGTAGGCCAGTGTATACAATGGTGGAATTTCGATATTGTAGCCGTAAGCCTGCCGGGCCAGATCGAGCAACTGTGCAGTACGGGTCACTCTCTTGCCGCTTCTGTCCTTATCAGTAATGCGGGCCACACGCCCCGCCATCTCTCCACCGATACCGCTATGCATCGGTTCCATAAGTCCAATGGATTTCAGCCGTTCGTAATACTTGGAGGGATCATCGCTGTATCCGCGGAAGATGACACGTGCGATACCGGTGTTTGATGACCATCCTATTACGCCACGCATATCCTTCACAGAAGGAGCATGAGGATCCGTGGTCTGCTGGAATGGGGTTGTCTCCACAACATCGGTGACTTTCTTTACCAGTCCATCCTCAAAGGCAATCATCAGAGAGATAGGCTTTACTACCGAACCGGGTTCCACAGGCTGAACGGCGCGGTTCATGGCTTCCTCCCATACCCCTGTCTTTTCGTTGCGTTCGACATTGCTGATGGCCTTGATTTCCCCGGATGCCACTTCCATGATGACGGCAGTGCCCCAGTCGGCCGGCACCGTTGAGTCCCTGCAAAGCTTAAGGAGCTCAGCCTCAAGCATGTCCTGAATATCAACGTCGATGGTGGTGCGTACATCGTAGCCGTTTACCGCCGCCCGTTCCACCCATCTTCCTACTCCGGAATTCATAGGTACATTCCGCTCGAGTCCCGGTGTGCCGTAAAGAAGTGAATCCAAAGCCATTTCAAGTCCGGCATAACCGCATATCTTACCTGTTTTCTCGTCCTCGTAGACACGTCCGATACTAAGACGCGCCACATCGCCGAATGGATAGATCCTCTTCGTCTGCTCCTCAAAATACAGCGGACACCCGCGTCCCTTTGCCTTGATATCGTTCATAAAGGGGAGCCTGCGGACATGCTCGAAGTCCTCTATCGGACGCCGGGAAGCAATCGTGACTACACTGCGACGCTTCTTTATAGGCAAGCGGAGCTGGTCGTGGATAAGGGTACGCCATGAATACTTGGCAAGTGAATCAGGGTTGTCAAGATGGGAATTGCGGGGATACAGCCGGTCCAGAGAGTCGGCAAACTGATCCATCGCCGTCCACTCCTTTGCAGTAAGCTTTGAGAGCTTTGGATGACGCAGATCCAGACGGATGTCGTAGACAGTGAGATTGCATGCAAGGATGTTTCCGTTGGCAGACAGGATACTTCCGCGCTTCGGTTCTATAACCGTCGTTTTGCTGAGTTCCTTTTCAGCCCGTTCGTTCCATTTGGACGCATCCACTATTGTTGTCTGCACCATCTTGGCGGTGATTACGGCGCAAAGTGTGAAAATCAGGAACGTGACGATACCGTAGCGCGTGAGTATATGCTTCTTGTTGTTTTGAGGTTTGGAGGAGGTCTTAACTGCCATAAGAAGTTTTTAAGGAAAGAGGTGACAAATAGAATCTGGTTTTGGGGCGTAAAATTAGCTAAAAAATCTGTGACTTTTCCTTTGTCCCGTCAAAAATTATATCCTCTTAACTCAAAAATATATCAAATAAAAATTCCCTCCCGGATGACATCTTCTGCGCTTTCCTGACTTCACTCCGATGGGAGGATATATGGAGGCTGTTCCTGATAACTGATTCTAAGATTATTGCGTTCCATCAATTCTCTCATGCGACTTTCGCGAATGAGGCTCATGTAGTCGGCCTTTGCGTCAAGTTTACGGCTCTCGGCACGTCGCAGCTCCTTCTCGAGACCGCGTATCTCCTCCATGCGCGACTGGTTGGAATAACGCTGGCTGATAAGCCATATAACGGCGACCATAGCCAGTACTATCAGCCACCCGTTGCGCTTGAAAAACGTCAGCGACATCGATCGCCCGTCCTTCACGGTATTCCAGATACCCGATTTCCTTTTATGGCGTTTGGCCACAGTATTTTTTTTCTTGCTGCTGCGACCTGAGCGCGATGCTTTCCCTTTCCCCGAGGATTTCACACGCTTTATGTCTTTTTCGCTGTCAGCGATTGGATTATTAGCTTTTGTTTCGCTCATCTCGGCTCCTATGATTTCTTATATCTCCTCTAATTGAGCCACACGCAGTTTGGCACTTCTGGCACGCGGATTGGCCTCTACCTCCACCTCAGAGGGGAGAATGGCGCCTCGGCTAATGTCGCGCCATGGAGAAAGACTACGCCCGTAGAAATCCTTCTCGATCCGTCCCTCGACATTTCCGGAACGGATAAAATTCTTCACCATTCTGTCCTCAAGCGAGTGATAGGTGAGTATGACAAGGCGTCCCCCCGGACGTAGTACCTGAGCGGAAGACTCCAGAAACCTTCTCAGGGACCCCATCTCGTCGTTTACGACAATGCGCAGAGCCTGAAATATACGGGCAAGATCCTTCTTCTGCTGTTTCGGATTGAGTACCGGCATCAGCACTTCCGCAAGCCTCCCGGTAGTATCGACAGGAGACTTGACCTTAGCGGACTCGATAGCGCGGACGATAGGAGCCGGGCGCCGTATATCGCCGTAGAGACGCAATATGTCCGACAATTCCTCCGGAGTACAATCAGCTATAAGGCCGGCCGCAGTGAGAGAAGATTTCCTGTTCATACGCATATCCAGCGGAGCGTCAGAGCGGAAACTGAATCCTCGTTCCGCATCGTCGAAATGATGAAACGAAACCCCGAGATCCGCAAGAATTCCATCAACCTTCTCCACGCCATAATAGCGCAGGAAATTCTTGATATAGCGGAAATTCCCATGGACAAACGTAAAGCGGCTATCATCCTTCACCGCATTGGCCGCAGCGTCGGAATCCCGGTCGAAACTATAAAGCCGTCCCCGGGGATCGAGAGCCGCAAGGATAGCTCTCGAATGGCCTCCACCTCCGAAGGTTGCATCGACATAGAGACCCGAAGGCCGGATCGCCAGCCCCTCGATACATTCCGGGAGCATGGCAGGTACATGATAGTTGATTGGCTGCGTCATAGAGATTTGAGGGCGTAAAGTTAGCGAAAAAATTCTTTCCCTTCCAGAATTTCATGAAGGTTTTATTCCCTGCAGATTAAACAAGCAAGTGCGAAATTAATTAAAATGACGGAAGAATTCTCTT
>CAYPBS010000024.1:0-24991 GCA_964409015.1 uncultured Sangeribacter sp.
ATCCCGTGGTACCCAAAGGACAGGCTCGCATCCGCGTACAGCTTTCTGCCGGACATAACCGTCAGCAACTTGACCGTGCGATTGAAGCCTTCGTGAAAGTTGGCAAGAAACTCGGAGTCCTCAAATAAAGAAAATCCCTTATTTTACTGACGAGGCTGCCTAACTTTCATTTCATTGTTAGACAGCCTCGTCACTTATCTGAAAAAAGGATAGCTATGCTTCGGGAGCACATCCTAAATTTCACTTCGATATCATTAATATCGATTTACATTTAAGGATAACTCATCCAAAAATATACCTTCCTCTTGACGAAGGTAGGCCACATATTCTTTGTCAAGGTCGTAAATACTTCCGTAAAGTACAGGTGTTGTCTCATTGAATAACATGTTGCCGTTTTCGTCATATCCGCTCGCTGTGTAGATATATCCATCCCCTTGCTCACTGCGATTTACCACAAGAATCTTCATCCCACTCGGGCCATTGACACGATTCACGCCCCACCGACCGGAATAGATTTCCGCACCCCAACTGTTATATACATTTTTGCCTATCAATATTCCGTTTTTGTAAGTACCCCAGTCGTCAAAGCGGGCATAAGCGATGAGAGGAAAGACTACACCAACTATTAGACCACAAAGGGGAAGCCATCCGAATCCTTTATTTTTGCGGAGAAGTAAGCGGAAAGCCATAGCTATGAGGTATACTGCACCTCCGATCACAAATGCGACAGTCAACGGCTTGGTGTTAAACATCGAGGCGATCGGCGCTATGAAGATAAACGAAATAGCCGCTGCAATCATCGCACCAACTATGGTAATGACAAGGAGAATTATTCTTGCGTTCCTTTTTTGCCCGCTGTCCTGACCCTGATTGGAAGAAGCGACCTTGTTAGGATGTATGGGTGTGTCTTTCTTTCCAGATGACTTCTGAGCGGAGCCGGGAGTCTGATCCGGAGAGACAAACGGAGGCGGAACAACCGTCGATGGGCGGCTGACACTCTCGATCAAGCTGACAAACTCCGGCACCATACGTGCCTTTTTCCATCCATCAGTTATGCCCGGATGCCACACATAAGTCTCTAATGTAATAAGCCCGATATTCTGTGCATTGAACGCTATGGGGCCGATCGTTTGACCCTTTGAATTAACGTAAAAGAATTCCTTTATTTCCATTTCCTTATTTTATGAATGTTTTCTTCCCGTTAACGACATATATACCGGGAACTGTAGGGTGTGAATACAGACGGCGACCATACATATCATATATGATATCTTTACCTGAATCAAACCCTCCCTCCTCATCAATAATATTATCTACGCCACTTCCCCCCGATGTAAACGAAGCGAGTGCCTTGATAGCCGGACATGCACGTCCGTTCAGGCTATTGAACAGTGGCGCATTATACCATCCGGATAGCGATGTCCCGTAAGCATTGTATTCCGCCCACCACCATATTGCGCCACTCACTTTCTCATGCTTGGTAAGCATATCCACCAATGCCTGTGTGAAAGCTTGCTGTCCGGACTCCGAATATGGATACACATTTGAATAATCGTAAGTCGTACCGGGTACCTCCCACTTGTATGGATAGCCTGTCTCGACTATCATCACCTCCTTTTCAGGAAATTTCTCCGATACGCTCGCAAGTGCATTTTCAAGTTTCTCAAGCGGACCGTGGAAATAGGGATAATAACTCAGACCTATTATGTCGTAGTCCACATCAGCATCCTTCATCTGCTGGTAGAAATTATTCTGTACGTTGATATTGTCAACACGCTCCGTATGGAGAATGATTTTGCCCTCGGGGCAAACTTCGCGGCAAGCCTTTCCGGCCTGTTTGAGCAATGTTGTAAAACGTGGCCAGTTTGCCGGATTGTTGATATAGCACTTTTTCAGCTGCGAAGCAGGGGCGTCCCATGCGCCCCATAGCATTCCGTATGATATCTCGTTACCGGTTGCAATGTAAGCCGGCTCAATACCCTGATCCTTTAGTGAGAGAAGTGTCTGACGGGTGTAATCGTAAATCTTCTGATATAGCTCGTCGTCGGTAAGACCCACCCATGCGGTCGGGGTCCATTGCTTGGCCGGATCAGCCCATGTATCGGAATAGTGAAAGTCAAGCATGAGAGGCAACCCGGCTTCGCTGATACGCTTGCAGATCGGCATGATATATTCGACGCTCTGACATGCGTTAGGATCTTTATCTGGCCCGTTATAGGCGGAAGGATCGACAAAAAGACGAACCCGCATGATCTTTATCCCCTGCTCCGAAAAGAAATTCATAGCATCCGGCCCTTGTATCCTTTGACCGTCATAATCGAGATAGATAGCTCCGGCCTCCTCATATACCGGCATCAGGGAGATATCCGCACCTGCATAACGCTTATACGTTTCTGCAGAAGATGAAACCGCAAGTGACGACATAATACATAATAGCGATATCAGATAATACTTCATGGCTTTGGAAATGTAAGTGGATATTTTTTTACAGACAACGAAGTTAAGAAATAAATCTGTCCTGACCTCGCTATCGAAGTAAAAATTTAACTGTCGATTAAACCTTTTCTCCTTTCACAACTCTTATTATCGGAATGAAAGTATAAAGTATGAAAAAATGAAGAGACATTTAATTACTGCGCTGGCGCTTGCAGCCGCCGTGACAGCGGCATCGGCAAAAGGCTCTGTAAAAGGACACGTAACGAGTAAGGAGAGCGGTGAACCCTTGGAATTTGCCAATATCCAACTGCTTGATAGCAAAGGAAATCCCCTCACTATTGGAACTCAGACAGATCTTGACGGCAACTTTGTCATCGTCGACGTCCCTGATGGGAAATACATTGTAAAAATCAGTAGTCTGGGTAATGTGGCTCAGGAACGTGAGATTACTGTCAGCAACGGCGAAGTGGCTATTGGCACCATCTCTCTTGCCGACGATTCCAAAATGCTTAAGGAAGTTGTCGTCACCGGAGTCGCTTCTCAGATGAAGTTTGAGCTTGACCGCAAGGTTTTCAGCGTAGACGCCAACATTGCTTCCTCCGGAGCATCGGCAAGCGAGCTGCTGGAGTCGATCCCCTCGGTGGAAGTTGATCAGGACGGCGAAGTCTCGCTCCGTGGCAACAGCTCGGTCACAGTCTGGATCAACGGCAAGGAATCCGGTCTGACAGCCGACAACCGTGCGCAGATTCTCGAACAGATTCCCGCCGAAACAATTGACCGCATTGAAGTCATCACAAATCCTTCCGCAAAGTATAGCCCTGAAGGTTCGGCAGGCATTATTAATATCGTTCTCAAGAAAGACCGTAGAGCAGGCTATTTCGGCAGTGCTGAGATTGGTGCCAACTCGCAGGGAGGCGGAAATGTCAATTTCAATATAAATTATAACACCTCCAAGTGGGACACATACGCTTCCGTGGGCTTCCGTATGAGACATAACAAGGGTGGAAGCACTTCCAGACGTTCGTACGAAGACGGTAATTTCCTCAATTCCGACGGAGACCGTCGAAACCACGGCAATAATATTTTTGTACGTGCCGGAGCAACATTTCATGCCACTAACGCAGATGATATCTACGCCAATGCTTTCGGCATGTTCGGCCACCGGTGGGGACACTCCGAAACTCTCTATTCGAGCAATCTCCCGGGACAATGGAGCTTCAACCGCAACTACTCCAGCAACAAGAACGATATGCGCGGAGCGCACGCGGAGCTCGGATACACTCACAAATGGAGCGATCATCACTCCATCGACATAATGGCGGCTTACAATCACTGGAGCGGCCTGATGAGCAACTACTACACTCAAGAACAGAAATTCGATGACGAGACTCAGGATATTGACATATTCCAAAGCCAGAGCAACGATATAAAAAACAACAGCATCGAAGCCAAAATCGACTATACTAACGAACTGACATCTTGGCTTAGACTTGAAGCCGGATACAACGGCAACTACAGCCACGAGAATTCCCCCGTCACTACATATTCAGGCAATTCTCCCGAAAGCATGACCCTCGACGAAGCGCTTTATAACCGTTTTATCTATAACAACAACATAACGGCTTTATACGCCACACTCGGGGGTAAATACGGCAACTTCAATTTTCAGGCAGGACTACGCGCCGAAGCTTGGCAAGTTAGGGCCAGATCCCTGAACTTCGGACAGAAAGCGGAAGACATAGATCCCTACAAGCGTAACTCCTTCGCCCTTTTCCCTTCTGCCTTTGTTTCGTGGTCACTCCCCCACGGCAATGAGATGCAGGTCAATTACACACGCCGTATCCGTCGCCCTTGGGGCGGTGAGCTGAACCCCTTCCGTAATATTTCGGATCCCACAAATATCCATTACGGAAATGAAGCCCTCCAACCGGAATACACCAATGCATTTGAGCTCAACTACATAAAATCGTTCACCGACCATATCATCAGCTTCTCAGGTTATCTGAGGACCACAGAAGACGTGATGAACCACATCAGCTACCTCGTTGACGGTGTCATGTACACCACCACCGCCAACGTCTCCAACAGCACCAACGCCGGTTGTGAGATCGTTGTGAAAAACGGATTCTTCCGCAACGTCCTTAATCTCACGACAACAGCCAGCCTCTATAACAACCACATCTCCGCTTGGAACATTAACTTCGACCACGACGGCCTGTCAATACCTCTGAGCGGGAAAGCACAGAACTCCTTCGCTTGGAATATCAGTTGCATGGCTAATGTTCGCCTCCCTTGGGATATCAGTTTCCAAGCCACCGGAAGATACAACTCCCGTCAGCTCACTGCCCAAGGCTCACGTGAAGCCGGGTGGAACGTCGACGCAGGTCTGCGTAAATCGGTAGGCAACTGGTCCTTCTCCCTCAACTGTCGGGACATTTTCGACTCCCGCAAATGGCACAACGTCATCAATGGTGTAGACTACGTTCAGAACGACAAACGCTGGAACGGTGGACGCAGACTTCAGCTCACAATCAAATATTCCTTCGGCAACATGAAGGCTCAGCGCAACCGGAACACTCAGATGGAACCCATGGATCAGAGCGGCTACGGAAGCGACATGGGAGATTGATGTAATTCTCCATGTTTCCTTGACTCTCGGTTAATGTACAACGAGGCTGTGTCAAAATGAAAATTTTGGCGCAGCCTCTGAAGATTTGTTAGAATAGGTCAGATGTCAGGCGCTGAGTCCGGATTCCGAAAGCAACGACACAGACGGCCTATTATGGCAGACCGTCTTACTTTTCTGAATCTCCGGGCAGACAGAAAAAGAGATGTGGCCTCACTGGAAAAATCCGGAAGCCACAGTCCCCAACATTATGAAAAAAAAATTACTCTTTCTATCTCATGTATATCAGCGTTCTGCCACAAGAGCCGCAATACGTACAACCACGTCTCGCGCCTTCTCCATGGAAGGGATAGGCACAAATTCGTAGCGCCCGTGGAAATTCAGGCCGCCCGCAAAAATATTTGGACAAGGCAACCCCTTGAAAGACAGCTGCGCTCCGTCCGTACCGCCACGTATCGGCTGCACCTTGGGAGTTACCCCGGCCTCCTTCATTGCCTCTATGGCCAGATCGACAATGTACATCACCGGTTCTATCTTTTCACGCATATTGTAGTACTGATCCTTGATCTCTACCGTGGTAGACTCCGGAAATTCCCGATTCGTCTTACGCACCAGATGTTCTATCTCCTCCTTACGGCGTTCGAAGCGATCGCGGTCATGGTCGCGTATGATGTAAGTAAGAGTCGTCTGCTCCACAGAACCCTCTATGCCGACAAGATGATAAAAACCCTCGTAATCCTGTGTATGCTCCGGAGTCTCCCAACGCGGAAGCATCGACATGAACTGCCCGGCCACGCGGATAGAATTTATCATCTTGTGCTTCGCATATCCCGGATGTACATTGCGTCCCTTTATCACGATTTTGGCAGACGCAGCATTGAAATTCTCATACTCAAGCTCTCCGATCTCTCCGCCATCCATCGTATAGGCGAAATCGCAACCGAATCGTGCCACGTCAAATTTATGAGCGCCCAGACCGATCTCCTCGTCCGGATTGAATCCGACTCGGATCTTTCCGTGCTTGATTTCCGGATGCTCGAGCAGATATTGCATGGCGTCTATGATCTCAGCCACACCGGCCTTGTCGTCGGCTCCGAGAAGCGTAGTCCCGTCGGTCACGATCAGATCCTCACCCTTGTAGTCGAGCAATTCGGGAAATTCCTTCGGGTCAAGTGTGATACCTTCCTTCTCATTGAGCACGATCACGCATCCATCATAATCCTTCACGATCCGTGGATTGACATGGCGCCCCGACATATCCGGACTCGTGTCAAGATGTGCTATGAACCCAACGGTAGGCACATCCTTGTCGACATTAGACGGCAGAGTTGCGAATAGATAGCCGTTGTCGTCAAGTGTTACCTCCTCAAGTCCCATTCTTTCTAGTTCCTCCTTCAGATAACGGGCAAACACCATTTGTCCCGGCGTGGATGGAGTGAGATTTGTGAGCTCGTCGCTCTGCGTATCAAATTTCACATATTCGAGGAATCTGTCTACAAGTGTCATGGATATAGATGTTAAAATTTGTTATCAAAAATAATTTCGCCAAAATCACTCCTGATCCTCCTCATTCCCGGACGAGGCCGGAAGTGGTGTCCGCGAAGTGATCGTCGTCGCCAACTGCGGATCGACGCTGCGGATTGTCGATATGAATGCAGAATCGAAAGCTTCTGCCGCCTTGGGCCGCTTGTTGATCACGTATTCACTCTGGACCGACTTTGCCTTCAGCAGATGCTGCATCAACTGCAAGGTGTCTTTCCATTCCTGATTGAGAAACTCCCGCGCTGTCGAACGACCCTGCATCATAGCCGCTTCTATCTCAGCCTCAGTCTCTTCCGCACTCTCCGTTCGGGCGGCCTCCTGCTTACTGCAGGCAACTGCCGGAATCATCAGAGACACTGCAGCAAGAGTGAATATAGATCGTTTTATCAGTCTCATGGTCCGTCTGTAGCTTGTCAAATGCAAAATTACACATTAAATTCCACTTCCACAACTGTAGCGTCAACAAGCAACTGCAAAATTTCATCGGTTGCTACCTTTCAGGAGCGAAGTGACCTTTTCCTTTGACGAATTTGAGATTCCGGACTTTTCGACCGGCAGTGCAACGTTCCGGTCATTCAGGAAAAGAGGACGGGGTGCCTTGTATTCTTCGGAGGTAAGTGACAGATTCTTACGATAGTACGGAGTCTGAATTCCGGCAATCCCTATGGAGGTATGAAAGAGTGATGCACTCGAAGATATGAAGTGACCCTTGTTAGATTCGACCTTCTCCATTATTTCAGGGTAACTCTTACGATAATCATCTGAGAACCAAATCAGTAGCGGCACATGAAGCTGATAGTACGAGGGGACCGCGGAAGCATGGAGGAAACGGCCTGAGCCATCGTCGTATATGTCTTCGCCATGATCGCTCGTATATATGAGAGAAGCGACTTTATAGTCCGAGTTAGAGGCTGCATCGATTGCGGCCCGAAGAAATCTGGAGGTTGCCACAATCGTATTGTCGTAAGCGTTAAGCAATTCTTTTCTGGACTCGGAACCCACAGATGTGATCTCATCCGGGACAAACAGTCGCGAATCGTCAGAATATCGCTCATTGTAATTAAAGTGTGAGCCGTAAGAATGTAAGACGATAAGCTGTCTTTTGTGTCCTTTATGGAGCTCTTTTTCCATAAGCTCTACGAGGGCAAGATCGTGTCGGGATGGATGAAGAGATGGATTTTCATTGATAAACACGCAAGTATCCGCTTCCTGCCCGAAGAAATCTATGTATGAGTGATTTTTCTGTTGGGAGGAGAAGAAAGCAGTGTTGAAACCGGCTTCCTTGAAAGCCGTGACGAGGCTCTTCACTCTGTAGATCGAGTCGCCATACTGCCCGGCATCCAGATGAGAAAGGAGCAAGGGCACGCTTTTGTGGGTTGTGTTAGACTGACTCAGTACTCGCGGACACATCACGAGTCCCCGCAAATCCTTCAGGGGGCCGTTGGTCGGTCGCTCATAACCGAGCAGCTCCCAGTTATCTGCCCGGGAGGTCTCCCCTATCACGATTATGTAAAGCTCCTTAAGGTCATCTGTATCAACCGGTTTGACAGCATGAAAGGTGAAATCTGCCGAAGTCTCATGATAGTTGGATATGTGCACATTGGCTTCGATCGCCTTCACGAGATTTGAAAGTGCATTGAGAGGGAAAATTCGGGAGGAGACATCTTGCCCGGAAATGGACGCTACCAACACCAGTAGACTGCTGATCAGAAGACTTACCGTTGCCCGGAAGCGCATTTTCAACAGTGTCGGCTGCGGAGTCCTCCATTTGAATATTATTCCGAATATCCCAAGCGAAATCACCGGAAGATATATTATCGCGACCAGAAACAACGCCACGAGCAGACTATGGAGGAGCTCGTAAACTTCTCCGGAGTTTGTGGTTGTGAGATTAAGCCACATGTCTACGGATATGACCGTCTCCCTGTTCAGACAAAATATGACAAGCTGAAATGCGCTCAGGAACAGAACGGGAAACATATAGAACACACTGTAACCCGTCTTGCGCGTGAATGAGAAGAGCATAAGATAGACACCCAAAGGCAAGAAGATATTCAGTATCCTTGCCGTCCATGACAGCTCCGGGGAGAGCAGATTTATCATATTGGGAATCATGGAAGCGAAGAGCATCAGCGAGTAGTATATGACTTGCCGATCAACCACCTTCCATATTTTAAGATTCCTCACCTTGTTCATACGTTCACTCCTTATTGCGCCAGAGGTAACATCTGCTTGATTTTGTTTAGACATAAGAGAGAGGAACGATATAATAACGCGCGACGAGGCGTTGTTGTTGTATCTTACAACTGTTCGACATCGTTACAACTTATTTATATCTTATTTGTTCTAACATTAGATAAGTCTAAAAATACAAATCTTATATTGCTATGAAAAGGAAAATCACATATCTGCTCTCACTCGCTTTTGCAGCTGTAATGCTTACAAGCCCGGCGTATTCCCAAAGTTCGGCTCCCGCCCCCGGACGGCCGGGAGGAGGTGGTGGCGGCTTCTCAAGCGCTCCGGCTCCGGGTCAGCCGTCAAGTCCTCCCCCGGGATATTATGGTCCGGCGATGGGACCGGCATGGGGTAGTCCATGGAATTCCGGCTGGTGTGGAAACGTTGCGATGAATCCCGGATGGAACAATCAGGGTTACGTCACCGTGACCGCCTGCGGGTACGATTCCCAAGGAATCTGGCGCGTCATACCGATTTATGTCAATTATGTCTACAATGGAGTACAGTACAATGTCACGGTAGTTAACGCCTATAACCCATGGACCGACTCTTGGAACACGAATGTCGACATGCCGGCCTATAATACAAACTATTATATCAATGGCCAGACGTTTAACTTCTATGCTCCGCTTTCCACAGGCACTTATTATTTCAATCTATAAACTATATAATAACACAAAATTACTATGAAATCAACACTCGTATTGAAAAGCGCAATGTCGCGCTTCTGGTGGCTCCCGATGATCGTGGGCCTGATAAGTTTAGGGTTAGGTATATGGACCCTCACCCGTCCGGTACAATCAATGATGTTCCTCGCCTACATTTTTTCCATCGGGTTCATTGTTGCAGGTATCTTCAACCTTATTTTCGCGGTTTCAGTCTCTAAGAGTTACTCAGGCTGGGGCTGGAGTCTCGCAGTAGGATTGCTGGACCTGATAGCCGGAATATGGCTATTTGCTTTGCCTCCTCAACAGATGCTGACTACTTTTGTATTCATTGTCGGTATATGGATTCTCGTAGTGGCAATCAATGAATTGTGTCAATCCTTTATGCTTATTCGGGTATCTCCTTGGTGGATCCTCTGGATGATACTTCTCTTGATAGCAGTCGTTGTGATAGCCGGTGTATTTCTTATGAATCCTATTGAAAGCGGCGTCATTGTATGGCTATGGTTAGGACTCTCGCTGACACTGTTCGGTATTTACCGTATATCCTTCGCCGCTCACCTCAAATCGTTAGGCAACCGTAAGAATACCGAAATGATAGACGACTGATCGGTTGAATTTCATACGTGTGGGAAAAGTGACTAAGACTCAGTCACTCTCCCACATCAGCAATAAAAGAATCCGGCTTCTCAATGAAGTTACGGATTCTTTTATTTTTCTTATCCGCATTGTGGAATTTAGTCTTAGTCGGGTAAACGGAATTTTACAGGTATTTCCACTTGTTGCTTGACAGGATTTCCGGATGCGTCCTTGGCCGGAGTCCATGCCGGCATCAAAGCCACTACCCTCATGGCCTCAGCCTCCAGCTCCGGATCAAGCGGACGCACAATTTTTATGTTTGAGACACTGCCGTCGGTCTGGACATCAAACGAGACGATAAGCGTACCCTCAATCATATTATCAATGCAGTCGCTCGGATAGACGATATTTTCTGCAATAAAACTATTCATCGCCTCCTTACCGCCGGGATATTCCGGCTGTGTATCTGCTAAAGCCGACATTGTGCTTAAAACCGCTATGGCCACAAGCAATATAAATTTCTTCATAATCAAATATAATTTTAAATTATTTCCTGATGCAAATATAATTCACTTATCTCTTCCACACAACTTTACCTCCATTTTTCTTCCCTGTTTGTGTCTGAAAATTTAATTGTCTACCTTTGCAAAAAATTTTTGGGCATGAAAGAAAAAACAGAAATATTAAACAGGATCAAAAGTAACCCTGTAAGTATCATTATATTAGCCATTGTAGCAATAATCGTCTACCTGTTCAGTGCCAATGCAGTCTGGTTAGGGGATGATCTGAGATACCAATATAAATACACTGAATACAATAATTCATTAGTCAAGGACTACGATGAATTTCATGATACGGTTGATTCTTTCTCAGATATTGTAGAATCCCTTACGATTCATCACCAATATGTAAATGGCCGCGATGTAGCACACTTTTTTGTCCATCTCTTCTGCGGAATATTGGGGCAGAACGCATTTGCTCTCTGTAATGCTGTAATGTATATCCTGTTTATCTGTCTTCTTCTTAAAGTCTGTAACGCTTCATTATCAAATCCTGCTTCAGTCCTGACAGCTTCGTTGGCTACACTTCTTTGCCTACAGATTTGGATGATGCCGGCGTATCAGATCAACTATATCTGGATGTTTACATTAGTATTAGGATTTCTGGCCCTAATGTTTAGGGGGGGGTATTATAATACAGTTACATTAATTTTTCTTTCTATATATTCATTAGTTTCCGGAGCAGCTCATGAAGGACTGAATTTAGGCATTGGAGGAGCCTTAATAATCTACTGGCTTTTCAACCGCAAAAGATTTACTGTATCTCAGTATGTAATGAGTATATCCTTCGGGATAGGACTGATATGGATGTGTCTTGCTCCCGGAAATTTTGTGAGGATGGATCATAATGTAAGATCTTTTTCGATAGCAAGCGTAATCAATTTCTTCATCTACACTAAAGCATCATATTTATTAGTAATCATAACTTTATACAAAGTATATAAATACAGGAAGAAATCCATCCAATATATCTATTCTCCTAATTCCTTTTATTGGAATGTATGGGTTCTACTGATTGCTTTCAACTTTTTTGTTTTAGGTATCCAAGGAAGCCGACCTTTGCTCGGAGAGGAACTCATTGCAATTGTCTTATCCATTAGAATACTGAAAGATCACACATTTTCAAAAATATGGTTGATTTTATTGTCTGTAATATCTGTTTTCTTCCTCTACATCCAAGCAATATATTGCATAAAATCAAGAAAAGAATGGGAGGCGATTACATCTCAGTATAATCTTTCCTCTGACAATGAGATCTATCTGCCGGAATTCGTTAAAACTTCTGAGTCATTTATAACACCTTATTGCAGATTTGTCTCTTCCAAATACATTAATGACAACAAAGAATCAAAGAGTTTTAAAAGTATTCTAAACAAGCAGCTGCATAATATCTATGGAAATAAAAAACCTGATATAATACTTCTTCCTGAGTATCTGTCCGGTAAAGATTCAATAGACATTGGTAACAGAATCGTCAAGTGCGGAGATGGCATCTATCTTTTGGTACAGTCGAAAAAAGCGCCCAAAGACTTCTATGTTAATCGCTCCATAAACTTAGCAGGTATAATTAAAAAATCTTACGAACCTGTCAAGATTGAATTCGATCACGTCCTTAAAGAAACAGACCTTTGGAGGGCTCAGTTAATTTGTGAAGACGACATAACGGTAATGCATATAAGTGACAATGAGATAATATGCCGATAAGCATTGAGCCGTTGAAACGTATCTCTATCCGGAAACTGACAGGATAGAACACATTTTATCTTTCGGATGTTATCTGAGTATATGGAGAAGAGAAAAAAGATTGACAGAAAATGTCCGGGAGTCAGGAAATCGGACTTCAGAAGGTGGAATTATCCATGCCGTGGAAAGGGCTGGCTCCCTGTTGTTGTAGCGACCGCAGTTGCGACATGTGTTGCCGTGAGTTGTTTTGCAGAACAGGAAACCGTTAGCTCAACACTGGAAAAAAGAGTAACTGTTTCCCGCAGCAATACTCCAAATAGTGTCATCCCGCAAACCGAAGTATGGGAGATGCCGGAATCTATCAGGGACTGGAAACCGGAATTTTATCCCGACGGAAGTTTTAAGTATGTGCCTTATAAGGGTGTCAAATACACTGAGAAGAATCTCAGCTGGCATCCCGACATCCTCCCGGGTTACGAAGCGAGATATGTCAATCAGGGTGAGGCTTACGACGGGCCTTGTCGTGCGACGGTAGTTAGAAAGCTTACGGAACATCCTTCGGGTCGTGCCATCCTGTATGTACACGGATTCAACGATTATTTTTTTCAAAAGGAAATGGGAGACCGATATGTGGATTCGGGCTACAATTTCTACGCTGTGGATCTGCGTCGTTACGGCCGGAGTCTTCTGCCGTGGCAATATCCTTTCGATGTCCGGGACTTTAACGAGTATCTTCAGGACATCGACTCAGCTCTCAGTATTGCCCAACGGGATGGCAATACAGACATAACCCTTATCGGACACAGCACCGGCGGACTTACCACCATTTTCTATGCAGCAGAGCGAGGAGCCCGTTCGATTCCCCGGCGTGTCGTGGGCGACAGTCCTTTCCTTGCATGGAATTTTTCAGCACTTTACCGCAAGGTACTGATACCTATCGTAGGATTCTGGGGACGGATTGACCGAAGCACAAAAATCACACAGAGTCACTGTGACGCATACGCCGAAAGCCTGTTGAAGCAATATCACGGGGAATGGGATTACGACACATGCTGGAAAATGATCTTCTCTCCCCCGGTAAAGGCTGCTTGGATCAATGCGGTAAGTTCCGCGCAGAAGAAAGTAATGAAAGACGGGCGCAATATTGCCGTTCCCACACTTGTGATGCATTCCTCAAGGGGATACAAAACCTGCAGTTGGGACAGTACATGTATGACCGCAGACATTGTCCTTGACCCCAAGGAGATAGCCAGCCGGGGACATAAACTGGGTGGAAAGGTGGAGGTTTGTGCCGTGGACAGTGGCATTCATGATCTTATTCTTTCCGAAAAACCTCATCGCGATGCGGCATACGACAGTATTTTTTACTTTATCCGTCGCCACACCCGCTGAGTTCTCCTCAAATAACAGGACATATTTCATCCCGAAGTGAGGCTGTGTCAAGATGAAAATTTTGGCGCAGCCTCCAAAGGTATGTTAGAAAAGGTCAGATGTCAGGCGCTGAGGATCAGGACGATCGTAACATACATACATGACTGAGTCCGAATTACGGAAGCAACGACACAGATGGCCTGTTATGTCACATCGTCTTCTTATATTCGGTTTGCATTGATACAGGTCAAAAACAACAAGAGTCTGGGTTTCTCAACTCAGACTCCTTGTGTAGCATTATTTCTAATACCTAAATAAAACACAGTGCAAATACAATAATCGTACTATTACAACATCAACCGTGTTCGATTGGTTCATACAAAACATTAAAAATCGGGACCGGACTGATTATTTTGTTCAGCACGGTCCCGATTCTGAATATATTTCCTTATTACTTTGAGGTAAGCTTATCCGTACGCCTTGAATCCCAGTAGACATACAGGATAAGGAGAGCGTACATTATCAGTCCTAAATTCTGTGTAAAGAGAGGCACATTGAAACCGTCGGCAAATACTCCATCGGGAGAGATCGAGTTAAGCACACCGTTGAAACCTTCAGATTTACTTCTTCCGAGTGCGGTAAGAGCGGCGAAGACTCCGAAAAGCGCACCGCCGGCGATAAGACCGGAGCTGATGAGCGTGCCTCGATCGTGGCGGGCTGCGCACACCTTGTCATCCTTCGAACTGTGCTGCACAAAATAAGCTATCGCGCCTCCGACGAGCATCGGGGCATTAAGACTCATCGGTATGAACATTCCCAGACAGAATGCCAAGGCGGGCACTCCGAGCCAGTTGAGCAGCAGGGCAAGTATAGCACCTGTCAGATAAAGAACCCACGGGGTGTTGCCACCCATCATAAGAGGATCAATCACAGCAGCCATGGCATTGGCCTGAGGAGCCACGAGAGCATCCGGACCGGAGAAGCCGTAGACCTGATTCAGTACCATTATCACACCGCCGACAGTGGCAGCCGACACCAGTGTTCCAAGAAATTTCCAGCTTTCCTGCTTCTTGGGCGTAGAACCGAGCCAGTAACCTACTTTCAGGTCGGTCACAAATCCACCGGCCATGGAGAGCGCGGTGCAGACTACACCTCCCAGTATCATCGAAACGACAATACCCTTGGTGCCGTCGAGTCCTATCGCAACGAATATGGCGGAGGCGATAATAAGGGTCATTAGCGTCATACCGCTCACGGGGTTTGAACCCACGATCGCAATGGCATTAGCCGCTACGGTGGTGAACAGGAAGGCTATCACCACGACCACAACCCACGCGATCGCTGCCTGCCAGAGGGTGTGGATGACTCCAAGCCAGAAGAAGAGGAAAACAGCTATGAGTGCGAGACTCATGAAAAGGAGCACATGCTTCATGGAGATGTCTGTCTGCCAGCGTACTGTCTTGGCAGATGAGCCCTTTCCCTTAAGCTCACGGCCGGCAAGTCCGGCTGCCTGCATGATGATAGGCCAAGATTTCACAATACCTATGATACCGGCCATTGCAATACCACCGATACCCATTTTCTTTGCGAATGTGTTGAAAATCACGTCAGGTTCCAAGGGCTGCAGAACGGGAGAACCGTAGGTGCCGAGCAGGGGAACGACGATCCACCATACAAAAGCGGAACCGGCAAATATGACGAAAGCGTAGCGGAGACCGACTATGTAACCCAATCCGAGCACAGCAGCACCTGTATTGCAACTGAACATAAGCTTCAGTTTGTTTGCCATCTCCCCACCCCAGTGGTAGGCTGTGGTTGTGACTGTCTCGGCCCACCAACCGAATGTCGCGACGACATAGTCGTAGACTCCACCTATCAGCGAAGCCACGAGAAGGGTCTTTGCCTGACGCTTGGTGGCATCTCCCTTACCTTGTCCGCTTACGAGAACCTGTGCCGTGGCAGTTGCCTCCGGGAAGGGGTACTTGCCGTGCATGTCCTTTACAAAATATTTTCGGAACGGGATAAAGAAAAGGATTCCAAGGATTCCTCCGAACAGGGAGCTGAGGAAGATGTCAAGGAAGTTGACCGCGATATCCTGATACTTGGATTGGAGGATGTATATGGCCGGGAGAGTGAAGATCGCGCCGGCCACAATCACACCGGAACATGCTCCGATAGACTGGATAATCACATTCTGTCCCAGCGCATTATCCTTTTTAAGGACGCCGGACAGTCCGACCGCGATAATGGAAATCGGGATGGCAGCCTCAAACACCTGTCCTACCTTGAGGCCAAGATAGGCTGCTGCGGCACTGAAAATAATGGCCATGATGAGGCCGGTGGTGACACTATAGAATGTCACCTCTTTCTGCGGCTTATGCGGATGAAGCACCGGTTGATAGGCTTCGTCGGCCGCAAGCTCGCGAAAGGCGTTTTCGGGTAAGCCGGTATCTGTCAACGGCTCGTCGAAATTCTCTTTGCTCATAATAATAATAATCCGATTATTGTACTGTGTCTTTATACGAATTCGCGCTTTGGTCGGCAATCACACACCCTTATTTGAGGAAGTCGGCCAAAATAGTGTAGAACGAGGGATCTTCTCCAACCACAATCTTACGTACATACCCCTCCGGATCGACGATAACTTTCGTCGGGAAGCCTTGTACGCCGTATGCTCTGTCGACACGATCCGGGGAATCGACATTGTCCGTATCATTATATACATGAACCCACGGGAGCTCATATTTCTTAATCGCTTCGAGCCAGCTCTCGCGATCGTCGCGACAATCGATGCCGACAATCTCCAGACGATCCTTGTACTTATTGTAAGCTTCCTTCAACTCGGGGATACCCTTTATGCACCATCCGCACCATGAGCCCCAGAAATCGAGAATAACCCATTTTCCGCGGAAGTCGGCGAGCGAGACCATCTTTCCTTCGGGATTAGGCAGCGAAAAAGCCGGAGCGGGGATAGCGCCCGATTCCAATTCCCTGTAAAGCTGCTGTATCTTCATCTCCTTATCCACAGCCAGTTTATGCTCTTCGACCATGGGCATAAGCATACTTGATGATTTCAGATCAGGATCCAGAGCGTCGTAAGCAGCCGTGAAGTCGTCACCCTCGAGGACAAGAAGAGCGTACGGCACACCGGGGGACTTGGGATCTTTCGAAATAAAATCTTTTATCGCGCCATAGAATTCAGCTTCTACTGCATCCGGATTCTCGTCGCTTTCACCACGCATGATCTTACTGAAACGATCGGAATAAATGCCTATAAGCGACTTTACAGCTCCGACACTCTCCATGAGCGGCGTACCGGAATAAGTCACACCGTTTTCCGTCACGTTTACATATATGTTATCATCGGGGTTAGAAACATAAACCTCAGCAACAGGACGACGCTGCGACTCGACATAGAAAAGCACTTGTGTAGGTTCCGACGGAGTCATCTTGTAAACCGCCGTGTTGGAGGAGCCTGCCGGTTCGATTTCGGCCTCAAACTGGTCTCCGGTCGAAAGCGGGATTTCAACCACAGGGATTACCCCCGGATTCTTATCAAAAGTGAGTGTGATGTCTGCCGAAACAGGGCTCACACATACCGCTGATACAATCGCTGCAAGTAGGGTCTGGGAAATTTTCATATCGTAAAAAGTATTAAATTCTTTCAATAAAACTATTCTTTATGTGTCGCCGCTGCCACGGAATCCTTCCTGACCTCACTCCGGTAGAGCATCTGCTTGTTGAAAGCGACCATGTAGGATTTCTCATAAGTGTCGAGCTGCTTCTTGGCCGCCGTTATCCGGCCGAAGAAAGATAGCATCTCCGCCTGAGAGGGGGTAAGCTTTAAGACAGATGTTTTAGATCCGTTATATGTCAGGGTCAGCGCATCGCCCTCATGCGCCTCTGCAAAATCACAAAGAGCCAGAGCGTCCGCTCCGATGAATGTCACCCTCGTGACATTTCCAACGGTGTAGTTCAGTCCGCTACCGCTCTTAACCGGTTGCGTGGACACGCTTTCTCCACCTGCGCTCAGAGACACAGAAGAAAAAGGACCTGAGGCCGAGGAAGCAACAACTTCCACATCTCCATTTTCAAGGAGACGGGCTATAATGCCTGTTCCGGCCATTGTATCATATCCCCTCCACCCTCTGAGCACACGGTAAATCTCCACATACTCTTCCGGCGAGGTTGCTTCCATCTTACTGACCAGCTCATCAAACTGTTTCTTGGCGGAATCAATCTTACTCTCCAACATCAGGCTCTTTTCGGTGTAGAGAGCTACGGAATCGTGAAGGGAAGCACGCATTGAAGCGTGCCGGCGTGCGGCAGCAGAGCTCCGGTCGGCATGTTCCTCCTTGGAGCCACACCCGCAGACGGGAAGGCAGACAAGAAAAACGATGCACGAGAGCATTATGGAGTTTGAAAAAAGCTTCATGCCCCAAAGGTAATAAAAATTTTTTAACTGTGCCGACAAAGGTGCAATATCAAAATCTGCTCACATCCTTTACACCTTTCACCGTACTGAGTTTACGCTGCAGATTTGAAAGTGTGGCCGGGTCGGTGATTCCGATGGTGAGATAACCCTGAAATATCCCGTCGTGAGAGTCTATGGAGATATTTCGCAGTCGGGCGGAAGGTTCCTTGTTGATTATGGAGGTGATATTGGTGACGATACCGATGTCATCAATTCCCACGACCTTAAGCGTGACCGGGAGCATGTCGGCTGTGGCGCCGCTCCACTGGACCTTGATCAGACGATAAGGGTAGCGCTCACGCAGATTGGCGGCATTCGGACATCCCTTGCGGTGGATCTTGACGACACCGTCACTGCTGATGAAGCCGAACACATCATCGCCGTATACGGGCTGACAGCAGCGTGAAAGTTTGTAGTTAAGCCCCTTGATATCCTTATCTCCAATCACGAGGACACTCTGCATGTTCTCTCCGCGTTCCTGCTGATCGGTGGTGTCTTCGCGCAAAGTGAACTCGTCGGCGCCGACCCGGGTTTCTGTCTGGGCTTCCTTGTCCTCGACGGAATGATATACCGAAATGGCACGTTCCGGAGTGAGCACACCTTCAGCAATATCTGCATAAAAGTCAACGGGAGATTTGTAGCCGAGTTTCTTGAGCGCTTTCATGAGCAGCGACTCCTCAAATTCAAGCTTTCGATTGCGCAGCCGGCGCTCCATCACCTCTTTGCCGAGGGCTGCCCTGCGCTGACGCGATTCATTGAGCGCCTGCCTTATCTTATTACGGGCTTTGGAAGTGATGACGATATGAAGCCAGTCCTGTTTGGGAGCCTGTGTGGAAGAGGTGACAATCTCTACTGTATCGCCGCTCACGATGCGGTATGTGATCTTCTCATGACGCGAATTCACAATCGCACCTGCACAATGGCATCCGACATTGGAATGTATTGCAAAAGCGAAATCGAGAACCGTACTCCCGGCCGGCAAACGGAAAAGATCCCCCTTTGGCGTAAATGCAAACACTTCACTGTCAAAAGAATCGATACGCATGTTGCGCATCAGCTCCATAGGACCCGAATCCGCTGTCTCGAGAATATCACGGATATTGTTCATCCACTGATCCGTGGAATCGCTGTGTCCGCCTTTGTAACGCCAGTGGGCCGCAAGACCTTTCTCTGCGACCAGATCCATGCGCCGTGTGCGGAACTGCACCTCCACCCATTTCTGCTCCGGTCCCATCACGGTTGCGTGCAGAGACTCGTAGCCGTTGCTTTTCGGAATGGTTATCCAGTCGCGCATACGGGCCGGATTGGCCACATACATATCAGCCAGAATACTGTAGGCGAGCCAGCAATCCGCTTTCTCCCTTTCAGGTGGAGTGTCGATGATGACACGTATGGCGAAAAGATCGTAGATATGATCCATATCAGTTTTCTGCTTACGTATCTTGGCCCAGATGGAGGAGATCGACTTCGTACGCCCTTTTATGTCGAAGTGAAGTCCGGCAGCTTCAAGCTTGCGCTTGAGAGGCTCAATGAATCTTGTGATGTAAGCATCCCTCTCCCGCTTCTTGGCGTTAAGGTTGGAAGCGATGAGAGTATATATGTCGCGGTTTGTGTATTTTAACGAAAGGTCCTCAAGCTCTCCCTTTATCTTATAAAGGCCAAGTCTGTGAGCCAATTGAGCATAGAGACAGTTGGCCTCGAATGCCACTGAACGTACCCAGCGCTCATGAGGGTGAAGGTTGATGGACCGCATCAGTGCAAGCATGGCAACGATGCGGGCAATGATGACGCGGATATCGCGAGCCAAAGAGAGAAGCAGCCCGCGGAAATTATCCTGATCAGCGGCAGTATTTCTGCGTTCAAATTCACTTACTTTGCAGAGACCTTCGATCAGATATGCCACATCTTCACCCCATACCGCCACTATCCCGGCGGCATCCATGCGTCCCCGCGCGACAAAGGGGAAGAAAAGCAGTGCAAGGAGAATATTGCGGTCCGGCTCGACCTCAGAAGCGAAGAGCAACATCTGGTCGAGCGTAGTCAGGGCATAAGGCATTCCGTGTTCATCGCGCACCTCGTCTCCGGGATGAAGCGCGCTCCTCAACTGGCGCAATAATGCCGCCACCTCTTCATCGGACGATAGCACATCGCTCATCAGACGTCGAACCGCCAACATACGCAGCAAGGTCACCCTACGCTCGGATTCCGTAAGCCTATTGATGTTCGTCTCGTCAGGAAGATTGAAAACAGCATTATTCTTCATAATCACACTAATCTATAACCAATATGTTCGACTTTTTCACAATACTCCAAACACATCACTGCAGTATTCGGTTCTTTATCGACTGCAAATATAGGAATTTTCCACAATTATTCAAAATCGCTAACACAGCCGGCGCATTTATCCGCCCCTTACATCCCGTAAATTCTCTTCGTTATTTCATGCGGTTTTAGGAAAAGAGGGCGGTTCGTGGCAACCATAAAAAATTTTTTGCTATCTTTGCCCCAAACAAACATTACAACTATGAAATATTTTCGCAGTCTTTCCATTTTGGTCGTAGCTCTGCTGGCCACAACATTCGTAACAAACGCCCAGATACGCTTTGGCGTGAAAGCCGGACTAAATGTTAACCGCCTAAGCTTAAAGAATGTAAGCGAGAATCTTAACAGTGACAACGGATGCGGATTTACCGGCGGCGTCATGACAGAAATCGGAATTCCCTTAGGAGGACTGGCAGCCGACGTCTCCTTCATGTATACTCACATGACCGGCAAAACAAATATCACGACAAATGATGCAGAGGGCATGCCGGTAGTGGAATCGATACACCAGAGTAAGAATTTTTTGGAAATACCCGTAAATCTTAAGTATAAATTCGGTCTCCCCGTTGTAAACTACATGCTTTCACCTTACATTTTGACAGGTCCGACTTTCGCCTTCAAAATGGGAGACGGCAGTTCCCTAATCCGCACCAAGGATGTGCAATATAGCTGGAATTTCGGTCTGGGATTTGAAATCGTGAAACATCTTCAGATTCAGGCCGCTTACTCATTGGGCATAAACAATATCCTAAAAACCACAGGCTTGGCAACGAGCACTTCAAACGACATCAAGCTTAAGAACAATTACTGGACCGTCACGGCCGCATATCTGTTTTAACAGCGCATCAAAAGGACAATGAAGAAATTTCTTTTTTCGCTTCTGTGTCTTCTCGTGGCAACTTCCGCAATGGCAGAATTCCGCTGGGGACCGACGGCAGGCGTAAACTTCTCTAAATTTGACTTTAAGCAGGATCTGATCACCGTAGACCGCAATACCGGCTTCAATGCCGGAGTGCTTGGAGAGTTGATGTTTCCGGGTATCGGTTTCGGAATCGATCTGGGGCTTAATTACCAATGCCACGGCTCGAAGATACATTTCGGAGAGAAGGAGGTATGGGCCTCGGAAGGGATAGGAGCGCCGAATGTCACTCTCCACACGATTCAAATTCCGATCAATCTGCGTTTTAAGTATACCCAGCTCAACGGCATCGAGAAGAAAATCGCGCCTTTCGTCTTCGGAGGTCCGGTCTTCTCCATCATAGCCGGACATAACAAGGTTCAACCGCTGGAGTACAGCCACGGATACTTCGGGCTGCAATGCGGCCTCGGCGCGGAGCTTTTCAAGCGTTTCCAGATCAGCGGAGGATATTACTGGGACATGACTTACGAGATTCGTACGGTCAAGCTTTCCAATTTCAGCGCGAAGGCGCAGGGATGGAATGTCACATTAACTTATCTGCTTAAGTGACGAAAAATACGAATATAATTTTCGTTTACAAATTTTAACATCAGGTCATTCAACAGGTCGCTTGACGGTTCGATCTGTTGAATGACCTAGCCCTTAAGATAACCATACTCTCTCTTGCCAGATGCCAAAGCTTGCTCAGATCATCCTTCCATTGCCAATCTACAGTGCGTTCACTTATTTAATACCTCCGGAAATGGAGGGAACGCTCCGCATAGGAGATCGGGTGCTGGTTCCATTCGGGAAACGCAACATGCTTACCGGAATCGTGGAATCCTTCCCTTCCGTGGCTCCTTCCGGATATGAGCTGAAACAGATTGCCACACAACTTGATGAGGAGCCAATAGTCAGGTTTCCCCAGCTTAAACTCTGGAACTGGATGGCGGATTATTACCTTTGTACTCCCGGAGAGGTGATGAAGGCAGCTTTGCCGGCGGGGCTGAAAGTGGAGAGCGAGACAGTTGTATCTCTTCCACGTCAAGATGAGGATGATACGCCTGAGGTTCCTGTGGCTTTAACCGAATCGGAGGCCGTTGTGCTTCAGTATATCGAGCATAAAGGGAAGGTCAAGATTTCCGAGCTGGATGCTCTCGAGAATATCAGCGCGACACGCAAGGCTTTAAAGACTCTGCTTGAATCAGGCCGACTTGAGATACAGGAGCGTATCGTAGACAAATATATCAGCCGGAAGGTCACTTGTGTGAATCTCAACTGCCAGCGCGATGACAACGACAGACTGCACGCCATCTTCGATCTCGTGGGACGTGCGAGGAAGCAGGAGAAGCTGCTTGTGGCTTATCTTGAGATGTCGGGCTGGATGAAAAGGAGATCTGTTCTATCGAAGGTAGAACGCAAACAGCTCCTTCAACGCGCATCGGTAAGCCCGGCGGTGCTCAAGAGCATGGTGGACAAAGGGATTTTCTACCTGACTAAAATCAGTGTCAACCGTTTCTCCGGTGATAATATCATTGATAATCAGGAGTGTCGTCTTCCTGATTTGTCGGCTCTCCAGAGAAAGGCACTGGAGTCTATCGAGGAGGAGTGGAAGAAGCATCAGGTCACATTACTAAGAGGTGTGACGGGGAGCGGTAAAACAGAAATATATTCACATCTTATCCGCAGGTGTCTTGATTCGGGTCTTCAGGCTCTTTTTCTTGTGCCGGAAATCAGTCTCACGACCCAACTAACCTCTCGACTGAAGAAAATATTCGGTGGGAGCCTTCTCGTATATCACTCAAAATTCTCTGATAATGAGCGTGTAGACATCTGGCGCAGGCTTATGCAGAGCAGAGAGCCCTTAGTGGTGCTTGGAGTCAGGAGTTCTGTCTTCCTACCATTCGGGAAGCTTGGACTCATAGTCGTGGATGAGGAACATGAGGCAAGCTACAAGCAGAACGATCCCGCACCGCGCTACAATGCGCGAGATGTGGCCATTGTTCTCGCGACCATGCATGGTGCCAAAACTCTCCTTGGAAGCGCGACACCGACAGTCGAGACATATTATAAGTCGCTTACGGGAAAATATGGACTGGTGGAGCTTCTGGAGCGTTATGAGGATGCTGTTCTCCCCAAGGTGGACATAATCGATATGAGAGTGGAGCGAAAGAAGCATCGAGTAAAGGACGGAATTTACTCCGATCTGATGATGGCATCTATCAACGAGTCACTCGAACAAGGTAAACAGGCTATCGTATTTCAGAACCGGCGAGGATTTGCTCCAGTGGTCGTATGCAACCAGTGCGGATGGACTCCCAAGTGTCCGGACTGCGACGTCTCCCCTATCTATCACCGACGCACGGACGAGATGCGTTGTCACTACTGCGGACGTTCTCAAAGACTTCCTAAGGTCTGCCCCGCCTGCGGCCAAAACAGTGTGGAGGTGTATGGCTACGGAACTGAACGCATTGCCGACGACCTTCACAGCATGCTTCCGAAATACAGCGTGGCGCGCATGGACTTCGACACTACCCGGGCCAAAGACAGCTACGAGGAAATAATAAACGGCTTTTCCGCCAACGATACGCAATTGCTTGTGGGCACCCAGATGGTGAGCAAAGGGCTTGACTTCGATAATGTTGATTTAGTGGCCGTACCGAATGCAGACACGATACTGAATTTCCCGGACTTCAGAAGTGATGAGCGGGCGTTCAACATGTTGGAACAGGTGGCAGGAAGAGCGGGCCGAAGACAGAAGCAGGGAAAGGTGATCATCCAGACCACTTCTCCCCGACATGAGGTGCTGACATTTCTAAAGAGTCACGATTACCTGCAATTCTACAACTATGAGGTAGAAAACAGGCGTCGATTCAATTACCCTCCGTTTACCAAGATAATCAACATCTACCTGCGGAATAAATCGAACGAGACAGTGAGTCGTATAGCGGGAGAATATACCCGACGTCTGACATCAGTATTCGGTCGGCGTGTACTTGGTCCCGAAACTCCTCAGGTAGGGAAAGTTTCCAGTTATCATATCCGGACAGTGATGCTAAAAATTGAGTCGCAGGCATCCATGTCAAAGGTGAAAAGCATACTGCGGGAGATATACGTAGGGATGGCGGATCTGCCGGGCATGAAAAGCACCCTACTGCACTTTGACGTCGATCCCGTCTGACATACGGCTCGCTCTTTAGCTACTATCCTACAAGAATGTGATATTTCGAGAGGTTGCGAGCCGATATGGGCGTTGGTAGCAGGCTGCACCATGGTACAGCCCTACGTTAGGGTGGAGTTTGTGCGTGGGGAAGTTATTGGGTAACAGAATATTCCGTAGAACATTCCTACGTGAGACTGATCATGTATCGTCACCATCTTCAATACTTCATTGATATTCCTTGCCGAAGTCGCGGCGATATTTCGAGGGGTCGCGGTTGGGCTTGCCGACAAATATGTTGGTATTGTTCTCTACCGCATCAGTCTGATAGCCCTGTATCGTAAACTTAAACTTCATTTCTTGGAATATTTAAATAGAAGATGAGGCAAAAATTCTCCAACTGCCGTCAGATTCACTCCGTTGAATATATCCTTTATTCA
>CAYPBS010000025.1:0-24157 GCA_964409015.1 uncultured Sangeribacter sp.
CAATTATGGCCAATCACAAGTATCCGCCCACAGGAGGGCGGATGTTGGAAGATACAAGCACGCGATGCGGGTCGTTATGGTTAGGTGGAAGGGTTGTCGGGAAAGTCCGACGCCGCGATGCGGGTCGTTATGGTTAGGTGGCTTTTCCTATGGTGGCGCTTCGCTTACCATAGGCTACGCGTGTATCGGCGCCTTTCAGGCTCCGATACGACCTCGCTACGCGGGTCTCAACATCGTGTGTTACGAATACGTGTATTACGGGTGTTTATATTATGGTGGCGCTTCGCTTACCACAGGCTATGCGTGTATCGGCGCCTTGCAGGCTCCGATACGACCGCGCTACGCGGGTCTGCATGGGCTTGGGTAGCAGGTTGCTCCATGGAGGCGGCCGTAAGGGCGGGGGGTTACGACGGGAGGGGGAGGCGGAAGGTGGCGAGTGAGCGGAGGGCGGCGGTCTGTGCGGGGGTCCATTGGGTATGGGTGGGCCGAAGGCCGGGGAAGGCTGCGGTGCGGTCCAGCAATACGGGTACTACGGATACTATTCCGTGGCTCAGGCACCATTCGTCGGTGTCTTCCCTGTCGGGTTCTTCGTTTATGAAGCGTCCGGTCATCATGTAAAACGGCTTGCCGAAGGGGTCGGTGTATTCGCGGTATTCGTCGCTCCATGAGCTTCGGCATTGTCTCACTATTCTCATTTCCGTGGGTGCGGGGGTGCAATTCGGTATATTGACGTTCAGGCATACTCCGTCGGGGAGTCCGGATGCGAGAACGGTGCGGCTTATCTCGCTGACAAAGGGTTGGCAGGGTGCGAAATCGGCCTTCAGGGAGTGGTCGGTCAGGGAGAATCCTACCGATGGGATTCCGAGCACGCATCCTTCCATGGCGGCTCCCATGGTGCCGGAGTAGAGGACATTGACGCCGGCATTGCTTCCGTGGTTAATCCCTGTGGCAACCATTGATGCGGGCCGAGGGAGGATGTTGTGATGTGCTATCTTGACACAGTCGGCGGGTGTGCCGTCGACTGCAAACATCGGTACTCCGCGATAATCGTCCATCCGGTGTATGTGGAGCGGATCCTTCACTGTGAGGGCCATCGACATCCCGGACTGAGGATAGAGCGGACAGACGCATATCACGTCGGCCATGGGGAGGATACAGTCGATCAGCCGACGTACGCCGGGTGCGGCTATGCCGTCGTCGTTACTTACCAGTACAAGCGGGGGTTGATTTTGGTTGTTCATTTCCTTTTTCCTTTCAGATAATAGTCCACTACTATGTTGCGTCCGTGGCCCGGAAGGGTACGGAACAGGTTCCTGTCGGGGAGGGCGTTGTAGTTCCGGCGCATACGGCGGAAGTCGCGATGGGCGCGGAGGATTGCTGCGGCAGACTTCCATTGGAGCTTTAGCATCATCATCGCCCAAGCAGCCGTATCGTATATGAGTCGGCGTCGAAAGAGGAGACGTTTCCCTTCGCGCCGCGGCATGTTCTTATGTATGAGCAAGAGATTGTTGCGGAAGTTGAGATAGACTTTACGGGGATTGCCCTGCGGCAGGGATGCGCCTCCGATATGGTAAACGGTACTCTGCATCACAGCCATCACTTTGTATCCGGCACCCGCCATCCTCACGCAGAGGTCTATCTCCTCCATGTGGGCGAAGAAGGCGGGATCCAGCCCTCCAATCTTCCGGTAGACTTCCGTGCGGACCATCAGTGCAGCTCCGGAAGCCCACGCGACTCTCCGGGGAGGGCCGTCATACTGACCTTCGTCGCGCTCAAGGGTGTCAAACAGTCTACCGCGGCAAAAGGGGAATACGTTACTATCCAAGAGGCCTCCGGCAGCCCCGGCGTATTCAAAGCTTGTCCGGTCGTGCCACGAGAGGATCTTCGGCTGGAGGGCTCCGCACTGTTCATCTCGCTCCATGTGGTCGTATAGCGCCACGAGCCATCCGGGTGTGGTCTCGACATCGCTGTTAAGAAGCACCGTGTAACGGCTGCGGATCTCCTCAATCGCCTTGTTGTAGCCTTGCGCAAATCCTAAATTGGTGTCGAAGGTTATGATCTTCACCTGCGGATAATTCTCCCTGACCCATTCCGCGGAGCCGTCGGTGCTGCCGTTGTCGGCGACGACTACCTCCGTGATTGCGGCTATGGAGCGACCGGAGGCACCCGTTCCCGCGAGCTCACCCACGGAGTGAGGGACTACATAGGGAAGCATCTTTGCGAGAAGCTCCCTGCCGTTCCAATTCAGTATCACGACGCTGATTTCCTTACCCATATCCTTCATATCTTTTTTCATATCGCGGAGCCCGGGGTCAATATCTCCTCAGAGTTTTCCGGAACCACATCCGATACATCACTGCGGCGAGAAACACTGCGGCCGAAAAGCTGTAGTAGACCCCTACCCCTTCCATCTTGAGTCCTACGGCCAGAAAGAGCATCACAGGGATACCTACCGCGAGGTAACAGATTGCGGAGATACCGAACATCGGCCGGACGTTGGAGGTGCCTCGGAGAGCGTTTCCGAAAATAATCTGTGTGGCGTCCCCGAACTGGTAGAGTACCAAGGGGGGTATCAGGAGTGTCGCGGGTACTATGACGGAGGGGTCTGAGGTAAAGATGCCGATGATATGCTTTCCTCCCACGACAAAAATCAGGGATGCCACCACTCCCAGCAAGAGACTGAGGTGGAGTCCGGCCGACGAGGTCAGCTTCATGGCCCGGCGGTCGGAGACACCGGCGTAGTTTGCGACCCGGATTGCCACAGCGGTGCCGGCGCTCATGTAGGTCATGTATCCGAGCTGATTGACGGTCAGTACCACCTGATAGGCAGCGAGCTGATACTTACCGAACCATCCGCTGACGACAGCGGCGAAAGCCCAAAGGAAACATTCTATGCCGGCCTGAAACATGAGGGGCCACGATGTATTGAAGAGCCTTTTCATCCCGATGCCACCGGCTGCTGCTCCCCCTTCGCGGTATCCTTTGCGGTAGTCACGGAAGCGTCGCGAATGAGTCAGAATTGCCCAGAGCGCCACGGTAGCGGCCAGTCGCGCCGTAAGGGTACTCGTGCCCGCACCGACGAGACCGAGCTCGGGAGCACCTGCGAGACCGAAAATCAGGAAGAAATTTCCTGCAATATTGAGGAGGTTGGCTCCGAGAATCACCCACATCGGAGTCGATGTATCGTTAACTCCGTTGCTCGACTGCATACAGCTGCAGAAGACACCGCCGAGGGATATTGAAGCCAAGACAAGCAGGTAGTAGGGGCGTATCAGCGGGAGGAGTCCCGGATCCTGTCCCATCCGGTCGAGGAAGAAATATAGCACTCCCATGATGAGGGTGAGGAGCAGAGACATCGCGGTATTGAGTCTGAGAGCCATGCGCATCGTGCGCCCTACGCCGTCGTTGTCTCCTCTGCCGTAAAGCGCACCGACCAATGGGGTTATCCCTCCGGCAAACCCGATCTGCATCACGAGAGGGACCATGAACATATTGTTGACGAAAGCGGCGGCCGCCAGCTCATCGGTGCCATACTTTCCGATCATCAGGGTGTCGGCAAACCCCACGAGGATGGTGCCCAGCTGTGTGACGAGCACGGGGAGTCCAAGCCGCATGAGCGACCTGAGCGTCTGAGAGTAAGTAAGTTCCGAAACTTCCGAGGACATCTACCCTTCCGACCCGGACGACATAGTGGCATCGGCCACGGACTCGGCATCGGCTTTCGTGAACGTGTCCAGATGCTCCATTATCCGGGAGAAAATGCGGTCGACATCTCCCATACCGTCAACGGCATGATAGCGCCCCTGACTCTCATAATGGCTCCGGAGGGGCTGTGTCTGCTGATGGTATACCGCCAGACGGTTCTTGATCGTCTCGGGATTGTCGTCGGCACGTCCGGTCTCTTTGCCTCGCGCAAGCATACGGCTGACGAGCTCCTCGTCGGGCACCTCCAGACCGAGGACTCCGTCGAGCTTCATGCCCCTGTCGGCCAACATCCTGTCGAGCGCAATCGCCTGAGGGACAGTACGAGGGAAGCCGTCGAACACGACACCTTTCTTCGCTTCCTGCGTCTTGTCGAGCACATCGGCCAAAATATCCACCATCAGATCGTCGGGAATCAACTGTCCCTTCGAGATATAGGAATCGGCCGTCTTGCCGAGCTCGGTACCGCGTGCTATGTGATCGCGGAGCACTTCGCCCGTCGATATATGATAGAGTCCGTAACGGTCTATGATCTTGGCACTCTGAGTGCCCTTACCGCTTCCCGGACCTCCGAATAAAACTATATTAGCCATATATTATTGCGTTATATATATCTTAAAAATCTCTTCACATTCCCTTTAATCCGAGACACACTGAACTTCACGGGGAAAAAAGTTATCTCCACTCACTCACCATCTTCCGTATTGATATAGATATCCGGGAGACTGCGAGCCTTGCCGTCGAGATCGAGACCGTAGCCAATGATGAACTTGGGCTCGATGGAGAAAGCGATGTAGTCGGGAGTGAATCCGGTCCGCGAGCTTGCCGGCTTGTGGAGGAGGGTCGCAAATCTCACGGAGGCGGGATTATGGGTCTTCAGATCGTTTATCATCTTCTGCGCCGTCAGGCCTGTGTCGACAATGTCTTCGATGATTATGACGTCCTTACCCTCAAGATCCGCGGGCAAACCGATGAGCTGCTTCACGGATCCGGTGGTGGAGGTGCCGCAGTAAGAGCTGTAGCGCACGAAACTGATGGCCGCATCGGTGATCCCCACTTTTCGGAAGAGATCGGCAGCAAATATGAAAGCTCCGTTGAGTACACAGAGGAAGATGGGTGTGCGTCCTTCGTAATCCTTACGTATCTCGGCAGCTACACGCTCCACCTCGCGCTCAATCTCGGCGCGAGAGATGAAGGGCTTGAACGTTAGACCGTTGAGACTAACAAGGGTATCGGAACAGGCCGCAACATCAGGTTGGTTTGAAGAAGAATTCATGGTTGACCGCAGTGATTATAACTTTGCCACAAAGTTAAAAAAAAAGACTCACATCGCCAAAAGCGAGAAACCGGACCGTGATGGGGGCGTCAGGGGCTGGGGAGGCGCCAGCGGTTGTGGCTCCAGAGGTATGCTTCGGGACAGCGGCGGATCTGGCGGGTCAGGTTGCCGGCATAGCGCCGTGTGATCTCACCTTCGGGGAGTGAGGCGGGGTCGTCGGTGATAAGGCGGATGGTGCTGTGGTAGCGGCCACGGCTTTTCACTTCGGTATCGAAAAGCATCACGACGGCATTCAGTTTGCGGGCAAGCTCTTCGGTGCCGTAGATGAAAGGTGTCTGACGGCCAAGAAATTCCACATCTATTGTCGTGCCGGCATGGGAGGGTTTCTGGTCGCTTAGAAATCCCGTGATCCAGTTTCTGCCTTCCCTGCGCCATGTTATCAGCTGGCGCAGGACGTGCTTCATCGGTATTGAGGAGTTGAACCGTCCACGCAGCCGGAGCCACCATCGGTCGAACCACGGCTGTTTGAGGGGACGGTAGACGTGGGCGAATTCCGCTTCGGGATATGAGCGGCACCAGAGGCTGAAGGAGGTGATCCATTCCCAGTTGCCGAAGTGGGATGTATAGATGACGATGTTGCGTCCTTGGGCGAGGTAGCTGTCGACGAGGTCCGCTCCGTCGAAAGTCATGCGTCGTCTGATTTCTTTTCGGCTCATGGAGCGCATTTTCAGGGTCTCCACGAAATAGTCTCCGAGCCGACGGTAGAAGCGCTTCATCACGCGGCGGCGGCGTGCTTCGTCAAGCTCCGGGAGGGAGTCGGCGATATTCCTGCTGACGAGCCGGCGGCGGTAGCCCACGAGAGAGTGGGCCACGAATCCGAGCAAGTCGGCAAGGGGGTAGAGCATCCGGAGGGGGAGCAGGGAGAGGAGATACAGCGCCAGTCCCAGCGGAGCAAAGGTTATCTTCATCCACAGCGGAATCCGTCGGGACCGTATCAGGGAGGTGTTATGGCCTTGACGGGGGTTCATGAACGGGGCTTGCAACGATGATGGCGGTGATGATGGCGGTGACGATGCGTGGAGGAGCCTGTGAGGGCGTAGCTTACCGAGAGGGTCATCGTCGTGACACAGAGAAGGAGCAAGGCCATGTTGACATGTTGGGCTCCGAAATTCCAAGCGAGAAGCATTGACAATCCCATGACGCTCAGCATGGTAAGAACCGAACGCGTGAGCCGTCGCAACCTGCGGGACCAGATCGTGAGGGCGGGGATGAGCCACAGGGGGTTGAGCCACCATCCGAGGATATTGGGGGAGGTGGCTTCATGCTCCGAGAAGAAGATGAGGAAGATACAGAGGCATCCGGCCACTCCGGTCATGGCGAACCAAAGAGCAGCCCACCATCTCCACGGATGCCAGCCGAAACGCATCGCCCTATAGACAATGAGGAGAGTGAGAAGGAGTGTGAGCCACGCCCAGAAAAGTGGCGAGAGGAAGAAATTCGTCGGAGGCTGCGTGACGTCGCCGCGTCCTTGGACGAGGATGTTTTCCTCCTTCACGAGCGGACGACCGTCGGCGAGGCGGGTGGCAGAGGCGGCCTTCCTGAGCTGCATCGGGACGAACATGCGCTCCCTCGGCCCTATGAGGGAGTCAACGCCGGATCCGAGAGCGATGTCGACCCCCATGGCATACCACGGATAGGCACTGTCGTAGCGGCGCATCACATCTCTGTAGGAGCGGAGACCGGCGTCAGTATCGGGATACAGGGGCTCGGAGCCGAGCGACTGCTCCAGGATGTCGAGGATTCTGGTGGCGCAGTTGTTGGTGCAGTATTTATAACGGTAGAGAGCGTTTTCGGGGCTGACAGCGTCAAGAAGCAGAGAATACATCCTTTCGGCCTCGGCGGGGGTGAGATTGAGAACCTGCTCCGTGACCTTCGAGCCACGCTGTCCGTAAGCAGAAAGGAAGTGAGGGGTGGAGGAGATACCGCCCATGTAGTCTGTCTGCCCTTTCACAAACCGATATACGAATCCGGGCTGATCGAAATCGAAAAGGCCGAAATTGAATATCAGATCGTCGCCGTCGGGGGTCTGTACCCTGACAGCCTGATGGCCGTAGAGCTCAAAAACCTCGGGGCCCGGATCGGCAGTCACAAGCGAAATACGGGGAGCCGGAGAATCGGAGGCCGGGGGCGCAGAGGAGGCCGAGAAGGCAGGCAGCAGAAGCAGCGCACAGATAAGAAAACGGATCATCTTCATAGCGCAAAACTACAAAAAAACCTTCATACCGGCCACCCTCAGAAGAGGATTTGTCTTGTATGTCCACTTTTTTTGTGCTAAATTTGTACCGGACTAACCGAAATAATATATCTCTGAACAAGAACGAATGAAACATCTGAAACCGAAACATCTGAAACATATCGGCTTATGTGCTCTCACGGGAGCCACCGCACTTCTGTCGACACCGACAGAAGCCTGTACAAACCTTATCGCCACCAAAGGGGCTACGGCCGACGGCTCCGTAATGGTCACATACGCTGCGGATTCCCACAATCTCTACGGAGAGCTGTATCACCGCGCGGCAGCCGACCATCCGAAAGGGGCCATGCGCGAGATCCGCGAGTGGGACACCAACAAGCGCCTCGGAGAGATACCCGAAGCGGCTCACACGTACAACCGTGTCGGAAACATCAATGAGCATCAGGTGGTCATCGCCGAGTCGACATGGGGAGGGCGTGAGGAGCTGGCCGACACGACCGGACAGGCCATAATGGACTACGGGTCGCTGATCTACGTGGCTTTAGAGCGTGCAAAGAGCGCACGCGAGGCCATAGACATCATGACCGACCTCGTGGAGAAGTATGGCTATGCTTCCGAAGGGGAGTCCTTCAGCATCGCCGACAAGGATGAGGTATGGGTCATGGAGATGATCGGAAAAGGCGCCGAGAAGGGTGCGGTGTGGATCGCCGTCAGAATCCCCGACGGCGCAATCTCGGGACATGCCAATCAGCCAAGGATACGCAAAGTGGATCTCAAGGACAAGAAGAACGTGAGATATAGCAAGGATCTCATCTCCTTCGCCCGCAAACGGGGCTATTTCAACGGTAAGGATGAGGACTTCTCCTTCGCCGATGCCTACGCCGAGCTTGACCACGGCACGCTGCGCGGCTGCGACGCGAGGGTGTGGAGTTTCTTCCGCCGGTTCAATCCTGAAGCGGAGAAGTATTACAGCTGGTGTAACGGGGAGTCGGCAGATCCCATGCCGCTCTATATCTTCCCGACAAAGAAAGTGACTCTCGCCGACATGAAAGAGCGAATGCGCGATCACTTTGAGGAGACCCCCTTCGAGATGACATCGGACGTGGGCTCGGGACCCAATCATGTGCCCTATCGCTGGCGCCCGATGGAGTTTGAAGTTGATGGTAAGACTTATATTAACGAGCGTGCCATAGCGACCCAGCAGACCGGCTGGAGCTTCGTAAGCCAGAGCCGCGATTCGCTGCCTGACGCCGTGGGGGGAGTATTATGGTTCGGTACAGACGACGCCAATACCTGCGTCTACATGCCGATGTACTGCGGTATGACGGAAATACCGCTCCAGCTCGCCCACGGCAACGGAGACATGAACACCTTCAGCGACACTGCTAATTTCTGGATGAACAATTGGGTTGCCAATCAGGCTTATAACCGCTACGACCTGATGATTCCGGATATACGCCGTGTGCAGGGGGCTCTGGAAAAAGAGCTTGAGGAGAGCCGGCCTGAGGTGGAAGCGGAATATGTCGCGCTGGTGTCTGATCCGGAGGCTCTGGAGGCGCGCCTCAACAGCGATGCGGCTGATATAGCGGGGAAGACCACCGACGCATATCGCGACCTTGCCAAATTCCTCCTCGTGAGATTCATGGACGGCAACCGCAAGAAGCTCGACGCCGACCATAAATTCATATATAGCGAGGATGGTATGCCGGTGTACCCTGAGTTTCCGGGCTACGACAAGACTTATTACGAAAACATCGTGCGATCCACGGGCGATCACTTCCTTGATAAAGGGAAGGATATAGCTCCCTTGAAAAAATAAGCCACTCAGAACCGCGAGCCGGTTTCCGGCGGAGCGTAGGGCCACTCCTCGTGAAGCAGCCCTGCGCTCCCGCTGTATTTTGTCGGGAGATCCGCTCTTCCCGCAGGTCGGGAATTTCCGGATTTATATCTTGCGGAGAGCCATGGGGGAGCCGGTATCTCCCATTATGTTGTACAACACATAATATTCATCAATAAATCATTGTAAATATGAGAGAAAAGATATAATTTTGTGGCACGAACACCGTATGGGCATAAACATATTTCGCCGTTAGCCGTCATGTTATGATAATACGCTCAACACCAGTGAATTAACCTCAGCATAAACTACAAAAAAATATAAATCAAATTAACTTAACTACACGAGCATGAAAAAGCTTATACTTTCATTGTTGTGTCTGTTAGCAGTCGGACTCCCGGCGATAGCCACGGAGCAATCTTTTACCATAACCTTTAAGGTAAAAGATCCGGATACTACTGCAGCCATGTCAACCTCCACCGCTACAAGCAATTATGTCGAAACTGGTGCTGAGTATATCAGCAGTATCGCAGCGACCAATAATGTCTATGGAGCAGGTGTAAAAGGACTGAAGTTCTCCAGTTCAAAGCAAAACGGCTCCATCACATGGAACCTTTCAACCGAAGGTCAGGTCAATGCAACGAAGATAGTTGTAAGTGCTTGTCGATGGAAAGATACGGAAACCGCTACCCTTTCTTTGAACGGACTGACAGCTCAAAGCGTCACCGCCGACATCGCAGATTACACATTCATCCCGACGGCCGGACAACTTGAGACAATCAAGATTGATGCTACAAAACGTGTCTACGTTCAGTCTATCACAGTTTATTACGATGCTGACAGTAATGGAGTCGCTACCCCCTCCATCACTCCCGGTTCGAAAGAATTCAGCGAATCTTTCGAAGCTACCATCACATGCGCAACCGAAGGTGCGGCCATCTACTATACGCTTGACGAGAGCACCCCTACCGCTTCCTCAACACCTTACACGGGAGCCATAACTATCCCTACCGCCACTACCACTCTGAAGGCTATCGCTGTCAAGAGCGGTATGGACGACAGTAATGTCGCTGAAGCGGTCTACACATATATCGACCCGGCTAAATACCTTTGCGCAAACATCTCCGAGTGGCTCACAAAAGCAGCGGCGGATGTCAATAATGCCTACACAATCACCGGTACAGTGACTGTTTCCTACAACAATAAATCGGGCAACAACCAGTACACATACGTGCAGGATAACTCCGGAGCAATTCTCGTGTATGCCTCCACAAACTCTCTGACACCGGGTCAGACCCTTACAGGACTTTCCGGAAAGTACAAGGACTATTTTGGTCTGATCGAGTTGGTCAACTCCAATCTCACCTCACTTACTCCCGGAAGCGGTGTCGCTCCCGCACCTACGACTATGACCGTAGCTGCAATCACGGCAGCAGACATGAACAAGTATGTGAAGATTGAAGGTGCTGACTTCGATCCCACAGCCAAGACCATCACTCAGGACGGAAGTAAGATAGATGCATACGACCGCTTCAGCGATGTGACAACTCCGGAAGCAGGGAAATACGACATCGAAGGTCTGGTTTGTCTCTACAACACTACACTCCAGATCTATCCTACAAAGTTTACTGAAGTTGCGCAGGAAGCCAATATAAGCTGGAGCGCCGAGAGTGTCAACTTCACATGGGAACCCAACTACACCTCCAAACTTCCGACCCTTTCCAATCCTGATAGCGCCGCCGTGACATACGCCTCAAGTAATACAGCAGTCGCAACTGTCGATGCATCTACCGGCGTAGTGACTCTGGTTGCTCCCGGCAACTGCGTCATCAGCGCTACAGCCGGCTCGAAGACCGTCAGCTATACCCTGACAGTCGGGCAGGTAAACATGTCAGCTCAGCAACTTATCCAATGGGAAGGTGTCTCCAACGGCGAGTTTACCGCTACCATCGGCGAGAACAATACTTTCCCCACCATAAAGGTTGCAGAGGGTTATGAGCTGATCGGCACAGTTTACGATGCTTTCGCTCAGACTCCTGACGAAGGGTACACCGGAAATGTCGCTACCATCAACAATGACGGCGTGATAACTCTCGTGAATCCCGGTACATGCCGTATCGGCTACATCTGGGGCGCAGGCAATCCTTTCATCGCTCCGGACAATTTCAATTACCTCCTGCGTGTACTTCCCGCTGCCGTCACAAGCAGTGTGACATGGAGCGAGACCTCCGCTCAGGTGACGTTCAACTCAGCCGGCACATACACCCTGCCGACCCTTTCCAATCCGGACAATATAGCCGTGACTTACTCATCGAGCGATGAGACTGTAGCGACCATCAAGGCTGACGGCTCCGTGACAATCCTCAAACCGGGAAGCACCACCATCAAGGCAGCTTACGGCACTGACAAGGAGGCCACATACGCACTGGTGGTAGACAAGATTCACTTCACAGTGACATTCTCCGGACTCACCGACGGCACATTCACAGCCGTAATGGGCCAGAGCAACGACTATCCGACATATACAGTTGAACCGGCTGCCGAAAAGGATCCGTACTGGTTTGGCGTTGTCTACAACAGCTCCAATACCGATGTCGCAACCATTGCTCCCGACGGAACCGTGACTCTCAACGGCGTAGGCGAGACCGAAATCCGCATCATCAACGGTGGCAACGATTATGTGATGGGAGACAATTATCCCGCTTATACCCTTAAGGTTGTTGTAGGAGACACAGATCTCAAAGAGCCCGTGATCGAAGCCTATATGTCAACCGATTTTGCAGCTGTAGAGAACGGTGGATCAGTGGCAAAAAGCGACGCTCCGGTCTACATCTCCGTAGAAAACCCCAATGCCGACACCACAATGACAGTCTACGTGATGAAGGCTCCCTCCATGGAAGAAATGGACGACCTCGATGAGTTTGAATCTGTAGAAGAATTCTCCGGTAAGACATGGAACGCCAATAAGTTCCCCAAGGATCCGGGCTTCTACTACATCACCGCCATGGTCTTCAATGCAGACTACTCTAAGGATTCCTACGCCGAGTTCATGTTCACTATCGAAGGTGACGCCGTTAAGTCCTACATCAACCCAATCGTAGACTTTACGGACACAGAGGGCAATTCCATCTCCGAGACATCAGGCGACGCCCCCGTCATCTTCAATATCGAGAACCAGAATCCGTCCAACACCAACAGCTCGATCTACTACTTCATCACCACTTCCTCCACAGATCCCACCTACATCAAGTCTACAGGCAACGTGGCTGTCACAATCGACGCCCCCGGCACATATCGCTATTCGACTTACATCGCATCCTACGAAGGCGACAAGCTCACCGGTACATCCGAGACAGTAAGCGGCACCTTCACCGTGAAGGTCGCACCCCTGAAAGAAGCTGTCTTCATGGCTGTCGACAAGAGCGGAGCCCCCGTGGCCATGGGCGATACAGTGGCTGAGGACAAGGCGCCCGTCACAGTGACGATCTCCAACCCCAATGCTGATTCCACGATGGAAATATCCGTGGCTAATCTCTCTACCGGCGACAGCAAGGACTACTCTACAAGCGAGCCGACCTACACCCTGACGTTCGACAAGAGCGGCGAACATGCCATCGGCGCCTTCATCTCGAAGAACGATCAGGATGCTTACTCGGAATTCTATTTCACCATCGACGGCGAAATCGAATACACCCTCACGGCACCTTACGTGGAATTCCTTGACGACGAATACAACGAAGTACCCTCACCGGCTACCAGCCTCCCCGTGAACATGACCATCAGCCATCAGAATTATATCGAAGGCGCACAAATGGTCTACACCATCAATGGCGAAACGACTACTACAGACGAGCGTGAGGTAGTGATCGCGCTTACAGAGCCGGGTACCATCACCTATTCCGTTTACGTCAAGGTTGGCACCAAGAGCGTTTCCGAAACCGTAGAAGGCAGTTATGAGGTTACAGCCGACGCAGTCAAACTTGCAGCCCCCGTGATCAGCTTCTCCACTCCCGAAGATGAGATCCAACCTGTCACCGTGACAATCACCAACCCCAATCTCGGTGGAATCGGTACACTCTTCTACAGTATCGGCACAAGCAGCTGGTTCGAGGCCGATGGTGCGACTGTGACCTTCACTCTTCCCTCCGACGGCGTATACACGATCCGCGCTTACGTACGCAACAACAACGACGAAGCACTCAACTCCGACATTACGACCGCTCAGTACACCCTCGACGGCATTGAGAGCGTAAACTTCGGAAACGAGGGCATCAAGGTTGTCGGCGGACATATCATCGCCCCCGAGGGCACCGAGGTTTACAGCATCAGCGGTATGCGTGTCAATACATTGGACCGCGTTGCTGCCGGTATCTACATCGTGCGTCTCTCCAACGGAACGACCACAAAAGTTATCGTGAAGTAAGCTGATTCTGCATCTGAGACAGAATCAACCCCATAATCCCGACTCCAGAGGGTGTATCAGACTCCGGTCCGGTACACCCTCTCTCTTTCTCTCCTCCCGCAGGCAGGTATCACTTCATTTTCGTTAACAAGTTTGCGCCAAGGATGTAAATTATATTAAGGAAAAATTTCTTTAATATCGGAGAAATTTCGTAATTTTGCATCGGTTTAACGCCCCGGATGTAAAAACACCTTAAAGGACAGCGTCGCTCAAAACAATCGTGCGTCGTAATTGTTTACTTGATAGAACGAAAAATTTTTAACCCAATACATTAATAAGAATTTATGGCAAATCTGGATCTGGCCAAGTATGGCATCAAGGATGTGAAGAAGGTGATCTACAACCCTTCGTATGATGATCTCTACAAATATGAGACGGATCCCACTCTCACCGGCTTCGAGAAAGGTTATCTCACGGAGCTTGGTGCTGTGGATGTGATGACAGGCGAATATACCGGCCGTTCACCCAAAGACAAATATCTGGTGCTCGACGACACAACACGCGACACCGTATGGTGGACAACAGAGGAATACAAGAACGACAACAAGCCCATCTCTACCGAAGTTTGGGATCAGCTTAAGGAGAAGGCCGTCAAGGAGCTGAGCGACAAGACTCTCTTCGTTGTAGACTGCTTCTGCGGCGCCAACCCCGCCACACGCCTGAAAGTACGCTTCATCATGGAAGTGGCATGGCAGGCTCACTTCGTGACCAACATGTTCATCCGTCCCTCCAAGGAAGAGCTCGAGGACTTCGAACCTGACTTCGTTGTGTTCAACGCCTCCAAAGCAAAGATGGAGAACTACAAGGAGCTCGGCCTTCACAGCGAGACCGTTGTTGCTTTCAACATCACTGAGAAAGAGCAGGTGATCATCAATACATGGTATGGCGGCGAGATGAAGAAAGGTATGTTCTCGATGATGAACTACTTCAATCCTCTTCGCGGTATAGCATCAATGCACTGCTCGGCCAACACAAATATGGACGAGACAAGCACGGCCATCTTCTTCGGTCTGTCTGGCACAGGCAAGACCACACTGTCTACCGACCCCAAACGCAAACTCATCGGTGACGACGAGCATGGTTGGGATGACGAAGGCGTATTCAACTACGAAGGCGGATGCTACGCTAAAGTAATCAACCTCGACAAAGATAGCGAACCGGACATCTACAACGCTATCCGCCGCGACGCGCTGCTTGAGAACGTGACTGTAGACGCCGACGGAAAAATCGACTTCGCCGACAAGAGCGTAACCGAGAACACCCGCGTGTCCTACCCCATTTTCCACATCGAAAATATCGTTAAACCGGTATCAAAAGGCCCGGCTGCCAAGCAGGTCATCTTCCTCTCGGCCGATGCTTTCGGCGTACTGCCCCCTGTTTCAATCCTCAACTCTGAGCAAGCCAAATATTACTTCCTGTCAGGATTTACAGCAAAACTTGCCGGCACAGAGCGCGGCATCACAGAGCCTACTCCGACATTCTCGGCATGCTTCGGTGCAGCATTCCTTTCGCTCCACCCCACCAAGTATGCAGAAGAGCTTGTTAAGAAAATGGAGAAATCAGGTGCTAAGGCATATCTCGTCAATACCGGTTGGAACGGAACAGGCAAGCGTATCTCGATTCGCGATACCCGCGGCATCATCGATGCCATTCTCGACGGCTCGATTGACAAAGCACCCACAAAGCTAATCCCCTATTTCGACTTTACAGTGCCCACGGAACTGCCCGGTGTAGACCCTGCAATCCTTGACCCGCGCGACACATACGCCGACCCCAAGGAGTGGGATGTCAAGGCACGCGAACTTGCTGAGCTCTTCATCAAGAACTTCAAGAAGTTCGAAGGCAATGAAGCAGGCCGTAAGCTCGAAGCCGCCGGTCCGCACATCTAAACAGACACGATATAACCTTTCAGAAAGAAGCTGCATCGAGTGTTGTCGATGCAGCTTCTTTTGTTTCGTTTTGCTATTCGAATGTTAAAATCATATTTTTATGGTACAAATATTTGAATTTCTCGAAATTCATCATTATCTTTACGGCATCATAAACCCTTAAAACATTTTCCTATGAAGAAATCCTTACTTTCAGGGGTCTCACCTGCGACATTACAACCTTGTTTTAAGATTGAAAAGGGAGCAAAATTCTCAATTTCTAACATATATAAATAATAGACTATGAAAAATATTATAAAATACACAATAGCTGTTCTTGCGGTTGCATCGGTGTTCACTGCGCGAGCTGAGCGGGAATATCAGTCAATTTGCCAGGAAAACAGGATATGGATTTATTCTAACTGGTGGTTTTATCGACCGGAGCCAAAAACAATTCATTCAATATTAAGAATATCGGGAACAACATCAATTAATGATAAAATATATCATAATTGTTACCTTTATGACTACGATTACGATAGTGATTACGATAGTCTTGATAATCCTTTTGCCTATTTACGACAGGAGAACGGAAAAGTATATATGTTGAATCCGAGTAACGGTCAATATGAGTATGGCTCTGACACGGAAGAATTATTGATTTATGACTTCTCTCTCGAACCTGGAGATGAATTTCAGGTAGGAAAAGATGAATATTATTCACCTGATTGGTCAGGCAAAAATTACTTTGAGTTAGGAGACTTTTTGCCTACAACAAACAACGGTCGTATTAAATGTCTATCTACGTCAGACAATGAACACTCTGTAAAACAGATGGAATTATACTTCCCCTCACCTTACCCGGAAGACAGCAACCAATTGAATTACATTTTTACAATTCAAGAAGGAATCGGTTTTTTGAAATGGTCAAGGGGAATTTATACAGGTTATATGCCTTATCCGTATAATCTAAGTATGAGCACCGATTGGCATAATGAAATTGAACTTTTATATGTATGCGACGTTGAGGAGGTGAGCGATATTTCAGAGGGCAACTTTGGTGAAGTGATATATCGACAGGAAGGAATGCCTGAGAACCCGAAGGAGTATTTCGATGCGTTGGCGGTAGAGGATATCCGAGCTGATGAATATGCTGCCCCGGAGTATTTCAACATTCAGGGGATGCTGGTGAGCAATCCCACCGAGGGGGAAATCTACATCGTGAAGCGCGGCAGCAAAGCCTCCAAGGAGGTTTACCGCCGATAAACGCGAGTACATAATAATGCGCGCCGGAGAGCGCGCATCTTTTGTCTGTGGGTAAGACCATGTATCAAGAACATCGGACGACGCGTAAACGCAAAAAACGGGGCGACGACAGGCATCACATTGCCTTGCCGTCGCCCCGCGCGACTCATGTCCTTTTTATAAAAAATTTATTTGCGTTTGCCTTTCTTACCACTGTGTTTTTTACCGGTTTTGGCCTTACAGCAGCATGCTTTCTTGTCTTTGTCGCCTTTACGGACTTTCGTCATTTTATCGGACTTCTTAACCTTATCGGGCTTATTCTTCAATATATTACCCGTTTTGTCAATTCCGACTTTCCCTTTGCTTGTGGTCGATTCATACTTAACCACGTAGCCATAGTCAGGAACATATTCTACTGACTCAATAAAGTTTACAACTCCACCGGGAACTACGGCATCGCCTGTAAGGGTTTCGACAACTACGTTTTCAGGAACAAGTTTGTTGAGTACACTGCTGGGCAACATCACGTTGTCGGGAGTTTCGACCTCAAGCCAGTTACCATTATAGTCAAACGTAATTTCATAACCGTCGGACATCTTTACCTCGTATTCTCGGTCGGCCACATCGTTTGTCACGGATGCAACCATCGTCGTAGGGAATAACTCGTTCACAAAAGTCTGCGCGTTTTCAGGCAGCGAACGGAAATTCATACTGACAGCCTCAACAGGGGCAACACCGCCATTGATGCGCGGCACGGGCTGTCGTTGTGCGCCGGCAGAGAAAACTGCGGCTGCCCCTAAAATAAATGTCAAAATCGTGTTTTTCATAATAACTAACCAATAAACCAATTAAAACCTAATTACTAAATCTGTCTGGCATTATAACATGGCCGACGTGGTAAAAGTTTGTTGCCGCCATTCAAAAAAGTTTCTTATCTTTGTTGCCCACATTCATCCACACATTTTCCAAGGCATTATGGCTGAACGAAATAACCAATCTTCCTCACCGGCTCGATTGTCGGCAGACATCATGGGTAAAATTCCACCGCAAGATATAGAGGTGGAACAGGCCGTACTTGGCGCTCTCATGCTTGAGAAGGACGCCTATATGGCAGTATGCGACATCCTGACTCCGGACAGTTTCTACGACCCGCGACACCAGAAGATTTATGCAGCCATATCATCGCTCGGTCTTAACCAAAGGCCTATCGACCTGCTGACAGTGACCGACCAGTTGCGTCAGGACGGCAATCTGGAGGCAGTCGGTGGTGCTGTATATGTGGCCGACCTACCGAGCCTCGTATATTCGGGCGCCAATGTCGAATTTCATGCCCGCATCATTGCACAGAAGTTCCTGGCCCGCAAACTCATATCCTTTGCAGCAGGCATCCATTCAAAGGCATTTGACGAAGCCAACGACGTTGATGACCTCCTGCAGGAAGCCGAAGGGATGCTCTTCGACATTGCAAAAACACAGTTGAAACGGGAAGTCACCCAGATTGACCCCGTGATTTCCCAAGCCATGGCACAAATAGAGGCCGCGGCCAACCGCGACTCAGGACTATCGGGCCTGCCGTCCGGATTTGACGACCTTGACAAGGTGACCTCCGGGTGGCAGAATTCCGACCTCATCATCATAGCGGCGCGACCCTCTATGGGTAAAACAGCATTTGTGCTCTCCATGGCCAAGAATATGGCTATCGACAATTCAATCCCGGTCGGATTCTTCTCTCTTGAAATGTCGAACCTGCAGCTTGTCAACCGCTTGATAAGCAATGTATGCGAACTCGACAATGCCAAAATCAAGAGCGGCGACCTTGGCGATTATGGGTGGGACACTCTAAACACCCGTGTGCGCAACATGTACAGCACGCCGCTCTATGTGGACGAAACCCCAGGTCTTTCAATCACAGAACTCCGAACCAAGGCACGACGTCTCGTAAGAGAGCATGGAGTTAAAATCATCATGATTGACTATCTTCAGCTGATGACAGCCTCGGGCATGAAGTTCGGTAGCCGCGAGCAGGAGGTCAGCACCATATCGCGCTCGCTGAAAGGGCTTGCCAAAGAGCTGAACATACCCATAGTGGCACTCGCACAGCTGAGCCGTAATTCAGAGTCGCGTGAAGACAAGCGCCCGATGCTTTCGGACCTTCGTGAGTCGGGAGCCATAGAACAGGATGCCGACATCGTATGCTTCATCCATCGTCCGGAATATTACTACCGCAGCGGCGAGGATAAAGAAGGGAACGACATCAGGGGTCTGGCTGAATTCATCATAGGCAAGCACCGTAGCGGCCAGGTGACTGACGTGAAGATGAGGTTTGTGCCACAATATGTAAGGTTTGAAAACTGGACGGCAGCATCCGACATGGTACGCACAGCTATTTCAGGGTCGAGAATGAACGATGCCGCCGACTCAACATTCGGACATACGACACCTGATACAATGCCTGATATCATGCCTTCGCCAGGTGATGAGGATATTCCTTTTTGATAATTTTTAACATTAGGCCGAACTAATCGACCTTAATAGATGTTCTTATTGCAAACAACGGAATCAAAAACCACAAATAAGACTATCATGGACAACAACAAAAGAAACAGGGGATATGAAACTCCTGAAAATATCGAAAACAGCTTGAAAGTGGACGCAAAAAATCGCAAAAACAACTCAACGCGCAAAATCAACCGTCTTTGGTTGTGGCTCGGCATTATCGTACTTGTATTAATCCTTCTCTACTGGATTTTCGCCATCGGCACATTTGAGGGAGTTAATCAATAATCACGACCTTTAAGGTCTGTAAAGAAACAAGGCGGGTTGCCCGAAGCGGGTTGCCCGCCGTTATTATAATCCATTAAAAATTATTACGTATCTTTGTAGCGGATTTTTCCGACACTACGCTATTTTTCAATCACCATGAAGAAAACAGCTCTTTTAATCGCGTTTGTAGTACTGACAATAGTGGCGTGGGGCAATCCGGCGTATGCTGACAAAAAAGACGCACCCCACATTCGTTTTGAACATACGAGCCATGACTTCGGTCTCGTAAAAGAAGCCGGAGGCCCGGTATCGCACGAATTCGTGTTTTACAATGACGGCACTTCTCCCCTGCTTATCATTGAGGCAACCGCCACATGCGGCTGTACACGTCCGGAATATCCTAAGAAACCCATTATGCCGGGTAAGAAAGGGAAAATCAAGGTGACATACAATCCGATAGGTCGTCCAGGGCCAATCGACAGGAACATTACGGTCAAAACCAACGGAAAACCCAAGAAAGTAGTCCTTAAACTATTAGGCAACGTCAAGCCAAAATGAAAGCAATACTTACAACCATAATTGCAGGCGCTGTCGCCCTCGGAGCCACCGCCGACATAGCATGGCTTAACTCCGAATATGACTTCGGCACAATACGGGAGGATGCCGGCCCGGCGCATGGACATCTTTCATTTGTCAATACAGGCACAGAACCTACACTAATCAACAACGTGAAGACCTCTTGCGGCTGTACGGCCGCACGTTGGCCTGAAGGTGAAATAATGCCGGGCGACACGGCTGTAATTCGCTTCTCTTACAATCCGGCAGGTCGCCCCGGCCGTTTTGAAAAGACTATACGTGTCTCGACCGGCACTGACAATAAAACAGATGTACTGACGATACGAGGAAACGTAATCGGAGACTCGGCCACCCTGGCACGCATGTATCCATACGGAACAGGGCCACTCAGGATGACAGAGACCGATATTCAGCTTGGCAATCTTGACTATGGTACTCCCCGCAACAAGTTCATCTATGCTTATAACACATCCGAGTATCCTATTGTGTTGAGCTGGAATAAGTTGCCCAAACCTATCACTGTGGGTTTATCGTCGGACACAATAAAACCGGGCGAAACCGCCAGCCTCGGCATATATTACAACTCACGCGACGAAAACGAAATGGGTGCTCATCTCTATAATTTAGAATTGAACGTCAGCGCACACAGGATGACATACCTCATTCCCTTAAAGGTCAATGTCAATCTGATACCGGTGGTCAAACTCTCGGCGAAACAGGCTGCGGATGCCGGACGCATCTCTTTTGAACCTTCAATTGCATACGCCGGTGAAATCAAACCCGGGAAAACGGTAAAATTTAAATTCAAGGTAACAAATGAAGGTAAAGAACCGCTTGACATATCCAGAGTATATGCCGCATCATCGGATATACGCCTGAAGAAGTATCCGAGAAGTATCCGACCCGGAGCTTCGGCCACAATAGAAGGTTCGTTCACTCCGCGCAAAGATGCCAACCAGGGTGCCTTCAGCCATAAAATCACCGTATTGTCGAGCGACCCCATACACCCTGTGGAGAACGTACGGCTCTCAGGAATCATCCTTTCTAAGAATAAAAAACAATAAACACACTCTCTTTCACAACAATCATGGAACATCCCGAAAACAGCACCGAATATAAAGGTCTCCAGGTAAACGGAGGCGTCAAATCACAGCCTATTGTCAACCCATACCGTGCAGCCATGCGTGCGGCACGTCGGCGTCTTACTCCGAACGACTACGTGGAAGGCATACTGAAAGGCGATGTCAGTATACTCGGACGTGCCGTCACACTTGTTGAGAGCACCGCAGAGGACCACCAGGCTCTCGCTCAGGAAGTAATAGAAAAGTGTCTGCCCTATTCAGGACGTTCGCGCCGCATAGGCATTACCGGTGTGCCGGGAGCCGGCAAGAGTACTTCAATCGACGTGTTCGGACTGCATGTTCTGCGGAAAGGTGGCAAACTGGCAGTTTTGGCAATTGACCCGAGCAGTGAACGCACCCATGGTTCAATACTCGGCGACAAGACCCGAATGGAGAAACTGTCGCAGGAGGCCAACGCATTCATACGCCCTTCCCCCTCAGCCGGTTCACTGGGAGGCGTAGCCAGAAAAACAAGAGAGACAATCGTGCTTTGCGAGGCTGCGGGCTATGACAATATTTTTGTAGAGACAGTCGGTGTAGGCCAGAGCGAAACAGCCGTTCACTCAATGGTTGACTTCTTCCTGCTCATACAGCTTGCCGGTACTGGCGACGAGCTTCAGGGCATCAAACGCGGCATCATGGAAATGGCCGACGGCATAGTGATCAACAAGGCCGACGGCGACAATATAGAGCGCGCCAATCTGGCTGCCGCACAATTCCGCAACGCTCTGCATCTTTTCCCACCGACACCGAGCAAATGGAGTCCTGAAGTAATCTGCTACAGCGGATATTTCGAACTCGGCATAGACAAGGTGTGGGATATGATTGACCGCTACTTCGAATATGTAGAAAAAACCGGCTACTTCGAACGCAAACGCAATGAACAGGCCAAATACTGGATGCTTGAGACTATAAACGAACAACTGCGTACCCACTTCCAGCATACTCCTGGCATCCGTGAACTGATGGACCAGAAAGAGATGCGCGTCCTCAACAACGAGCAATCCTCATTCATGGCCGCCAAAGACGTACTCGACTTCTACTTCAAACAACTGCGTGGCGAATAAATGCTGATATGGCGAACAAACTTGTAAATATGATTGAGCGTCAGGGGGCAAGATATGCCTCCAGAGAAGCTCTCCGACACCGGCTTGCCAAAGGTTCGCCTTGGGTTTCCATATCCTGGGAAGAATTCGCAGCCGAGGTACATACTGCCGGATATGCCCTTGCCGCTCTCGGCCTTGGCGAAAAGGAGAATATAGCTATATGTTCGCCAAACACACCGCAAATTCTCTCGGCAGAATTCGGAGTATTCAGAAACCGAGGTGCAGCAGTACCAATTTATGCGGGAAGCTCGCAGGCTCAATTCGACTTCATCGTTACAAACAGCCGCTCAAGAATAATATTTGTAGGCGATAAAAACCAGTATCCCCTTGCACTATCCTATGCGCGGCGACACCCTTCATTGCTGGCCATTGTCTACTTCGCTCCCGACCTCGAAACAGAGCCAGATGACACAAAAAGCATGCCCTGGTCTGAATTTCTTGCAAGAGGAGCCGAGGCCTCGGACAATCTGCGCGGCAAGGTCGACTTACGGACAGAGAAAGGCGAGCCGGCAGATATAGCCACACTTATCTATACATCCGGAACAACAGGAGAACCTAAAGGCGTACTGCTGCCCCACAGTTGTTATGACGCGACCCTTGAGATGCATGCCAAACTTCTCACTCAGATTAAAGATGACGATGTATCGATGTCATTTCTTCCTATGTCGCATATTTTTGAGAAGGCATGGAGCTTTTTCTGCCTTTATCGCGGCTTACGTATAGCGATAAACTACGACCCGCGCTATATTCAGGAGACAATTCAGGAGGTAAAGCCAAACATAATGTGCTGTGTGCCCAGGTTTTGGGAGAAAGTCTACACTGCAGTCCGAGCAAAACTCGCTGAGTTCGGTACTTTCCAACGCCTGATGGTAGCACGTGCTATCAAGACAGGCAAACGCCGCAACCTTGATTATGTACGTTTAGGACGCCCTGTTCCCAAATTGCTTGAAAAAGAATACCAATTCTGGGATAAGAAACTCTTCAACGTTCTTAAAAAGAACATCGGTATTCCCGAACCCAACTTCTTTCCGACAGCCGGCGCTCCTCTCAGCGACAAAATCTGCGAGTTTTTCCGCTCGGTCGGCATAGAAATAATGGTCGGCTACGGACTCAGCGAAACCACTGCTACTGTTTCATGCTTCCCTCAATACGGCTATGAAATAGGCACGGTAGGCGTACCGCTCGACATGGTAGAGGTCAGAATTGACAGCAACGGCGAAATTCTTGTGAAATCGCCGTCGGTAATGGCCGGTTACTATAACAATCCCAAAGCCAATGCCGAAGTCTTCACCCCGGACGGCTTTTTCCGGACAGGAGATGCAGGCTATTTCACACCCTCAGGCGCCCTCGTGCTCACAGAAAGGGTGAAAGACCTGTTCAAGACATCAAATGGCAAATATATAGCGCCACAGGCGCTTGAAAGCAGGCTGGCCGAAGATAAGTTTATCGATGAAGTAGCCGTAATAGGCGACCAACGTAAATTCGTGACAGCCCTGATAGTACCCAACTTCCCGCATCTGGAGCATTGGGCCAAGGAGCAGAAAATAGATTATGCGGACAAAGCCTCGCTGGTCCGCAATCCCAAAGTCAACGCTTTCTTCCTGAAACGCATATCAGCAGTGCAGAAAGACATGGCGGAATTTGAGAAAATCAAGAAGATTACGTTGCTGCCAATGCCCTTCTCCGTAATGAACGGGGAAGTGACCAACACGATGAAAGTGCGCCGCAATGTGGTGTGCAAGCGATATGCTGATGAAATAGAGGCCATGTACGCCGAAAACTGACTTAACTGACAACAGAGATTATTAATACAGATAAATTTAACCACATTCCTACATCACAAATGATTACACAGGAACTCTTAAAACAGACATACGAACGCAAGCTCGCGTTGAGGAGGTATCTTTGACATCGACAGCAAGAAAATAGAAGTCGAGGAAGAAGAAC
>CAYPBS010000026.1:0-20307 GCA_964409015.1 uncultured Sangeribacter sp.
GCAATACCCGGCGTCTCCTTCTAAGGTCATTGATGACTGCAAATTTACGAAAATTATGTTATTATACTGTTATCTTTGAGTATAGACTATCCAAATTGAGACAATTAGACATATCTTTTATGAAAAAACTGCGACATGCTGCCGCAGTTTCGACAATCAAAGTTCTTATGATATACTTTCTTTCCTCAGCGATTCCTTCTCTATCCTGAGTTTGGTTCGGGTCGGGCTATATATATGCCCGATAAATTATTATTACCGGAGATAGGGGAGTAGAAAAAGAACCGGCAGCTTGAGGATGTTGCCGGTTCGACTTTTTCGGTTTTTTATTTCTTGTCCGGAGGCCGCGTGCTTCGGTTTTTTTCTTTTCCGGAGGCCGCGTGCTTCGGTTTTTATTCCGGATCTTTGTGTTCAGGGTTTTGGGGATGGTCTTCTTTCCATGCCTGATCGGGCTGGCAGCCTGTGCCGTCAAAGCAGTGGGTGCAGATGCGGCATTTGGGGAGGCCGATGGCTGCTACAAGGTCGTCTATGCGGGCAAATTTGAGTGAGGTGAGGTTCAGTCGGCGTGCTATTTCGGCTACCATGCGTTCGTATTCTTGGGTTCCGGCTGTGGCATATCTGTCAAGTGCGACAGATTCGTCGCCTTCGAAGTCCTTGATTATCCGGCGGGTTATCATCTCAAGGTCGCTCTTTGAGGATGTGAAGTTGATGAATTTACATCCGTAAACGAGTGGGGGACAGGAGATTCTGGCGTGTACTTCTCTGGCTCCTCCTTCGAAGAATGTGTCGACGTTGTCGCGGAGTTGTGTGCCTCTGACTATTGAGTCGTCGCAGAATACGATGCTTTTGCCGTCAAGGATGGCTTGATTGGGGATGAGTTTCATTTTTGCGACGAGGTTGCGTCGGGATTGGTTGCCGGGGGTGAAGCTTCTGGGCCATGTGGGGGTATATTTCAGGACGGCTCTTTTGTATGGTATTCCTTTGCCTTCGGCGTATCCGAGGGCGAATCCGACTCCTGAGTCGGGGATTCCGCAGACACAGTCGGCTTTTGTGTCGTCCTGAAGTCCCATGACGAGGCCTCCTTGCTCGCGGACGTATTCGGAGTTGATTCCGTCATAGTCGCTTGCGGGGAATCCGTAATATACCCAGAGGAAGCTGCATATCTGTTCACGGGGGGCGGGTTGCTGAAGTACTTCTACGCCTTCGGCTGTGAGTTTTACGATTTCACCGGGGCCGAGATCCCTTACTCTTTTGTATCCGAGATTCGGAAAAGCGGATGTCTCGGAGGATACGGCGTATCCTTGGCCTTCTTTCCTGCCTATTACGATGGGGGTGCGTCCGAGGTAGTCGCGGGCTGCGATTATGCCGTCTTCGGTGAGTATGAGCATCGAGCATGAGCCTTTGACTTTGCTGTAGACGAGATTGATTCCTTCGACAAAGTCTTTTCCCATGTTGATGAGCAGGGCTACGAGTTCTGTCTGGTTGATTTTGTTGGAGGAGAGTTCGCTGAAGTGCATTCTCTGACTGAGGAGTTCTTCTGATATCTCCCGGTCGTTGTTGACTTTTGCGACTGTGACGACGGCGTAGCGGCCGAGGTGGGAGTTGACGATGATGGGCTGGGGATTGGTGTCACTTATGACTCCGAGTCCGCTGCATCCGACAAAGTCGTCGAGTTCGTCTTCGAATTTTGACCTGAAGTAATCGCGTTCGAGACTGTGGATCGAACGGTTGAATCCCTTTTCGGGGTCGAATGTCACCATGCCGGCGCGTTTTGTGCCCAGATGTGAATTGTAGTCCGTGCCGTAAAAGAGATCGTTGATGCACGGAGTTTTGGTTACTGCTCCAAAAAAGCCTCCCATATTTTATACAGCTGCTTAATTTTTTGTTTCAAAAAAGAAAGCACAAAGTTACAACAATTATTTTAGATTGGAAACGGTTTTTGCAGTGGTCGGGTGGGCGGGGTTGCGGGATATCATAAGAAACCCATGTACCGGGGTTGCAAAAGTGCCGGTACATGGGTTGCATTATGTAGAGTGGGGGGGTTAGGGAATGATTATCCTTTCGGTTTTGTTGCCGTTTCTACGGATGTAGAGTCCGGGGCTCAGGGGTGGTATGAGTTTTATTCCATGGAGGTTGAAGTATTCGGTCTGGTTGTCGTGGGTATCATCGAGGGGGATGGTTTCTACGGAGGTTATGATGTCGTCGGTGGAGGATACGGTGTATTCGGTGGGGGTTCCTTTCACGATACTGCCGTCGTCGGAGAGTGTGAGAGCCCGCCGAGGAGCTTGGGCGGGTTTTTCGGAGGGGAGTGTCGTGACGAAGGGGTAGAGGTAGCTGACGTGTGCCTTGAGGCCGAAGTATATCCTGTCGGAAAGTACGACGGCTTCCTGTCCGTCCCACCAGTGGCCGTGGTTCTTGGTGATTGTGAGTGGGTAATCACCGGATAGGAGTGCTTGGGCGTTGATGACGCGGCTGTCTATAAGGGTGTTTCCCCGATAGAATTCCACGAGGAAGAAGTCTGCTTCGGTGCCGTGGCAGAGGTCGCTGGAGAAGGTGGTTCCGTCTGTGTTGTTTGCGAGGATGGAGTTTCCTTCTGTTTGGTCGGAGATTTTGAGGTTGAGGTCAAGTGTCTCGATAAGGTCTCCGTCTTCGGGTCTGTAAGCGAGGGACCAACGGGTGGCTTTGCAGGTTTCGAGAGATGGCGTGCGGTCTGATATTTCGAGGGTCAGGGCTCTTTTGTCGTCGTTCCAGCGTCCGGTAGATCCGGACCCAGCTCCTGTGACTGTCATCAGGAGCGCCGGGGCGCTGAATTCTTCGGAGAGGAAGTGTTCGGGAGAGAGGAGATCTCCGAGGTATGAGTCGCTCTCGAGGGTTTCGCCGTCGATTGTGATAAGGAAGCGGTCGTCGGGAATCAGGTTGCTGAGGTTGTCGTCGACGTTGGGGGCGTCGATGAGGGCGCTTTGACGGACGTAGTGGTAGCGTGCGTTGAATTGCTTGCCGTCGAGGGTGAAGGTCTTTTTCTCTTCGCCGGAGTGGGAGAGTGTGACGCCGGAGTGGAGGAGCCGGGGTTCGGGGATGGAGAGCCGTGAGGTGATGGTGTGGTTCTGGGCCACCATCGGTATCCTTGCATCGGCTCCATTGGTGATGAGGTATTCGTAGTGGATCTTTTCGGCTGTTTCGGAAATCGGATTGAGATGGTCGTAGGTCTTTATGCATCTTACCGTTCCGTCGGCCTGAGGGGTTCCGAATGTTGAGGCTACGATAGTGGCGGGGGATTCCATTCCGATGTTGTAGAGAATCTTATCCGTGTAGAGGACCTTGGCGCTGTCGTGGCGGAATCCGGCTTCAGGCTCGATTTCTTCCATCGAGATGTTGTCGCCGTCGAGTGTGACTCCGAAGACTTTATCGAGGGGAGCGGGGGAGTATGTGACGTAGTCATAGGATCCTATTACGCTGTCTGAGGTATCGACGACCTTGAGGAGCTGGAATGCTGACGAGGATGGGTGTGCGGGATCGAGGAGGAGGACTTCCATGTTGTAGAAATCGACGACGATGTCGTATGTTCCGGGGGTGACCATCCACGATTTGCAGCCTGATGCCGTGACGTTTCTGGGGTATTTCTCGAGTCTCATCGGGGTTCCGATGTTCATGACAATATCTTCGTCGGGGGCTCCATAACGGTTTGCCTTGCTGTTGAGGGTGCTCCAGTTAGTGCCGAGAGCGTCGGCGAAATTGAAGTAAGCCTTGCCTTGGGAGTCGCCATTGAGGGTTACGGCGTAACCTATATAGTAGTCTCCGGTTCCGGTTCTTTCGAGGAGGGCTGAGCTGTTCCATTTCGAGGAATTGAAATCGCTGAGGATGTAAAGGTTGGCGGGGAGCTCGGCATCATCGCCACCGAGATGGGCTCCGTCGGGGGAATATGTCGCACCGTTGACAAATACGAGGTCTCCGCCACCGGCTTTGGTGCCGTTGTCGTTGCTGAAGATGATATTAGCGGGTACTTTGCCGGCGGGTGCTTCCCAGTATAGTTTGTCTCCGAGGTTCTCCATCTTGTCTCCGGGCCATTTATCGGCTCCGGCATAGGTGCAGTTCTCTCCGCTGTTCCAAGCCCAGACGTAGACATTTTCCCAGTTGCCGCTGTTGATGAAGTAACAATAATATTTCTCGGGATCGGGGTCGGGATCGGGGTCAGGATCGGGGTCGGGGTCAATAATTTCTCCGGTCTTAGTCACCGTCAGGGTCATGTCTGCGAAATTGGCCGTTATGGTGTATAGACCGGCGGGGACACACCAAGCATTGCAAGAGGCGGAGTTCACGTTTTTGGTAAATTTCCTTATTGCGACGGGGGTATCGATGGAGATGGTGAGATCTTTTGTTTCGGCTCCGTAGCGGTCGGCGTTGCGGTTCAGTTCGTCCCAGTTCTTTCCGAGTGTGTCCGTAAGGCTGAAGAAGCATGTTTCACCGGATGCGGGGAGGAGCTCAACATCGGTAGCTACGAAGGATTTGCCGGAGAGGTGCATCTCGACGCCTTTATCAGTGGTCCATTGTTTGTCTTTGATGTTGCCCAAGATGTAGAGACGTGCGGGAAGTTCGATGTCGGGATCGGGGTCGGGGTCATCGCCGTTTTCTTTCTTGAAGATGACCTTTATCATCTCGTCGTGGCCGTTGTCGTTCATCATGAATTCCTTGGAGTAGGGGAGATCCATGGTCTTGTTGCTGTTGCCGTCGGTGTTGAAAATGACGTGTGTTGTCCCGGCGGGGAGTTTGGCGACCTTATAGACATTGCCGTCGGAACCGGTGACTGTCTGCATTACAACACCGGGCCAGACGGACTCGGAGGTACCTCCCCAGTAGTGGATGTTCACTTTGTCACCGTTATAGACGACGTTATAGTCGCCGGTGATCGTGACGACGGCAGGCTCGGGGAGTTCGCCGAGCTGGTCGTTGTATAGGACGGCGATACCGGAGGATCCGACGGTGCCGGTGATTGTGGTGGATGTGACCTTGAAGGTGTTGCCGCTCACACGGTCCTTATAATTGCCGGAGGGGCAGTATCCGCCTCCGTTGGCGATGGAGACGTTGCCGCTCCCTTTCATGACGATAACGGCGCCGCCTTCCTGCCGGGTCACGGAGATAACATTGCCCGAGTGGGTGAAATAGTCCGGACGTCCGACCATCTTATTGCGGAATTTGTTTACTTCGGCAATGTGTTTAGAAGTAAATGCCGTTGAACCTTTTCCGATCTTGATCTGGTCGTTGATCTTGCTTCCGAGCGGGCGGGAGAGATATAAGGCGGCTGCACCTTTACGACATGCGAAGGCGCTGTATGCGCGGTCAATGATACTTTGGTCGACGTCCTTTGACCAAGCGTTGTTGCAGTAAGTGTCGTGGCTTTCTCCCCAATAGACGAGTTTGCCGCCGAGTCCGAAATTGACATCCCAGTCTCCTCCGTAGCTTCCGGGCAGACCTCCGTTCTTCTGAGCCGCGGGGTTGCAATAATCGTCATCAGTCACGGAGATATATTGGGCGTATTCGCTGATGAGGGAGGCATCGGGACCGGGTTTGCTCAGGATCTCGCCGTAGTACCACATATCGGGCACTGAGGTTACGACCGCCCAGAAATCGCAACCTTCGGAGGGGAGGCCGATATGCTTGGCTGCGTCGAAGCGTATCCCCTTCACGCCGTAGCCTTTAAGCTCCTCGATGTACGCCTTGGCCCGCTGTTGCACTTCGGCAGATTCGGAATTGACGTCGCCGTATCCACCGAGAGCATCGTGAGTGATACTGTATCGGGAGTCGTAATTAATACCTCCGGGATGGGGTCTCTGGCGATCAGAGGTGTTCCACCATTCGTCGTGGGGAGCGTCACCACCGTCGATATGGTTGTTGACGACATCGACGATAATCTTGATACCGTATGCGTCGGCTTCCCGGCAAAGAGCCTTAAGGTCTTCGGCGCTGCCCATCCCGCTCTCGATAAAGCGGAAATCGTATGGACGGTAGACGTCGTACCAGACTTGCCCTTCGGTAATATCAGGGCGCTGGAGGGGTGATAACTGTATTGCACCGAAGCCGGCTTCAGCAATGTTGGGAAGCTCTTCGCGCACATACTTGATCGGCCAGCTGAAGCAGTGGAGGATGTTTCCGTCGGGGATGGCCTGTGGCAACCCGTAGTCCCTCTGCTGCGCCGACACGCCTTGCCACAGCATCATGAGCAAAGCGCACAACAATGTAAAAATTTTTTTCATTCCTAACTAATGTAAGTTGTAATAGTAATCATGGTAAAATCAAACCCGGACTGATCTCTCGGTCGTGGTCTGAACGTTTCGGGTACAAAATTAACAATTTTAGTTTTTTCGCAAAAGCGGTCGGGGGAAATCCGCGGTGGAGGTGTAAAAAGAAAGGAGCGCCGCAGCCCCGGTGTCTATCGGTGGTTACGGCGCCCCTGAGATGGGGGTATGGCTATCGCCAGAGGGAGTTTGTTATTTCACTGTTATCTTGACGATGTCTTTGCCGGCTTTCACTACGTATATGCCGGGGGCAACGTCGAATGAGTCGCGTGCAGCAGCCTTTGCGGAGGATGAGCGTACGACGCCGTCGGTGCCGACGATGCTGACGGGCTGACCTTCGTAGCCTTTCACTATGATGCGACCGTTGAGGCCGAAGATTGCTTTACCGGAGACATCGGTGAGAGCGACGCCGGATGTGCGCAGGGAAAGGGTGTTGGATCTGAGACCGTCCTTACCGTTGCTGAGCAGAGGTACGATGAAGTATGTGTAGTCGGTGTCGGGTTCTACCGTTTCATCATCGTAGGAGGTGAGGGCACCGATGGAAGCGAGTTTTCCGGAGTTGCGGAAGATTGTGAATCCGTCGACTGATATGTCGCTTCCAAGGGGAGCATACTCGATGTCGTCAACCATGAGGCCGAAGATGTCAGTGCTGGTGTAGTGGATAGCGAAATACTTGGCGTCTTCGGGGAGTGTGAAGGTGTATTCCTGCCATGAGGGCTGGCTGACGTTTTCTTCCATCACTTCGATGGTCTTGAATACTTCGAAGGCTTCGGGGGTGTCGTTGGTGGAGCTTACCATAAGCTCAACGGTTTCGGCACCGTACTGGTATGTGAGGGCGCGGAGGGCGAAGCTTACGTCGCTACCACCGATTACAGCCGGAGAAATCAGCCAGTCGTCGGCCTGACTGGCATCGTCGGGACAGAAGGCGATAAGGAATTGGTCGCCTGTCTTGGCGGGGTAGAGGCCAGAGGTGCCGAGTATGGCATCCACCTGCGACTGACTCCAAACCATGAAGCTCGAGGGTCCGTATGCTCCGGGGATGCTTGCGAAGTTCGCAGCCTGAGAGCCGTATACGGTCTTGCCGTCGCCGTCGACACGCTTAAACTGTCCGATCATATCGCTGACGCCATCAAGGACGAAGGGTGTCTCGTCTTCGAAGCTGTCCAACACGAGTCCGGCGCCTTGGGGACGAGTCCAAGCGAGAGCGACCTTGTCGAATCCGATTTCAGTGGCCTTAAGGTCTGTCACGACGGGGTTGAGACCCTTGACGACGTTGAATTCGATTGAGTGGCTGTCGTTGAGAGCCTTATCGTCTGGAGTATCGAGGGTATAGGTGAGCTTATGGAGTCCGAGGTCATCTGCCGTGGGGTTGAAGGAGATGACATGGTTCTCGACATCGCCGCTTTCGATTGTCTCACCGGTGGAAGCCACACTGACATTTGCCAAGACGTCACCGTCGGCATTGGTGAGGATCCATTTTCCGGCGGGGCTTGTACCCTCCTTGATGCCTAAGTTGGCGACAGTGACGGTGTATGTGTTCTCGGAGCCGATCTGTGCGTTGGCAGGACCGTTGACAGCTGTGACTGCGAAGTCGTTGTCAAGGTTATCAAACATCTTGAATGAATAGATGATAAGAGCCTGCGAGCGGGATGAGACATCGGCACGAACGGAGATCTGTACCCAAGTAAGGTTGTCGAATTGTTCGGGGAGGGGGACTGAGATAGCCGTCACGTTGTTGACGGCGAGATCGGCATATTCGGCCTTGTCGAAGGTAGCGAGGAGAGTTTCGTCGATACCGTAGGCAGAGGCGTAAACATACATCTTGTCAACAGCACCGGCACAAACCTCAAGTCCTACGGCAGGCTTCTGGAGACCTTTTGTGGTCATAGGCGCGAAGATGAAACCGCAGTCTGAGTATTTGGCAGTAGTCGTAGTGCCGGGATAGCAGATGAGACCTACGCGTCTGTCGGCAGTAGCGAGAGGACGCAGATAGGTGTTGAGGCTATAGGGGTTGGCAATGTTGAAGTTAGCAGTGTTGCCGGTGGGCTTGTAGGTGAAGAGGGGACCGTAGCTGATCGTACCGTCGCTGAAGTTGTCGAGGAGGGGTGTGGCATGAGGGGTACCGAGAACGAAGCTGTCGCCGGTAACATTGCCGTATCCGGCCTCGTTCTGTCCTACGACACCGAGGATGTATTCGTCGACGGGAGTGCCTTCGGGGAGAGTGATTGTCTGCTCGAAGACATCAACGCCGATCTTACCGACGATCTCCCAGTATTGGCCGGTTTCGTCGACCTGAGTGAGGAAGTATGTGATACCGGTGGTGTTGATATATCCGCCGTCGGATCCTGTCGTCGGGGCTTTCCAGCTGAGAGTGACGGTCATGTTGTCTTCGGAGATTACGCCTTGGAAGTCTTCGACAGCCGCGAGCGCGGAGACACCGGTGTAGACAACTGTAGTAGCGGTTTCGCCGGTAATGGATCCGTCGTAGGTTGTGACGGAGATGTTGTTGTCACCCTGAAGGGTTTTCAGGAGAGTGCTTACGGTTTCGCCGGGCTTGCCGGAGACAGTGGTTTCGTCGCAACCTTCAGAGGTGACGGTTGCAGAGAGGACTTTGTCGTCGGCATAAGCGTTGCCGGAGAAGTCGGCAGCGGGCATCGTGAAGGTCACAGTGGCATTGAGGGCACCTTGCTCACCGGCTACGGCACTGAGGTCGCTGACAGCCTTGGGACTGTGGAGAGTGAGAGTCGCATCTTCGGAAACCTTGAAGTCGCGCATGTAGAGGTAGCGGCGGTTCTTGTCGCTGACAACGTGGATACCGATATAGTAAGCACCGGCTTCAGGAACGCTGAAAGTTGCGTTGTAGTAGTTGGCGAGCTCATAGGTGTATGCGGAGCTGTAAGAGTTGGCAACCGTGGTCACGGGCATCACGTCGCTGACAATTGCATCAGCGGAAGGAGCAGTGGCAAGTTTCACTTCGAATTTCTCCTGATAGGTCGAAAGGGAGTAATGACGGAATGCATTCATGGAGAATTCGTAGATCTTGTCGGGATCGGAGAAATTGATCGCGGGGAGGAACAACCAGTCGTCGGCGGCATTTGCAGTAGAATATGTATAGCCGAACACGGGGACTTTCTGGGAGCTTATAGTGAGAGTGGAGTAAGTGATCGCACGCGTATCGTTGTTGGCGTTCACGATCGTGAACAGAGACGCCTGCTGCTCGTCGGGCTCGAGCGTCACGGGGAGATTCATCGGGCCACCGTATGCCTCGGAGGAGGAGCTTGTCTTCTCTGAAGTCTTGCCGTCGAATACAGCCTCGACCTGAGCGACGTAGAACTCCACGGGGTCGTTAGGATCGAGTTTGGAGGAGCATTGTGTCTGGCGTACACCGGTTGCAATCTGCTTTCCGTTGAGGTAGACGTTGTAAGTCACAGCGGAGGGGTTGATGTATCCGGCGTGAACACCTTCCGTAACAGCTGTCCAAGTCACTTTGTCGCCGAGCATATTGACCTGAGCGGGAGCCATCGGGGTATCGTTGCCGGTGTAAATCTCTAATTCGGCAGCGGGACCTTGCGAGACACCGAGCGAGCAGGTCACGTTAATATTGTGAAGTCCTTCGGTAAGGGTATCGACGGAGATAGAAACGGAAGAACCGGCAGCCCCGGCACCGCGTTTCACGAATTTGCCGTCGATCGTGAGGGTATAGGAAACATTACCTAAGATGGCAATACCTCCTATGGTTGCTGTCGGGAGGTTGAATTTGATCTTACCGGTAAGGGATGCATCGACAAAATTACCGGTGAGGTCAGTGGCAGCCATCGGAGCATTGTCGTCATAGGTTATGATGACGGGCTCGGCTTCCACGATCTGAGAAAACTCCACGACACCGCTGTATGGTGCGCTGGAGGTTATTGCCAACGTGGTAGGATCCAAGAGGTCGAGAGAACATCCGGTATTGGAGACCTGATTGAGTACGTAGCTGTCCTTGGAGGATGAGTATCCGAAGCCGAAGATATACTGCGGCAGGGTGATGGTACCGAGTACAGAGCTGACACCGGTAGCGGGATCGATCTTGACTGCGTTGGATGCTGTGGTACTCTTCAGACCCACGAAGAAGCCACCCTTGCTGTTGTAGGTGAGACCCCGGGCTGTGTAGTCGGAAGTGGAGACACCGGAAGCGACTACATTAAAGGTCTGAGTCGCAGGGTCGAAGCTTGTCCACTGAAAGTCACCGTCCTCGCTGAAGTTGTAGCCATAGACCTTCTTGTCGGAATAGTTGTAAGCACAGCGATAGTAGTAATCAGCGACGGGAAGAACAACGTTTTCGACAACAGTTCCGTCCTGCTCAAAGAGATAATACCAGAAACCATAGATGTAATTTGTGTCTCTTTTCGATACAATCATTCCGACCTTGTCGCCGTCGAGCCAGAGGGCGTCGACATAGTAGTCATCGCTGAGAATTGTCGCGTTGGAGAAGAGCGAGGTCGTCGAGCCGTCGTAGCCGAGCTTCATGAAACCCTCATCGCCGGCAGAGGAAAGAATAAGCCAGCCATAGAGATCATCGGCATCGCCGTCAGCTTTCATCGCACTGAGAGCGGCACGGGATTCCTTGAGAACACCGGGAAGATTGTCGCGGCTTGACATACCCGCGATTTTCGGAGATACAAAGGAGCGCAACGAAGGGGCGGCCTCCAGCATACGCAATGTTTCACCTCCGCCATTTTCAGCCATCGCCTGTGTCTGGGGCGATACCTGACGACTGAGTTTCGGACCGGCAGCAGACAAAGACAACAACCCTGCGGCCAATGCGATACAGAATGTAAATAATTTCCTCATAAAAAACTTATATTAAAAATTACACAATCTCTGCAGATGTGAGGTTTCAACTGCAGATTCATACCTACTTCATCGCATCAAGGAGCATCCAATCGCTTTCAGGAACGCCTAAAACTGAGGTAATATAAGGCGTCACAACAATTTTTACCCCGGTGATAATTCACAATTTCGTATAAAATCACTTATGTATTGCGAATTGCAAATATAGACAAATATTTTAGAATTGACAAATCGGTGCTTTTTTTTCCAAAAAATTTTTTGTCAGACACGTATTTAATAGCGGGGGCATGGAGAGATTAACACGGCAGACTGTTTCACACAGGGGACAAAAAAAGAGACGGTGTGTCAGAATAGGCCATCTGTGGCATTGCTTTCGGAATTAGGACTCAGTCACATACGTATGTAAGTTGCTTTCGTCCGCATCCTCAGCGCCAGACATCTGACCTATTCTAACAAACCTTTAGAGGCTGCGCCAAAATTTTCATTTTGACACAGCCTCTGATGAATTATTTTCGGTTTAATCTATCGGTCGGAATCAGAGAATCACCTTAGTACGGTTGACAATGTAGAAACCGTGGGGGAGATAGTCGATGGTGTTGACACCTTCCTCAAGATATACCTTGCGAGAAGATCCGTCAAGGCTGTGGATATTCACGAAACCGGCGCGAGGAGCCACAATGTAGAGGACACCGGCGGAGGAGAATACACGGATCACAGCGTCATCGGCAATGGTCTCGACACCGAGATTGGTGTAATAGTTGCCGGTGAAGCCCTGATGGTTGTATATACCGTTGTTGTGTATCTTGACGTCGTCTGCTGTCTGGATACCATTTCCGGCATTGTTGAAGATGATGTTGCTTGTCGAAAGGTCCTTATCGGTGTCAATGAAGATCTTGAAATAGTTACTTACTACGTCGAATTCCATTGCCTTACCGGGCCATCCGCCGATAAAGTCGTTGCCACAATCGCCATAGACGTATGCGCTGACCACACCCCAGTTGGATGGAGCATCATCGAAGTAGATGGTGTATCCGGTTGAGGGGTCAGGTTCGCTGGACTTGGTGTAAGTGAAAGTCTTGACGTCACCTTGTGTGCCGTCGGCAGCCACTCCGAATGCCTTCAGGGTAGTGGTCTGAGTGAAGGTAAGGGGAGCGGAGTAGGTTGCTGAAGATGTCGAGGGGGTGGAGCCGTCGAGGGTATAGTATATCGTACCCGCGGGAGAAGCCGAGAGGGTTACGGTCACTGATTCTGTGAAGTTGCCACCGGCGGGATTAGCTTTCACGACGGGCTTCGAGGGGTTGTCCTCAGGCTCGGGAAGCACGCTGTAGTTGGATCCGCCGTCGTACTCGAAGTATGTATCTTCCGTGATTCCGGTGATGTCGGCTGTCTGGGCGCCATTGCCATTGTTGAAGATGACATTGAGGGTCTGGACATCGAAGGTCTTGTAGTAGTACGTGTCGCCGGCGATAGTCTTGTTGTCGGAGAGAACGCTGCCGGGCCAAGCGCCGTTAAGGGCTCCGCCATCATTCCACGCATAGAGGTGGGGAGCGGATGAGGATTTGACGTAGATCGTGATTGTGGCGTTGGGGTCAACTTTCTTATAAACGTCGGAGCCGGTGAATTCCTTTCCGGCAGCGTTTTTCGCACCCCAAGTCACGGTCACTTTTTCGCCGTAGTTCATACCGTTGCCGAGAGTGAAGGAGGATGTATTGCCGGTGGAGAGGGTAACTTTATTGCCTGTGCCTACCTGATACCAGCCGGAAACGGCAGCTTCGTTGAGGGAGGCTGTGACGGTGAGAGTCTCGGATGTGAAGGAGCTTCCGGAGGGTGAGAGGGTCACTTTAGGATTCTCGACCACGTCGTCAGCAGTATAGTAGCGCGGTGCACCCTTGTCGGCGAAAGAAACTTTTCCACCATGAGCGACAGCAGAGGAGGCGTAGATGAATTTGCCGTCATCGCCGACTTTACCACCCTTCCAGTCTTTCACGAGGACACGCACCTGTCCTTTGTTGGTGGGAGCGCTGACCGTGATTGAGCCACCTCCCTGATATGTCTGACCGGTCACAAGATCGGTATATGTACCAGCGGGGACGTTGCTGAATGTGGCGCCGCCGTTGAGAGCAACGAGGGCATAGCTGTCTTTGTATGCACGCTTGAAGGCATGGCCGCCGTTGGCAGAGCAGCCGTCAAAGGTGTACTGTCCTTTGCGGAGCGCAGGAACAGAGGCACGGATCATGTTGAGACGGCGGACGTGATGTGCAAGGTCGCCGTTGAGGGTAGTAGCCACATTGCCGGAAGCGGTGTACACGCCGAAGTCGCTCGCATTAACGGTACCTTCGATATATTCACCGAAGTATGCACGACCGGAATCCTTGCGGGGAGTCTTGTTGTTTTCGCCACCGACATCAATAGGCTTGCCGGCCTTGAATTCAACCTCGGAGCCGTAGTAGATACAGGGTATACCGCGGAATGTGAACATGAGGGAAAGATTCTCGGCCCACTGTTCCGTACCGCCGTTGAAACGGGTGCCGTCATTAGGACCGGGACAGTAGTCATGGGAGTCTACATAAACGACGTTGTAGGAGGCATCATTGTAGTATTTATCGCCCTGTTTAGCGATATCGATGGCTTGTCCGGCACTGTTGAAATTGTAGTGCATGGGGAAGTCGATTACACTGAAGCCGGAATACTGGGAATAGTCGGGCTCGTGCCAAGCGCCGTTCTGCATGAAGACGTTGTTGGAATTCTTATTGAACGCGGTCTCGCTCTCGCACAGCGCCATAGGGCCGACAGGGCTGTCGTGGCCTTCAGGAAGGTTCTGGGTGTCCCAATATGCCTGAGTGCCGTTGTATTGGTTGAGGAGGCTTTGGTCGGACTTCCAAGTGTAGAAGTGGCTGGAGAGATTGTGCTGGTCGCGGTATATTACGCTGCCGTAGCGTGCGCAACATTCACCGAACATGAAGAACGGGCCACCGTTGCGGGCTGCTTTGTGTTGCTCGGCGAGAGCAGTAAACTGGGGTATGAACTGCTTGTTGAAGGTGAGACGGGCGATATGGCCGGTCGTATCGATACGGAAACCGTCTACGCCGAGTTTTATAAATTCGCCATAGCACTTCACAAGGTGCTCGGCCACTGTATTGTTCTCGGTGTTGAGGTCCACACAGTCACCGGCGATCTGACCCCACCAGCGGTTGGGAAGGTCCCAATTCCAGCCTGTGCCGTAGTGATGGTAGTAGTTATGGTTGTCGTACTGAGGATTCTTGAAGAATTTGAAACGCTCCTGATACTGTGCATCTCCGGTCTGATCGAAGTAGTTGGAGCTGAGACGGTCGGGGTTGGGAATGAGTGAATAGGGTACTGAGGCCTGATTACGGATGTCCTGATTACGTGTGAAAAGCGGGTTGAGAGTGACCTCGCCGAAGTTACCGGTATGGTTGAGGACGATGTCGAGGACGATCTTCATCCCTTTGGCATGTGCGGCCTCGATGAGATCCTTGAATTTCACGTCTTTCTCAGCTCCCCATTCCTTGCGGCTCTCGTAGCGGAGATCCACAGTGGAGAAGTCCATGGCGTGATAGCCGTGGTAATCCTCGCCCGATGCGTTCTGCACCACGGGGGTGATCCAGATAGCCGTGAAGCCGAGAGCCTTGATGTAGTCGAGCTTGTCGATGAGACCTTTGAAGTCGCCTCGCCAGTCGGGATCGTCATGGGCACGCTGCACATCCTGCTTGTCCCAAGAGCACACGTTGTTTGTGGGATCGCCATCGTAGAAACGGGTTGTCATGGCGAAGTAAATTGTTTCATCGCGGAAGTCATTACGGTCGCCGACAAATGTAGCGGCCACAGAGGACAACGAACACAAGGCCGCGGTCATCCCCACGATAAATCGCTTGAGCTTTTTCATTTGGTAAGAATAGTAAATATTTATTTAGTTAAAAAGTTAGTTTTTCTACTACTGCACTGTTTTTTCCGATTGTATCCAATACTTAAATATAAATTACTGCAAGTATCATAAGGGTTAACACTCTGTGCGACAATCGGAATCCTTTATTATCAACCTTCGGCTCTCCGTCGGCTTGAATAGACAAATTTGGGACAAAAATAAAAAAGAAATTGCATATACACTTAGATGTGTATATACAATTAACATATTTTAAGAAATATCTTCCCTGATTCTCCCGGATGGAAGGTAGAGGGTAATGAATCAGGTTGTCTTTGGAAGCGCAGACGCAACCATATTCGTAAGCTCCACAAAATCAGCTACACTAAGCTGCTCGGGACGCTTCCGCATGATCTCGGCCGAAAGGATATCACTATCCTTCCCCACCATCGAGGCGACGGAATTTCGAAGTGTTTTGCGTCGGGTGCCGAACGTGGTCTTCACCACGCGCTTGAACAAGACTTCGTCACATCCGAGGTCTGTCACCCCGTTGCGGACGAGACGCAAGACTCCGCTCTTCACTTTCGGAGGGGGATTGAAGACATGTTCGTCGACGGTGAACAGATATTCGCAGTCGTACCATGCCTGAAGGAGTACGGAAAGAATACCGCGTTCCTTGCATCCGGGAGCGGCACAGATGCGTTGAGCCACTTCCCGCTGCAACATTCCGGTACATATCGGGATGCGCTCCTTGTACTCCAGAAGACGGAAAAAGATCTGAGTGGAGATGTTGTACGGGTAATTACCTATGAGTGCGAACGAACCGGGAAAAAGGTTGTCAAGCGGCAATTTCAGGAAATCGGCCTCTACGACCTCCAGCGCAGGGTAATGAGTATGTAGATAGGCCACGCTCTCGCCGTCGAGCTCGACAGCCTTCACATCCCGCCCTCTATCTATGAGAAACTGAGTGAGCACACCCATGCCGGGACCGATCTCCAGCACAGGAAGATTCCAGAGATCTTCACGCCCCGGAGGGAGCAACGTACCGGCGATGCGTTCGGCGACTCCCAAATCGGTCAGAAAATGCTGACCAAGGGCTTTTTTAGGCCTGACCTTACCGAAGTGTCCGCTCATTTCGCTACGTGTGTTTCGCCGGAAAGCATCTCGACAGTACCGGGGCGCACAGCCGAAACAGAGTCTTCAGCAAAGCCGGAGGATTCGAGCATTTTCTTCATCGTCTCGCGCTTCTTGCTCTGCGCGGAACCGGTGTAAGCATAGACATACTCCATCGCATAACCGGCGCCGTCGGTCCAGCGCAAATAGAGACGTGTGGCGTCGGAATTGAAGCTGTAGGCACAATTCAACGGAGCGCCGGTCGAGTACTTCACATGAAGCACGGGGGAGCTGTAGCCGTCGTAGCACCACCAGTCGATCCACTCCCAGTACTGCTGGCCGTTCTCGTAGTAGTAATACTTGCCGGAGCCGTCGCTGTAGAAATCAAAGAAATTCTGGGTATAACCGCTTACGGGGCGTCCATTGATAAATATCAGATCCCACTGTCCTACAAGATTACGATCCAGATAGGTGTTGTCATAATAATAATCATCGTCGTCGCACGAGCTGAATGTCACCGCACAGAAGATGACGCTAAGAAGCGGAAGTAAAATATGCTTTTTCATAAGCTATTGCTTTAATAATATGGATATCGTGTTTCGAATACTCTCTTATATTATTTAAGACAACGCCACGCCCCAAAAGTTTCATGCCGCCACGACATTTTTATCGCAGCGGCATGAATTATCTGTTTTGTATTTTTCTCAATCGCGGAATTCAAGGTCTCCATCCACGATCACGTGCCATGGCAAACCGTTCTGCGCAAGTGTCTCGAGGAATGGATCCGGATCGAATTCCTCGACGTTGTGGACACCCGGCTTGACCCACTTACCGGTGAGGAACATCATGGCCCCTACCATAGCGGGAACGCCGGTAGTATAGCTGACGGCCTGAGCGCCTGTCTCCTTATATGCTTCCTGATGGGAGCAGTTGTTATATATGTAATAGGTCGATTCCTTCCCTTCCTTGTCGAGTCCCGATATGCGGCACCCGATCGAAGTCTCGCCTGTGTAATTTTCTCCCAGACTCCCGGGATCGGGCAACACTGCTTTGAGGAACTGGATGGGGATAATCTCCCGACCCTCGTACATGACAGGATCGATACGGGCCATCCCTATATCCTGAATCACACGCAGATGCGTCAGATACTCCTGTCCGAATGTCATCCAGAAACGCGCCCGGCGGATCGTTGGGAAATTCTGCACGAGCGACTCAAGCTCTTCATGGTAGAGCAGGTAGCTCTCGCGCTCGCCGATATTGGGATAATTGAGAGGGAGGTGAAACTCCAGATTCTTCGTCTCCACCCAACGGCCGTCCTGCCAGTAGCGGCCGGGCTGAGTGATCTCGCGGATATTGATTTCGGGATTGAAGTTGGTGGCAAAGGCTTTGCCATGGTTGCCGGCATTGCAGTCCACGATGTCGAGATAGCGCATCTCCGAGAAATGATGCTTGGCTGCATAAGCCACGAATACGGCCGAAACACCCGGGTCGAAGCCACATCCCAGTATGGCGGTCAGACCGGCCTTCTCAAACCGTTCGCGGTAGGCCCACTGCCAGCTGTATTCGAAATGTGCCTCATCCTTGGGCTCATAGTTGGCGGTGTCAAGATAATTCACACCGCACTCCAGACACGCATCCATGATGGTGAGATCCTGATAGGGGAGAGCAACGTTAATACAGAGCACCGGCTGATGACGACGGAAAAGCTCCACGATCTGCGGCACTTCGTCGGCATCCACACTATCGGTAAGAATCGTAGCTGCCGGATATTTCGCACGCAGCTTCTCTGCCAGTGCATCACACTTTGACTTGGTGCGCGAGGCTATCACGATCTCGCTGAAAACCTCGGGATGCATGGCGCACTTATGCGCCACAACGGTGCCCACACCGCCGGCACCTATAATTACAACTTTCGACATATTCTTTTTTTCTTTAGAGCTAATTTGCACAAAGGTACAATTTTTTTTCGAGTTACGTATTCTTCCTTATGTGGGGGCTGCCGCTATCGCGCCTGCAGGATGGAGGTATAGAAATGCCAGATGGCTATGGCCGTGCTTACCGACACGTTGAGGGAGTGTTTGGTACCGTGCTGGGGTATCTCCAACACCACGTCCGCCATATCAACCACACTCTGATCCACGCCGTGGATCTCATTGCCTGCCACTATGATATATTTACCGTCGCGCTCAGGCACAAATTCATTGAGCGCAACCGAGTTATTCGTCTGTTCGAGCACACATACTTTCCACCCCTCCTTCTGCTGAGCCGACAACACTTCAACAGTGTCCGGATGATAACTCCATGCTACTGATTCTTCCGCTCCAAGAGCTGTCTTGTGGATCTCCGGATTCGGCGGGGTGCCGGTGATGCCGCAGAGCAGAAGCTCGTCAACAAGGAAGGCATCGGAGGTGCGAAGCACCGACCCGACATTATTGAGCGACCGCACATTGTCTAACGCCACCTTGAGAGGAAGCTTATCGCTACGCCGGTATTCCTCCAAGCCGATACGTGTCAATTCGATGATATTCTTCTTTCGTCTGTCCATAGTAGTTATCTCCCCGGTCTAATTGCCCTCAGCAGCATTGTCGTAATAATCCCACTCGGCGGCAGGTGCTTCGGCAGCAGGCGTCTCGGCTTCAACCGCTTCCACTTCTACTTCCTCTCCATATCCGTACGGGTCGTAATAGCTCGTTACTTCCTCACTATCGTAATCCGATACTTTATGAGAATCAGAAGATACCTTGATTATGACAAACAGAAGGATACTGAACGCAATAAGAATTATAAAGGCGATCAGGCATCCGCTGGAACCGCTTTTTTTCGGAGGACTCACAACCGGAGTCTGAATTTCGGTTCCTGTCGATTCATTTTCCGTTTCAAATGCCTTTACAGGAGGGGCAGGGGGAACCTCCAATACATCAGATACGGTATTTTCAGGTATAAAAGGGGGAGGCATGACAACATTCGTCTCCGAGACCTGTGTCGGAGAAGGGGGAGGAGTGACTGATGCGACGTCAGCTTGCGGTGAGACCGAAGGGGGGACGTTTCCTCGCATTGAATCCATCTCTTTGCGGAGTTGGCGGTTCTCGCGCTGTAGCTCGTCGAGATGTGACAGAATTCTCATCAGAAGCTCCTTCTCTCCCGGCTCTGAGGAAGTCGCAGCGCCAGTCACAGCTTGCGTTTGGGATACGACAGGAGACTGCTGGACCTTCTCAAGCACCTCCTTCAGCTCAGGAACATCAGAGGCATTACGGAATTCCGGCCAGCCCATCACGTAGATGCGCGACTCACGGCTCAAGCCATGCTCCCGAAGCTCCTCGGCAGTAAAAGGTCCCACAGGATTGTCATTCTCCACTATATAATAGATCTTCTCCATCTGTCTTTCTCCTTCCTAAAAAATGTTCCACCATTTTTTCCCATTCTCCATATCTTTGATCGCATCGATCGCAAATTTGTTCCCTTGCTCAGCGGCCTTGCGATACCACTTCAGAGCCTCAGCTTCATCCTTTTTCACTCCGAAGCCATACTGGTACATGTACCCGAGATTGTATTTTGCATCTGCATATCCATGCTCGGAAGCTCGGTAATACCACTTCGTAGCCTCAGTGTAATTATGTGTCACTCCGTAGCCATTAAAGTACATTTCCCCGAGATTATTTTGTGCAATCATATTCCCTTGTTCGGCGGCCTTGCGATACCACTTCACCGCTTCTCCATAATCCACTGACACTCCGTTGCCAAAATAGTACATACTCCCGAGACGATATTGCGCCTTTGCAATCCCTTGTTCGGCGGCTTTGCGATACCACTTCAGAGCTTCAGCGTAATCCTTTGTCACTCCGCAGCCATACTGGTACATGTACCCGAGATTATCTTGTGCGTAGGCATTCCCTTGCACGGCGGATTGGCGATACCACTTCAGGGCCTCTGCGTAATCCTTTGTCACACCGAGACCAAACTGATACATCAATCCCAGATAATATTTCGCACTATAATTACCTTGTTCGGCGGCTTTGCGATACCACTTCAGGGCTTCAGCGTAATCCTGTGTCACTCCCTCCCCATTATAGTACATTTTTCCGAGAGAATATTGCGCAGTACTATTCCCTTGTTCGGCGGATTGGCGATACCACTTCAGAGCCTCTGCGTAATCCTTTGTCACACCGAGACCAAACTGATACATCAATCCCAGAT
>CAYPBS010000026.1:20407-23757 GCA_964409015.1 uncultured Sangeribacter sp.
AAAATTTCGCACTACCATTCCCTTGTTCGGCGGATTGTCGATACCACTTCAGGGCTTCGGCGTAATCCTTTTTTTTATAAGCTTCATCACCTTTTTTACATTGATCTTCGGTGGTATATACAGGCGCCGAAGGCTTTTTTACTTCCTCGGGTAGAGACGATACAACCGTTTTTTCTTCTTTCTTATTTCCTTTTATTGCCTCCACTTCCTTTTGGAGGCGAAGGTTCTCGCATTGTAACTCGTCGAGTCGCGACAGAATTTTCATCAGAAGCTCTTTTTCTCCCGGCTCGGCAGAAGTCGAAGCGTCTGCTCCGGATTGCGTATGGGTACCGGCAGTGTTTACCCTTCTCCAAACCTCCTTTAGCTCGGGAACATCGTAGGCATTACGGAATTCCGGCCAGCCCATCACGTAGATGCGCGACTCACGGCTCAAGCCATGCTCCCGAAGCTCTTCCGCTGTATAAGGACCCTCAGGATTCTCGTTCTCTATGATATAATAGATCTTCTCCATCTGTCTTTCTCCTTTATAAAAAATAATTAAAGCAAAAGGGAGGAATCGCCGTATGAGAGAAACATGTAACCGTTGGAGAGAGCATCGGCATACATCATGCGCCAACTATGTGGCTGTCCGCCGCGTCTTTCCAAAAATGAAGCGACAAGCAGAAGCAAGGTGCTGTTGGGCTGATGGAAATTCGTGACTATGTGATCCACGATTCTCCAATGGTAGCCGGGGGCTATCATGATGGCTGTGGAAGCCGTGAGAGAGTCGGAGCCGTCGGTGTCCATGCGATGCAGGATAGCCTCTAACGCGGCTATCGTTGCCTCTTTATTCGTCTCGTTTGAAGCCTCGTAGGGCTGCCATTGACCGACATGAAGCGTCGCATCCGGATTTTCGACAAGAGAGCTTCCGAGCCACGGCAAGGATTCAAGGGTACGCACCGACGTAGTTCCGACGGCAGTGATGTCACGTCCGCTCTTCAAAGCATCGAGAAGTTTCTCCACCAGCCCGCGACTGACCGAAAACACTTCGGTGTGCATGGGATGATCCCCTATCTCTTCAGCCTTAACGGGTTGAAAGGTACCGGCACCGACGTGCAACGTCAGCTCCTCGGTCTCGATACCGCGTTCCTTCAGAGCGTCCAGTACGGCATCAGTGAAGTGGAGTCCGGCGGTCGGAGCGGCCACAGAACCCTTTATCTTGGAGTACACTGTCTGATAGTCCACAGTGTCCGAATCCTCTGATTCGCGATTCAGATAGGGGGGGATAGGGATTACACCCGCAGCTTCAATCACAGTAGCGAAGGTGGCCTCGGCCGGGGTCCATGAAAATTCCACCACGCGCCCGTTGCCGGCAGATTCTCCGACATTTCGTGCCGTAAGGGTAGCCTCGGTTCCGTCGGCAAGAGTGAGGGACATGTCCAGCTCCCCCTCTTTCCAACGCTTGAGATTACCCACGAGTGCCGTCCAACGACAACTCCCTTTCGACTGAAACATCTGTGCGTAATCACGCGGCTGCTCCGGCTCAAGACAGAAGATCTCGATGGTTGCGCCCGTAGGTTTCCGGAAACGCAGACGAGCCTTTATGACGCGCGTATTGTTGCACACCATCAGCGACGAAGGTGGTAACATGGCTGGGAGAGATGCGAACCGCAGATGCTGTATCGACCCGTCGCGATGGCTCACGAGCAGACGGCATGCGTCGCGGGGCTCGCAGGGATGCAAGGCGATGCGTCCCTGCGGCAGATCGTAGCCATAGTCGGATATGCGGATCTCCTTTACCATGGATAGGCTGTAAACCCGGTGTAGTTAAGGGGTGTCAGATCGAGAAGCATGCGTTTTACTTCCTCGGAAACGTCGAGCGAGTTGATGAACTCCGCAAGGCTTTCAGAGGTAACGATGCTGTTTGTGCGGGTAAGAGCCTTAAGGGCTTCGTAAGGCTTCGGATATCCTTCGCGACGAAGCACAGTCTGGATAGCTTCTGCCAGAACGGCCCAATGGCCTGCCAAATCGTCATGGATAGCCTGCTCGTTGATGATGAGTTTTCCGAGTCCTTTCAGAGTGCTTCTAACTGCTATAAGCGAATGGGCCATCGGCACTCCTACATTGCGGAGCACTGTCGAGTCAGTCAGGTCGCGTTGCAGACGCGAGAGCGGTAGCTTGGTCGAAAGATGGGAGTAAAGGGCATTGGCTATGCCGAGATTACCTTCGGAATTCTCGTAGTCTATGGGATTGACCTTATGAGGCATCGCCGACGAACCAACCTCACCGGGCTTGATACGCTGTTTGAAGTAGTCCATCGATATATACATCCACATATCCCGATCCAGATCCAGAATTATGGTGTTGATGCGGCGTAAGGCATCGAAAAGGGCCGCAAGGTTGTCGTAGTTGGAAATCTGAGTGGTAAGCATTTCGCGCTTAAGACCGAGTTTTTCCTCCATGAAGCCGGCGGCGAACTGAGGCCAGTCGATACCCGGATATGCCACATGATGCGCGTTCATATTGCCGGTGGCGCCACCGAACTTACCGCTGAACGGAACCTGATCCAAGAGACGCAGCTGCTCCTCAAGACGATAGACGTAGACTGCTATCTCTTTGCCAAGACGTGTCGGAGTGGCCGGCTGTCCGTGGGTCTTCGCAAGCATCGATATCTCTTTCCAATCCTCTGCGAGGGAACGTAGCACCTCAACAAGCTCCTTGACTGCTGGTATGAATACCTCCCTCAATGCGTCGCGCACCGACATGGGCACCGACGTATTGTTGATATCCTGAGATGTGAGACCGAAATGTATGAATTCCTTGTATTCCTCCAGATTCAATGTATCGAATTTCTCCTTGAGATAATACTCGACAGCCTTGACATCGTGATTGGTGACAGACTCGATCTTCTTTACGGCAAGCGCATCCTCAGGCGTGAAATCCCGATAGATGGCTCTCAGACCTTCATATTTTTCTTTCCCGACCCGGGAAAGCTGAGGCAACGGCAACTCGCAGAGAGCGATAAAATATTCAACCTCCACACGCAGACGATAACGTATGAGGGCGTACTCCGAAAAATACTCGGCCAACGGCTCCGCAACCTTCCGGTAGCGCCCGTCGACAGGCGAAATAGCAGTAAGAGTGTTAAGCTCCATGTCTAAAAAATTAAAAAATGAAATGTCCGGAAAACTTCTTTTACAATTCTATATATCAGACATTTGAATCGGGTGGCATTATTAGCCCTCCAAAAATTTTCACAAAATTAGTAAAAAAAATTTGTACGAAAAAGAAAAAGGTATTACCTTTGCATCGCAAACAGGGCGCTTAGCTCAGCTGGTTTAGAGCGTCTGCCTTACAAGCAGAGGGTCGGG
>CAYPBS010000027.1:0-23390 GCA_964409015.1 uncultured Sangeribacter sp.
TATTCATAATATTCACTCAGCCCCCCTCCCGGAGTGAATATTGTGAATAAGGAGATAAATTCCTGAGGAGTAGGTAGTTACGACGATTCAAAATATTCAGGGTGAATATTTCTTACGTTTATTGCTTCCGGAGTTGGTTGAGCTTGCTTTTTTTGATGCGTCGCTCTGTTAAGACCATCATAATGATATACAGGAGTGTCAAGGCTCCGTAGACGCTCAGGAAGTAGAGCAGCTGTGCGTGGGCATCGGGGAGAAGTACATATCCTATGGAGATACCGGCCTGCAGCAGGGCGTAGAGCGTGGAGATGAGCAGCTGGGGTATCCGCCAGACGAAGTAAAGGCGTTCGTAGATATGTTTGCGGTGAGCCCGGAAGATGTTGTCTCCTTCGATGATGCGTCGCAGGATAGTGGCGAAGATGTCGACGATGTAGACGCTCACCATGACGGTGCCGAAGACCGAACGCTGCGTGAGGCAGTACTGCGTGAGGAGTGTGGCTATTATGAAGCCCATGCTGATGGAACCGACGTCTCCGGCGAATGTGAGGGCGTGGCGGCGGAAGTTGAAGATGCCGAATATGAGTGTCGAGCCGAGCGCTATGGCTATGAAAGAACCGCTGAAGAAGGGGTTGAGGATGTTAAGGTATAAAAGCACTGAGAGCACCACGAAGCTGTAGGAGGCCGTGATGCCGTTGATGCCGTCCATGAAGTTATAACCGTTGACAAAGCCTACGACGGCGATGATATACAGCACAGCGGCCAGAGGGAAAGCGTATATGGGCCAGAAACCGAAGCATAGAAAGGTGGAGGCAACGAATTGCACCACAAGTCGAAGGGAGACGGGGAGGGAGGTGATGTCGTCGATGAAGCTCGTGATGGCCAGCATGGTGAGACCGATAAGGAAGTAGGATCCGGGAGCTTCGATGTCGTATATTACCCCCATGCCGAGACTCCATATCACCATTCCGATATAGAAAATGACACCTCCACCTATGGCTGTGACGGGATGTCCGTCGCGCCGGCGGTTGCGGGCTGTGGTCCATCCGTTGTGGCGGGCCAAGTGCATGTAGGCAAGCTCTACGCCAAGAAGCAGCAGGAGAGTCAGTATGATGAAGATTATGGATGTTTGCACGTCTGCAGTCTGAAAGGGTGGGGATAAGGTTGAAACGGTTGCTTGGATACCGGGGAGCGGAGGATCACTTCAGCGAGGCACGGTACCAGCTGTAGAGGCGGTCGATACCTTCGTCGATTTCGACTTTGTGGCGCCAGCCGAGAGAGTGGAGCTTGCTGACGTCGCAGAGTTTGAGCATCGTGCCGTCGGGTTTGGACTCATCCCAGAGTATGCGGCCCGAGTACCCCGTGGTGGCGGCTGTCCTCATGGCGAGATCGCGTATGCTCAATTGCTTGCCGGTGCCTATGTTGATGTGGCAGTTGCGTACTTGGGGATTGTCGCCCCGGAGCATGTTGAAGTCGACGTTTTCCATCAGAAAGACCGAAGCGTCGGCCATGTCCTCACTCCAGAGGAATTCCCGCATTGGAGAGCCTGTGCCCCAGAGGGTGAGTGAATCCGGAGTGATGCCGTACTTCTCGAGTATCTTCTTTATGTCCTGATGTGAGCTATCGCCGTCCACACCCTCCACAGGTTTGCGACGCAGATCGCTGCGGACGCCTTCGATGTCACCGCGGTTAAGAAGGGTGGCAAGGTGCATTTTGCGTACCATGGCAGGGAGGACATGGCTTGTCTCAAGATTGAAATTGTCGTTGGGACCGTATAGATTGGTGGGCATCACGGCGATGTAGTTGGTGCCGTACTGGAGATTGAAGCTCTCGCACATCTTCATGCCCGCTATCTTTGCTATGGCGTAGGGCTCGTTGGTCCATTCCAGCGGGGAGGTGAGCAGACAGTCCTCCTTCATGGGTTGAGGTGCGTTGCCCGGGTAGATACAGGTGCTCCCGAGGAAGAGGAGCTTGCGGACGTCGTGGCGGAAACTTTCTCCGATGACATTCTGCTGTATCTGCAGGTTTTCATAGATGAAGTCGGCACGATAGCGAGAATTGGCCATGATGCCTCCAACGTGGGCGGCGGCAAGCACAACATATTCCGGCTTCTCCCTATCGAAAAATTCCCTCACGGCGACAGAGTCAAGAAGGTCGAGCTCCGCATGGCTACGTCCGATGATATTTGTATAGCCTTTATTCTTAAGATTGGCGGCGATGGCTGACCCCACGAGTCCGCGGTGTCCCGCAACATATATCTTACTATTCTTTTCCACGGTACTGTCCTATTGTTTGGCGGCGATTGAGAGGTCGTGGTCTGTCATTATTCTCACAAGCTCCTCGAAAGAGGTCTTGCGCGGATTCCAGCCGAGGACACGTTGCGCCTTATCAGGGTTGCCGAGCAGCGTCTCAACCTCCGAGGGACGGAAGAAGCGTGGATCCACCTCTACCAGTACTCGACCGTCGGGACCGATACCCTTCTCATTGAGTCCCTCCCCTTCCCAGCGGAGCGGTAGACCGACATGGCGGAAAGCAAGGTCTGTAAACTCCCTGACGGAATGTTGCTCGCCGGTGGCTATCACGTAATCGTCGGGTTCAGGCTGCTGCATGATGAGCCACATGCACTCCACGTAGTCCCGTGCGTAACCCCAGTCGCGCAAGGCATTGAGATTACCCAAGTACAGCTTGTCCTGCGTACCGGCCTTGATACGTGCTGCCGCAAGGGTGATCTTGCGTGTGACGAAATTTTCTCCGCGCCGTTCGCTCTCATGGTTGAACAGAATACCGTTGACGGCATACATCCCGTAGCTCTCGCGGTAATTTTTCGTGATCCAGTAGGCATAGAGCTTGGCACAGGCGTAGGGGCTGCGGGGATAAAAGGGGGTGGTTTCGCTCTGGGGGACTTCCTGTACTTTCCCGAAAAGCTCGCTTGTGGAAGCCTGATATATACGGGTCTCCTTTTCGCGGTGGAGGATACGGACAGCCTCAAGGAGCCGGAGTGTCCCTATGGCGTCGGCATCGGCCGTGTACTCGGGCACTTCGAAGGAGACTTTCACGTGGCTTTGTGCGGCGAGATTATAGATCTCGGTAGGCTTCGTCTCCTCAATGATGCGGATAAGCGACGAGGAGTCGGTCATGTCGCCGTAATGAAGGTCAATAAGACGGCGGCGCTTCATGTCGCGTACCCACTCTTGGAGATACAGATGTTCTATCCTGCCGGTGTTGAACGTGCTGCTGCGACGCAGGATGCCGTGTACCTCATACCCTTTGTCGAGCAGAAATTCTGCCAGAAAACTTCCGTCCTGACCGGTGATGCCGGTGATCAGAGCCACCTTCCTGTTATCTTTCATCGTCTGTGTAGTCTTTTGTTAGCAACTCCTCGATAGAGTCAATTGTCCACTGAGGTCGATATTCTTCCGCGACATCCAAGTCCTGCGGATGAATATTGTCACCTCTGTCGATAAGGCATATCGTGTACCATCCCATCAGATTGGGATATAGGAAGTCCTTTGCCGGATTGTCCGCCACGTATGTAAATCCGGAAGCCTCCGGATAGCGGTGGACCATGTAAGCGAACGGCTCCATGCTCTCCTTGCCCGACCCTCTTTCCTCAGAGATGTAGATATTGTCCGGAGCGAAGTAGCGCTGCAGTCCCAACGCTTCGATCTTAGCTCGCTGGGAATGGGAACGCCCGTCGGTAATCAAAGCCAGCTCGACTCCGCGGTCGCAAAGAGACTGCAATGTGGAAGCTGTGGAATCCGGAAGGGTAAGCTCCGGAATATGACTGCGATACACCTCAACCCATTCTGCAATGACATCCTTCCGGGTAGATGCCGGTATGTCGAGAATCCCGGCAAGCGCATCCATGGAGTTGTCCCCATGCATGTAGGCTTTCTCCATCTCCCGGACAAGCGCATCCGTCACCTCCGGAGAGGCGGCACGACGGGCAACCGCGCGGAAGCCCGACAGCATATAATCCCTCTCCTGATACAGAGTGTCGTCAAGATCGAACACCATGACGTCACCATGATAGTCGAGATTGATTTCAGGAGGTGTAAGAATGAGTTTTCCAGACATAGACTGCAAAATTACGAAGAATATGCCAATAAGACAATAATATGGTCATCAACATTTCCATGGGGTGGAACGTTTAAACCATGAAACACTTGATAAAATTTACAGACTATGAACGACAGACTCGACACAGAAGAAAGAAATGAATTGAGCGACAGTGTGTTCGGACTCCCCGAACGCCGTGAGTATCCGATGCCTGATGCGGCTCATGTCCGTGCTGCGGAAGCTTATTTCCGTTACTGCCCGGAAGAGCTGAAGCCAAAGCTCGCACGTGCCATTCTGCAGAAAGCACAACAATTCGGAGTAGACGTGAAAAGCCCTACCGTACTTTCCTACGCCTCAATGTAGACATATCTTCATGTCTTCGCTCCCTCTGAGGATTATTCACAATATTCATTCCGACCCCCCCTCCGGAAGTGAATATTGTGATTTTAGTGTAATGTGCAGTGAAATAGCAAGTTATGGTGGTTTGGAATATTCATCGTGAATATTCCTGATTTACGGAATATCTATACGGCCGCTCAGGGAGGGATGAAGCTATGGCTATTTTATGATCAGTCGTTGCGAAGGCTCGCTCTCGCGGTTCATCCTGTCGAGAGCGGTCACGATAAAGACAGATCCGGACTCTGCGGAGTCAATCCTCACAGCATTGAGCGGAGTTATGGCAATTATAGCCTCAGGGTCCTCCGTGTTGATCTCTTCCCCCTTGAAAAACTCGTAGACCACGAATTTCACGGCATCGGATGCCGAAGGATCCCCGTCGGGATTCGGAGCGTTGAAACCGGAAAAGTTTTCAGGGTAGTCCCACGTGATTACCGGTTTTTCGTCAATCATTGAGGCTCTCAGATTCTTGACCTTCTCCGGACGCTGAGTGAGATCGCCGTATGCAGGTGCTACCGCGAGACTTGCCTGATGGCGTTGGGCGAGTGAATCGAGAGTACCTTTGTAGTTGTCAGTGACCCAATATCCGTGCCACCAGATGTTCCCCTTTACGTTAGGAAGCGAGCGCGACAGATTGACCTTTGCAGCAAGCTCATTGCGGTCGTCGCCGGCGGGATTGTCCATCGTGCGCTTCACGTCGTAGCCGATGTAGAGGTCGCAGTTTTCGGGCGTATTGTCGTTCCACCACTTGGCGAGCTTGCGCGTCGGAGCTACCTTTAGGTCCAGTGTCCAATAGAGTTGCGGGGCAAGATAGTCGATCCACCCCTTTTCAGCCCACAATATAACATCGGCGTAGAGGTCATCGTAATTCTGAAGTCCCCCGCTCTCCGAACCGCGGGGATCGTTGCTCTTGTTGCGCCAGATGCCGAAGGGGCTGATTCCGAATCTCACCCACGGCTTGATATTTTTTATCGAATGGCTAACGAGCTCTATGAGCTTGTCGACATTCTCTCTGCGCCAGTCCCCCTTGTTTCGACCCTGTCCGAAACGGCCATAGCTCTCTGTATCCGCATTGAATTTGGTACTCCCCGAAGGGTAGGGGTAGAAGTAATCGTCGAAATGTATGGCATCGATGTCATAGCGGCTGACGATGTCCCCGACAACATTGGCGATGTACTGGCGGTTCTCCTCGTAGGCCGGATCGAAGAAAATCTGTCCGTTGAATTTCACGAAACGCTGAGGCTCCCGGTTCACGAGATGTTCTGCAGGGAGAACTTCCTTGGCCGATGAAGTCACGCGATAAGGGTTGAGCCACGCATGCAGCTCCATACCGCGACGGTGCGACTCCTCTACGATGAATTCCAGCGGATCCCAGTCTTCGGAAGGGGCTTTGCCACGCTTGCCCGTAAGCCATGCGCTCCACGGTTCTATCTCCGACTTATACAGAGCGTCGGCTGTAGGACGTATCTGGAAAATGACGGCGTTGCATCCCGCGCTCTCAAGTTTGTCAAGCTGGGAGATGATGTATCGCTTCTGAGCCTCTGGAGTCATGTTCATGTATTGGCTCTGCCCGATGACATGAAGCCACGCTCCGCGAAATTCACGCTTGGGGGAGGGTAAGTCGAACGCTGAAGCAGAAAGAAACGTGAGAGTCAGCAGGGTTGCAAACAGGACAACACGGGCAATCATCATGCGAGATGAGCAAAATATCGGTAGGCGCATAGTCGGATGCATAAACTGGATAAGTGGGTGTAAAAATTGGGAAACGGATACATGAATATCCCACAAAGCGCGGACACATCTTTCTGAGGTCGATGTCTCCACGCTTCGTGTGCGGGGGTAGTGGTGTACACACAGATCCGGCGCGTCATTGCACGCCGATGTGGTTTCCTTTACTCTTCTGCAGAAGATTCCGAAACTTCGGATACAGACTCGACGGCAGGAGATACCTCGGCTGAGGCTGCACGTGCACGGGTGCTCCGGCGCTTCGGTGCCGGTTCTGCAGGTTTCTCCTCCTGTATGCCGGCGAGAGGTCCGTCGATCATGATACGTCCGCAGTATTCGCAAACGATGACCTTACGATGCATCTTGATCTCAAGCTGGCGCTGGGGCGGCACTCGGTTGAAGCATCCTCCGCAAGCATTACGCTGCACGGTGACGATACCAAGTCCGTTATGGGTATTGTTGCGGATACGCTTGAACGCCTGAAGAGTACGCTGATCCACGAGTGCTTCCAGCTCAAGCGCTTGGGCGCGCAGAGCCTCCTCTTCAGCCTTTGTCTCCGAGACGATGTCGGTAAGCTCCGCACGCTTCTCGGCAAGGATATGCTCGTTGTCGGCAAGCTCCTCTTTCGCTTTCTCGATTTCTGCCGTCTTCTCCTCGATGGCCCGACCGGCCTCATTGATTTTCTTCTCGGCAAGCTCGATCTCAAGACCCTCGAATTCGATCTCTTTGCTCAGGAAGTCATACTCGCGGTTATTGCGGACGTTGTCCTGCTGCGACTTGTAGCGCTCGATCTTGGCTTTGCGATCGCTGATCTCTCCGGTATTCTGCTGCACGGAGCGTTTGAGGGTAGCGATTTCCTCCTGATGTTTGCGTATACGCGTATTATAGCGCTCGATCTCATCTTCGAGGTCTTTCACTTCATGGGGAAGCTCACCGCGCAATGTGCGGATTCTGTCGATTTCCGAAAGGATCTTCTGAAGCTCGTAGAGCGACTTGAGACGCTCCTCGACACTGCGATCTTTCTCTATCTTCTTATCTGTTGCCATAGTGGGATTACATTATGTTGATCGGATTCTTTTCAGTCTCCGAAAAATAGGTTACAAAGTTAGGAAATTTTTCGCGAATAATACGAGAAAAAATCTTTTTTGTGCATAGCTCGCTCTCATAATGGCCTATGTCGGCAAGGAGAATCTCCTGACTCCAGTTGGTGAAATCATGATATTTCAGATCCCCGGTGAGGAAAGCGTCGGCCCCTTTCCCGACTGCCTTCCGGATGAGGCTCGCTCCGGCTCCTCCGCAGATAGCCACCCGCTTCACGACCAGAAGGCGTGAGGGGCCTCCATAGCGCAATGCCGCAACATTGAAATTGTCCTTGACCTTGCGCAGAAACTCCAGTACGGGAGTGCTCGGAAGATTGCCTATGACTCCCAGACCCGTCTCGGGATTGTCCTCCTTGGCTTCAAGAACCTCCACATCCCGTAATCCGATTGTATCTGCGATCTCGTAGCTTACTCCCTGAACAGCAGAGTCCAGATTGGTGTGTGCGGCGTAGATAGCTATATTGTGGCGGATTGCATCTGCGACGATGCGTTCCACAGCGGTCGCTCCGGTCACTCTCCGCAGGGAGCTGAAAAGAAGCGGATGATGCGAAATGACCATGTTGCAACCCATTCTCCGGGCTTCGGCCATGACATCCTCTGTCACATCCAGACACAACATCGCAGCTACGACTTCCATAGCTTCGTGGCCTACCTGCAGTCCGGCGTTGTCGTAGGATTCCTGAAGATTGCGGGGAGCGAACTCCTCGATTGCAAGCGCAATATCTTTTACAGTTGGCATCTGAGGAATCTTTTGGTTTATTTTTCAACCTTGAGATCCAGTCTGAGCTGAAGCTCCTCAAGCTGCGAATCGTCGATAGGTGAGGGCGATTCGTTCATTACGTCGCGTCCGGAGTTGTTCTTCGGGAAAGCAATCACGTCGCGTATCGTATCCAATTCCGCCAATATGGAGACAAAGCGGTCGAAACCCAGTGCAAGACCTCCGTGAGGGGGCGCACCATATTTGAAGGCGTCCATCAGGAAGCCGAACTGCTCTTGTGCCCGCTCCTTGGTAAAACCAAGAAGCTCAAACATGGTGTCCTGAAGCTCAGAGTCGTGGATACGGATCGAACCTCCTCCAAGCTCTGTCCCATTGACCACTATGTCGTAGGCATTGGCACGCACGCTGCCCGTGTCGCTGTGGAGCAAAGGTATGTCCTCCGGCTTGGGTGAAGTGAAAGGATGGTGCATGGCGTAGAAACGCTGAGTCTCCTCATCCCACTCAAACAGAGGAAAGTCGATGACCCACAGAGGCGCGAAGACATTCTTCGGACGCAATCCAAGACGATTACCCATCTCAAGACGAAGCTCGTTGAGCTGTTTGCGGGTCTTCATGGCCTCTCCACTCAGGATAAGTAGAAGATCTCCCGGCTGAGCACCCATACGCTCGCACCACGACAGAATCTCCTCGTCTGAGAAGAATTTTCCGACGCTGCTCTTTACGGAACCGTCCACATTATACTTCACGTACACCAGTCCTTTCGCACCTACTTGCGGGCGTTTTACGAAATCCGTAAGTTCATCAAGCTGTTTGCGCGTGTATGTCGCACATCCCGGAGCACAGATTCCCACAGTCAGTTGTGCATCGTCCATGACGCTGAAACCTTTGCCCTTAACGAGATCCGTCAGCTCAACGAAAGTCATGCCGAAACGTATGTCCGGTTTGTCTGAGCCATAGAGCCGCATAGCGTCGTGCCACGTCATACGGGGGAAAGGCTCCGTGAAGTCTATATCCTTGACATATTTGAAAATGTGTTTCACCAGTCCCTCGAACATGTTGATCACATCCTCCTGTTCCACAAAACTCATCTCGCAGTCCACCTGTGTGAATTCAGGTTGGCGGTCAGCTCTCAGATCCTCGTCACGGAAGCACTTTGCAAGCTGGAAATAACGATCGAAACCGCTTACCATAAGGAGTTGCTTGAATAGCTGGGGGCTCTGGGGCAATGCGTAGAACTCACCCGGATTCATGCGCGAAGGAACAACAAAGTCGCGCGCACCCTCCGGAGTGGATTTTACAAGAATCGGAGTCTCTATTTCAAGGAAGCCGTTGGCATCCAGATAGCGCCGTATCTCGAATGCCATCCGATGCCGGAGGACGAGATTGTCCCGTACATTCGCACGCCGCAGGTCCAAGTAGCGGTACTTCATGCGGAGATCGTCACCACCGTCAGTGTTTTCCTCTATAGTGAAAGGAGGTACTTCGCTGCGGTTAAGGATCTTTAATTCAGACGCCACGATCTCAATATCACCGGTTGGAAGATTAGGATTCTTGCTTGAGCGTTCCTGAACCTTACCTTTCACCTGCACTACATACTCACGTCCCAGATGATTCGCTTCCTCGCACAATGCGGCATCCACCTCATTATTGAACACCACCTGAGTGATACCGAAACGGTCACGTAAATCCAGAAATGTCATACCACCCATTTTACGAACTCGTTGTGCCCAGCCGGACAAGGTCACATCTTTTCCGGCATCGGAAAGACGAAGCTCTCCGCATGTGTTGCTTCTATACATTATATGATAATCTTATGCTTTATTTTTGTGAGATAATTATTCTTTGGTCTAAGCCTCTCGGATCAGTCGGATATCAGGTCGAAAAGTCCCGGTTCGTTGCCACGAAGTCTTTGCAGCTCAGCCGCAATAGCCTCACGCTGAGCCTCCAGCTCATGGATTCGACGCTGCTTTTGCTCCTCCTCATAGATGGCGAGGGTCTGACGCAAGGCATCGATTTCTGCATAGAGAAGCCGACATTCCTGTGGCGAAAGGTGCGGAGCCTTAGGGAGCTTGGCCTTTACCGAACGCAGGTCTGACAATAACTCCGCCCCCGGAGCCGGAGGCTGCTGACTTCGCCGCAATTTGCTGCGCCACTGCATGATTGAGCAATATTGCTTGTTGATGTCCTTGGAACGAAATCGCTCCTGCAACTCTTCCGGCTTCCCTTTAAGGTATTCGTCAATGTATCGTGCTACTGTGTCAGCCTTGCCCATGTGAGAGTGTTCTATGATGTTACTCCGGGAATATTCGCTTGAAAATTTCCCTGATGATTCAGTTTGCAAAATTACAAAAAAATCTGACAGCCATAAGTCCATGCATGAAATTTCTTATCCGTCTGAAGCAGGTAAAAATAAAAAATATCCCCTTTGCATTAAACCTTGCTCCCGATAACATGTCAATAGAAAAAAATATATAAGATAGATGGATCCCGAAAAGATAATAAAGGATAAAATAGGCAAGAACCACGGGTTTAAGGTTCCGGATGGATTTCTCGAACCGATGATCGACTCGATGGGTCGCAATCTCCCTCAGCGGCCGATTATGAAAGCTCCGCCACGTACCTTATGGCAGCGTGTTAGGCCATACGTGTATCTGGCTGCTATGTTTGTCGGTCTGTGGTGTACCATGAAGATCGTTTCGCAGATGCAGATTTCCCGGTCTGCAAAAGTATCTCTCGACAATCCACCCGCTCTTGTTGCCCAAGCATTATCTTCTCCGGAAGTGGATGCACAGCTCAATCTCTCCGGTGAGCTAAACGATATGGACATTGTCAGCGATGTTGTAGGCTCATACGATAATATCGAGGAATTTAAGGAAGATTTTGATTACGAGTTCTCGGAGCAGGTTGCAGATATTGACGTTCGTGCTCTTCAAGAAGAATTTGCTTCCGATCTTTCCTCCTCCGGAGATGAAGACTCCGATGATTTTGATGAAGATTTCTATTATGACTATTACGCCTCCCTTTGATATGAAAACTCTGCGTAAACCGTTAGGCTCACTTGCATCAGCCGTACTTTTTTTAGCCATTACCCTTTTCTGTGCTTCCCCTCTGTATGCGAAGAAAGGAAACGAGCAGGGTAAGAATCACGCTGAAATGATTCGCGAATTGCAGGAATTTAAGATAAAATTCCTCATCCAAGAAGCTGAGATCAGCAAGGACCAGCAGGCCGAATTCATCCGTATTTATACAGAGATGAACAGCGCAAAACACAACCTTTTCAAGGCCTGCCATGACGAACAGAAAGCTCTGAAAGCCAAAAACTCTCCGACTGACGAAGATTACCTTCGGGTCAGTGAGAAAATCGCTGAAACCAAGTCCGCAGAAGGGGCTCTGGAACTCAAATACTTCCGTGAGCTTAAGAAACTCCTTTCCCCAAAGCAGCTTTACAAACTCAAGGAAGCTGAGCTGAAATTCAATCGTAAGATGATGAAAATGAAAGACAAGAACAGTAAGGACAAATAACAGGAAAGTATCTATGGGATATAAGCTTATGAAGATGAAAGCTGCATTAATCTTATGTGCAGCTTTTGTGTTTTTCTATACTGCCGAAGCCTCAGCAGCTATTAAGAAAGATAATACGATGAAAGGTAAAGTTACAAATGCGGGAGATCAGAACACATTTGAGACTCCGGATTTTAGATTCCCGGAAACCGTCATTGCCAATGCTGAGCGTGTTCTTAATTCATCTCCCTCTGACGAGGATCTTATAAAGGCCGTCATGCAGATTGCATCTGCGAGCAACTATATCAGTACTGACTCTGTTTTTTCAACATTAAGGGAGATCGACCGGTTGGCCGGGCGATGCAGTGGTCCGGTGAGTTCTATTCTTTACAGTTATGAAGCACAGATTGTCGCTGATATACACAGTCATAACTACGAATCAAATTTTCGCAACCTCCCTCTTACCACTCCTTTCCCGGACAATCTGAATGAATGGAGCGGGGACATGTTTCGATTGAAGGTCCTTGAACTGTGCCGAAAGTCATTGAGCGATACAGATGCACTTAAGACATCTCCGATAAGCGACTGGAAAGAAATCCTTGTCGATTTCAAGGAAGAACAAGAACAGCTTTGTCCTGATCTTTATGCTTTTTTGTGTATGAGAGCTATTGATTTAACAAAGCAACAATCAGGAGGAACCGGTTTGCCGATTCCTTTCTTTGGTGGCAACGACGAGAATTTGAATCCCTCTCAAAAAAATCTCGCTTATTCAAATGAATTGCTCGCACAACTTACTGACTACGCTGACCAGATTAATTCGCCACTTCTATTAGGTGAATTAATTCCGAAGAGACAATGGATGAGTTTCGAACAATGTTATACGCAGCTTTGTAACGCATACGAAAAATATAAGGAGCTTCCCGAGTCTTTCAGGTTGCTGGAGGACATGACCGGAGTCCTCTTAGATGTTACCCATAGGGATAGGAACACAAAAGAATCTTTCGATGTCTGTTCCGAACGATCTAAATTAATAGGCTTGTTGGAATATTATCTCGAGAAGTTTCCGAACTCATCCCGGATTAATAATATAAAAAACTGTGTCACAGAACTTAACTCTTATTTTGTACAGATGTCCGGTCAGAACGTTTATCGTAGCGACACCTCTGTTAAGCTTGGTGTCAATGGACTTCCGGCAGATAAGAAGATGTACTTCAAGCTGTTCCGATTTGACAAGGAAAGTAATAAACTTTCGAACATGAAACGTATTATGGATCCTTCGTATTCATCTTTTATCGAGGTCAGAGAGATGAAAGGATCCGGCGATAGCTGCATATCCGATACTATTGAATTGGATTTCGGTAAACTTGGATATGGATCCTACGGAGTTGTGCTTGCTTACGATGGTGGCGGAAATCGAAAAAATATCGTGGATTCATACGGCGTATTTTGTTTCAAAGTATCAGATATGGGTAGCTTCGTGTTTTCCGATAGGGTAAAGGGAGACAAGATGGGATTATACGTAGTGGATAATCTTAATGGAGCGCCTCTGAATAAAGTAAATGTTGAGATAGAATCGCGTACATCGTCTAACAACGTTAAGACCATTAAAGAAATAATGGTAACGAACGAAAACGGATATGTTTCTGTTCCCAAAGCCAAGATTCAATATGGAGGTCAATATACAGCACGAAAAGGTGCAGATAAAATCACTGATTTTATATATAGTCCTTACATTTACAAGAGAACGTCTGAAAAGAAAGTCACACTATATACTGATTTGGCACTTTTTCATCCCGGCGACACCGTGGAATTTGTGGCCGTAGCATATTCTACCGGTCCGGACGGTTCACATATTCTTGCCAACGAAAACATCAATATTTCATTCCATAATCCATCACGAAATAAAGTAGGTACTTTAAATCTAACCACCGATGAGTACGGAAAGGCAGCTGGGTCTTTTCCGATACCTTCCGAAGGGATGAACGGTTCTTATTGGATAAATGTAACGGATGAAAAAGGGAACAACACGTTTGGAAGCGTTGGTATTGAGGTGGCTGATTACGTGGTTCCCAGCTTTTTCGTTGATATTGCTACTTCAAGCTCTGTCTATCGTCCCGGAGATGTCGTGAAGGTAACAGGTAAGGTGCAGACGTACAGTGGGATGGCTTTAGCAGGAGCATCAGTAAAATTAAATGTACGTTACAATAATTATCGGCCATGGTACTTTATGGGAGAATTGGCCGATGAATATTCTGCGGATTTGGTTTCTGATGCAAGCGGGGAGTTTTCAATTGACCTTCCGACAAAGTCTCTTGGCCCGGATTATCGTAGCGGAATCTTTACTATTCAGGCGTCAGCCACTTCTCCTGCCGGCGAAACGCAAAGGTCTGAAGAAACATATTTCTCCTTGGGAGCATCAAGCCTTATTGAGTTAAAATCCTCCGGGAGAATAGCAGTTACGGGAGACACAATATCTCTCGGCGCAGAGGTTCGGGGGGTAGATGGTTCTCCGGTCGAATCTCTCCTTGAATACTCTCTGATTAACTCGGAGAGTGGAAAGATTGTAGCTGAGGGGACGTTTAAGGCACCTCTACTTGAGTTGCAATCAGATGACATCGAGTCTGGAACATATCAGTGGAGTGTTCGGATTCCGGATTCAGACAGCAAAAAATCTACCTCGCTTGTGATCTTCCGTTTGACGGATACTACCCCTCCTGAGCGTGCTACTATATGGATACCGGAGAAGAACCTTGTGGCCTCACAGGGCTCTTCGACTACCGACGTGATTGTCGGCTCTTCTTTCCCCAATCAATATATCCTTTGCACATTAAGTGATAAGAATGGAGTTATAAGTTCGCATTGGGAAAATGTCGACTCAAGAAACGTACGGATGAAATTTCCGACACCACCATCAGGAGAAACTTACTTTGTAACATTCGGAGCTTTCAGAGATTGTGCCTACGCGGAAGAGACGGTGAGGATAAGGTCATATAAGGCAGACGAGAAATTATTATCGGAGATTGTAACTTTCAGGGATAAAATCACGTCGGGAGGGAATGAATCATGGCGTATAAAATATTCCCTTGGAAAGTCTGGAGTAGGAATCATTCCTGTCGCAGCTACCATGACCGACAAGGCTTTGAATTCGATACAACCATTCTCATGGCCGAAGTTTTCGCTATTTGTTCCGAGTAATAATATATACGTTTATTCCAATGGAGCCTCGCCCGACCATACCTCTTGGAGTGTTGCAGGAAAGATGCTGAAAGAGAATAAATCTTTTGGATTCCCTCAGCTAAACACATACGACATAACGGTTGAATACAATGTAGAATATTATGGATCTGCACTGGTGGGAGCCGTTCCCACTTCTGATGGTGCCGGTAGGCTTAATAATATAAGGATCAGAGGTGCAAGTATGAAGATGGCTGACATGAAAGCAGAAGAGGAATCTGCCTCTGCTGAAGATTATGAAGAAGTAGCAGCAGGCGGTTTTTCGGCAGAATCTGTGAACCTTCGTCCGTCTGAGTGTCCGTTAGCGTTCTTCAGGCCTAAGCTATTCACGGATGCTGATGGAATTCTCGATCTTAATTTTGTGGCTCCCGACTATAATACGACTTGGCAATTGAAACTGATGGCTTACGAGCCGGAAAACCTGAAAAATGATGTCAGCACGTATGAGGCCGTTGCTTCCAAGAAAGTCATGGTGCAGTCGCAGCTTCCTCGATTTCTCCGCACCGGCGATAAGGCAGTGTTTGCTTTCACCGCTTTCAACAACAGTGGCGAAGAGGCCGAGATAAATGTAAAGGCCTCAATCTATAATCCCGTTACTGGCGAAACTATTGCCGAACGTACTTTCGAGCCTCGCTCGACTGCCGCTGATACAAGTTTTGTGGAGACGTTGGAATTTGTCGCCCCGGGTAATCTCTCCCTTATCGGAGTAAGAGTTTTCGCTATTCTTGACAGCTCTTCCGACGGCGAACAAAGTCTTATCGGTATTCTGCCCTCCTCGACACCGGTGACTGAATCGACGCCATTCTATATGGCGCCAGAAGAAAAGAGCTATACTTTGAATTCTCATTCGGCCGGTAAAGACTCCACTTCGGTCTTCAGCTATTGTGACAATCCGGTGTGGTATTGTGTGACGGCGTTACCCGATATGACCTTCCCAGAGGATGCGACGATCTTTTCTACTTTGCGTCATTTCTATGGCAATTCCATAGCCGTCGGACTGACGGATCGCTACCCCCGTATCAGGGAGGCTGTGACATTGTGTACAGAAAGTGATGACAGTACTTTAGTCTCACCGCTGCAACGCGATAATGATTTGAAACTGATCGCTCTTGAGGAAACTCCTTGGACCCTTAACGCCGAAGGCGAGACTATGAGATTGAGCCGACTGAATCAACTCCTTGATTCGTCCAAGTGTGAGGAGAATATCAAGAAAGCTTTGGATGAAATTACTAATAAACAAAACGCTGACGGCGGCTGGAGTTGGTGTGAGGGCATAAGATCCTCCACCTTCATTACAGGGCGTGTATTGCTTTATTTCAGTATGCTCCGCCAGATGAATTTCCTTCCGGAGGATAAAAAGCTTGATGAGATGATAAATCGTGCTGTGAAGTATTGCGACGATAGACTTTATGATGATTATATCCGCAGTAAGAAAAACTTATCCACGACCTTAATGATGAATTATCTGTATGTCCGTTCCGGCCTTGGCAACATACCGATGAATAATGAGTTTGCTTCGCTTCAAAAGGAAACCATTGCTGCCGTTAAGAAGGGATGGGGTAGATTCGGAATTTACCATGAGGCGGTCGCTGCCATTGTAATGAATCGATACGGTTATCCTATGGAGGCACGCTCAATTCTTGAATCGCTCAATCAGAAAGCACTGAAGAGTCCGGAGCGAGGCATGTGGTATGACAATCTCAAATCTTCATGGGATGGATACAACAAACTTATTTCGACTGCCCAAGTGCTGGAGGCATATAACGAGATAAGCCCAGACGCTCCTCAGATAGATAGATTGCGTCAGTGGCTTCTGATTCAGCGTCAGACTGAAGACTGGGGAGCCACCTTGGAAACAGCGGAAGTCGTTTATGCGATTCTTTCGAGCGGAAGCGATTGGATGGTCGATTCTGATCCGGCTCGTATACTGATCAACGGCAAGGAGCAAACGATATCAAAACGCGATGCACTCACCGGAAGTTTTGTTATTCCGCTCGATTCTGATGATGTGACTGTAGAGGTCATCAAATCTTCAGGACATCAGGCATGGGGGGGAATATTGAGCCGTATGATTGTGCCTATTGCTGATGTAAAACCTTTCAGCGAAAGCGATATTTCCATTAGTAAGAGAGTGCTTCGTGTGGCAGAAGATGCAAACGGAACTCACACCGAGGAAGTCTGCGAAGGAATGACATTGAAAAAAGGGGATAAAGTTAGGATCGAGCTTAAACTCATATCAAAACGTGACATGGATTATGTCTGTGTGATTGACGGACGAAGCGCATGTCTTTCTCCTGTCGAGCAGCTTTCCGGGTACACTTGTCAGGAAGGTATCGGATATTACCGGGATGTGAGAAATGATTGTACGAATCTGTACTTTGATTTTCTTCCGAAAGGTGTGACATACACAGGATACGACTGCTACGTCAGTCAGGATGGAGTCTTTTCTCTCGGTATCGCTCAGACTCAGTGTCTCTACACACCGCTGCAGACAGCTCACTCCGGGGGGGCGGTTCTGGCTGTAGATTCGAAATAGAATTCTATTGTTTTTATCGCATGATACGGCGGCAAAGATTGAGCTCAACAATCTTTGCCGTTGTTGGTCTTTTACGATCCATTCGGGGTTGATAAGGGAGTATGTAGATGAGAGGTTTTCCGTTGATGTCTGTGAAGTATGGACCCATAAATCTATAAGCTTTTTCCATATTGTCAGGATATTCAACCGCCACTACACCATAGATGTACTGAGTGGAATCACACGGAGAATCCATAAGGAGGTGGCCTTGGTAGAGATACACCCCGTTCTTTGCATCAATAGTATCAGCTTGGGATATGTCGAAGTTTCTGAGTGCGGTCGGCAGTACGTTGAAACTGTATCGATATCCCGTGAAGTCAGAAAACTCTTCCCAACTATGGAGCTTGTTGATATAGCTTCTGCCTTGTGTCTTATAGAGATTATACGTATCATTAGCCACGATGTCGGCAAGATCATAGTATATTGGAGCCTCACTATTCGCAGTTGCCTGCTCCATGATGCTCTCTGAGGCACGCCTGACTTTCACTGTATCTTGGGCAACATACGTCAGATGAAGTATTACAATGAGACCTAATAAAGCTGAAGTTGCAGTTAGTGACCTTCTTAAAATAGGTTTTAATCTGAGGTCGGGAAGAGCGTAAAATAGAGCTATAGTCGAGAAAACAATAGCCGGAAAGCAAATCCGGGTTTCATAAAGGGAGCTCAACATTATGATGCAACAAGGAATTGTAGGCATCAAAAGCGAAAGAACCAAGGCTCTCTCTCTGCGCGATGCTTTATTCACTCCTTTCCGGAGATAGATCAGGGCGATACTTATAGCAGCTATAACCGCAAGCATAAACGTATAAAGATATGCAAGCAGTTTTCTGTTTACGCTGAACTGCAGGATAGGAAGCTGGTCAGGACGATTGAAGAAGGAGGGGGCAGACACTACGAATGCCACTCCGACAGCCATGGGTATAGATACCAACACTTGATTGCGCGTAACTTTCCTTGTCACTATGCAATATACCATTGCTGCAGGGAATAAACACACCGGTATCAGCTCGTGCCAGCATCCTGCGAGAAGACTAACTATTATACAGATCCACAGTTTCCACCCGGTTAGTTTCCGTTCCGAAATGAAAAATTGCATGGATATCAGTGCAAATATTATGGCGGGATAATAATTGAAAAAGACTGCACGCGTGTAAAAAACATCTATCCAAGGGAAACCTATCACAGTGAATGCCACTATCCAAACTGACTTTAAGGGAGTGGAGCGCAGACCGCATCGAGACGTTCTGAACATCAGAAGCAATACAATACCGTAGCAAAGAGCATACATTACTCCGTATAACCACCGTGGAAGCATGGTGATTAAAGGTGTGAACATATCCCCGATTCTGCCGTTTGTAAGCAAACGATGTTCCCAAGCATATCCCCAAGGATCAAAATCCTCTTCGGGGCATATCAAATGTCGCGAGCACCCCCATGCATTGGCAAACACAAGGTCATCGTCAAACAAGGGTACATTCCCTGCAATGACACCTGTCATTACCACCGTCACTATAAAGAAGATTATAGTCCATATTGATGTCTTGGTATGCATTTTTCGTGCTTTATTTGTTTATGTAGAAATCGATGATTCTTTTAGGATCGTTTCGTTTCCTGATGGGATTAGTGAAGAGTAGATATACGAAATCTTTTCCATCTATGTCTTGGAATGCATATCCCGCAAAATCACTCCTCAGAATCTCACCGTCAATATATTCTATCACCGCACTGCCGTAGATACATTCAGGAGTCTCGTCGAATGGGGATACAACCGCAAGCTGAGAATCCACACAGTATATTTCTTCGGGAGCTTCTAATCTCCTTGCTTTGCTTGAGTCAAAACTTCGAAAGGCAGGATGGATTGGTTCAGAAAACCTATTCCTTTCAGTGTACAATTTAAAATAGGGGTGGGAGAATTGCGTGATATATGGGATTGCAACAGATTTATAGAGATAAGTATATTCCGGAGTCTCAAGTAAGGTTGAAAGATCGTAATATATGTTTTTATCTGTATCAGATCTTGCCTGTTTGAGAATCTCCTCTGAAGCGATAAACACCTTGCGGGTATTCATTACCAAGGAGGAAAGATGAATGACTACGAGACCGCAAACTGATATTGTTATCCAAAGTGATACTCGCTTCATATTTCCTCTCATGGACGGAAAATACATCACAAGCACTGTAAGAATCAACATAGTACTGTAAAGAAACATTCTACACTCAAAAAGGGAAAGCGAGTCTAAAATGGATATTGGAACAAGAGGAGTCAGGAATGACCATAAGATCGCTTTGTTATGTATGGACTCTTTTTTTCGGTAGAACAGTACGATTGTTAATATCGACAGGACCAAGCTGCAGAGTATGTAAGCTACAAAAGGTGTTTTGACATAATAAGAAAGAATTACTCCGGCAAGTTGATCCGTACGGTGAAAAAATGATGGAGCAGATAGAGCCATCAAAAGTCCTGCAATAACACCTATGCCAATAATGAATTGATTGCGTGTGATGTTGCGTGTTATGACACAAAAGACAATCGCTGCCGGAATCATTGAGACCGGCACAAGCTCATGCCACCAGCTTACGAGAAAAGCCATTGCCACACAAAAGCCCGATTTCCACCCTTTGAGTTGACGTCTGGAAATAAACTTCTTGATGACGTACAATAACATCAAGGCTGAAGGGAAATAGTTTAAGAATACCGCTCTACTGAAAAGGTCATCAAACCATGGGAAAAAAATTACGGTCAATGCTGTGAGCCATATAACTTTTTTGGGATCTTTGGACAAAGATATTCGTGCAATTCGATTCATCATCAGGAGAATGCCTCCGTAGCAGCATCCGTATAGTATACCGTAAATCAAATTGGGAATAAGCACGAAAACGGGTGTAAACATGTCCCCAAAGCGTCCATTGATTTTGTCCCGTTGACATATCATCATATCGAGGATGTCAAAATCGTTTTCAGGACAAAACCTGTGTTTCACACAGCTATATCGGCATGCATAGCTAAGATCATCATTAAGAAGAGGCATAAATCCGGCGTTGAGGCCGGATAACACGACCACTGCAAGGAAGAAAACAATTGCAACCCATGTCATCTTCCTCTTCTTATTATCCAATTGCTGATAGGTCACCGCCTTGGATTAAAGAAATGGATCAAACTATCTGGTTGCTGCTGATATTCTATTTTGTTTTGTGGAACCATCTTTACTATGTTTTTCTATTATAACGAGATAATTTACACTAATGATATGATTACTGCAAGCAATAATGGTAAGATTATATTTCTATACCTTATGCGTCCTTCATCGATGCTAAAACGGGAGTGCCATAAGCAACCCTACAACTGCATCGAATCATATTGCAAGATTGAAATTCATATCTTAATGGATGTTGAAATTGTCTTAGTGAATATTATTTTGACAAATCAAGTGAGACCGTACATTGAGAGATAATATCTTTAATTCCATCCTTATCCGGTAGGAAGTAGTACCATGTACGTCCGTCGGAAGTTGTAAATCTATGACAGAGTAAAGTCAATACGTAGGTATCTCCCTCCGGAGTGGTAAATTTTACTTTGCGCCATCGTATAAAAAGTGTCTTTTCTGCGTCTGTCACGAAGTTCCCTTTATACAGGTAGATGCCCTCTGTCTCGTTAACAGGTTCTGCATCTGATATTGAGAAATCTTTTAGTTCCTCGGGGACAAGCTGGAGGTAGATCTGAGCCTGTTTATAGAAAGTATCTGTGCCGGAATCAATCCTCCAACCGTGGAATTGATCGGAGGAGGGTCTCGCTAATGCTATCCACGGGATGTTTTTGCTTGCCGTCTCTGTATAAAATACGGTGCCATCTCCAGACGATCTGTAGAGGGAGATTATCTCACGATACTCCCGATCGACTTTGTATTGGGTTATGACGGTAACAAAGAAATGGACAAGACAGAATAGCGTTGCACCTGTTACGATTATTCTGCAAGGGACGGAAATAGGTTTGGCAGGGCGGAAAGGAGAGAGAATCAAACCGAGACCAATATATCCCAATATCATTCCGAACCAAGGTACTCGGGGAAGGTTAAGATTGCTTAAGAATATTATGATGTTAAGTATGAAGGCAATGAAACATGCCGTCATAATACCCGCCTCCTTTCGGGTATATCGGTGTCGCAATTTCTTTATGGCCATGAACACTGGAAACAACACAAGAAATGATAATGATGCGTTCGCATAGTCGAGAATCAAGATCGCTTTCTTCATGGTCATCAGATGCATCTGATTGTCGTAGCGCATCCAGAATCCCGGATTGGAAATTATGAAAATACCACCGAGAATTCCTCCGGACAGAACACATATCTGAAGCTTGGTGAGGCGTTTTTCAAAAAATGGGAATATCAGAAGTCCGGGAGCGATTATGAATGTGAAGCACTCGTGCCATGAGCCTGCAAGAAATCCGAGCAATACAGCACCCGCATATTTAAGTTTCCTTCTCCTGTCTTCAGAGGTTAATGTGGTTTTACGGAAGTAGAGTGCGAGGGCTGCGGTTCCCCAGAAGGATGCCATAATGTAGTTGACTGTCATACATCCGAGAAACATGGAGTCATACCAAGGCAGGCTTAGGATCAATGCTATGATTATTGCCGTAGAGAGCCATGTATGTTTTCTAATATTACCTGTGGCGATATAGGATGCAAGGATCATGAATCCTACGGTACAGAATGAGGCAATGCTCGCTGCGACCCATTTAGGCAGCAGCAGGAAGCCTAACAGGAGCTTGTCGCCAAGACGGCCGTTAATGCCGAAAAAGTGAGCTTTTATTGTACGCCACCATGGCTCAAAACCCGGAAATTCTCCCTCCCCGAGAAGCCAGTGACGATAAGGGTAACTGTAATGAAGGTCATCGATATGCGGAGATGTGAAGAGTGTCATCAGAAAATAGTATACCAGCGAAGTCACTATCAGGACGGCAAGGATATAGAGCGGAATTCGGGTGTATTTCATTCTGATGTGTTCCGAAGTCGAAGCCATGTGTTTGAAGATATGAAGGAGGGAGTGGCAATAGGGTTTGGGATAGAAACAAATTAAAAAGTCCGGACAGTAGGAAACGATGTCCCGGCTGTCCGGACTTTTAGTGGTTTGTTAGGAGGTTGTTGCAAAAATTGTTAAATGATACCGAGAGAGTAGGTAAATCCTTTTGGGTATGTTGACAACCTTCAGATTTTTGCTTTTAAGTGGATAAGCTCATCCTTTCTCTGGGTTTGCAACGCCTTCTATGGTGAATATTATTTCTTTGCAATTTTTTTGTAACCGTAAACAGCTGCGTCTCCAAGCTCTTCTTCAATGCGGAGAAGCTGATTATACTTAGCCATACGGTCGGAACGGCTTGCGCTACCGGTCTTGATCTGACCGGCATTCATAGCCACAGCGAGGTCAGCGATAGTAGCGTCCTCGGTCTCACCTGAACGGTGTGAGATGACTGCGGTATAGTTGTTGCGCTGAGCCATCTGCACGGCACGCAGGGTCTCTGTAAGAGAACCGATCTGATTTACCTTCACGAGAATAGAGTTGGCGCAACCCTCTTCGATACCTTTCTCAAGATATTTCACGTTGGTTACGAAGAAGTCGTCGCCGACGAGCTGACAGCGATTGCCGATAAGGTCGGTAAGGATCTTCCAGCCTTCCCAGTCGTTCTCGTCCATACCGTCCTCGATAGAATCGATAGGATATTTCGTGATGAGCTCCTCGAGATATTTAGCCTGCTCTTCGCTTGTAAGCTTTTTGCCATTAAGCTCTTTCTCTGCGCCGTTCTTGAGGTGAGTATAGTCATATACACCGTTCTGGTAGAACTCGGAGGAAGCGCAGTCCAGACCGATAGTCACATCTTTACCGGGTTCGTAGCCGGCTTTCTTGATTGCCTCGACAATGACGTTGAGAGCGTCTTCTGTGCCTTCGAGTTTGGGCGCGAAACCACCCTCGTCGCCTACAGCTGTGCTGAGACCGCGAGCTTTGAGAACGCTCTTGAGGTTGTGGAATACCTCTGTACCCATGCGGATACCCTCCTTGAAGCAGCATGCGCCGATAGGACGGATCATGAACT
>CAYPBS010000028.1:0-19870 GCA_964409015.1 uncultured Sangeribacter sp.
AGACTTCTAATATGAAGTCGATATATTCAGTTGAACAAGCCATAGCGCAAATTTACGCATTTTTACGATTATCCAGTGGAAATGATTGGAGTAACTTTTATGGTTTATGTCATCCCTGCGGATTGAGTATAACTGGAGTGTTGTAAGGCTCGAATAAAGGGTTAAAACTCAGGAAGGTTGTCAGAGTCAAATATTATTAAGTAAAAGGGGTGAGGAGGAAGGAGCCTGTGTTTGCCATATTTGGGTGAATTCATTTGCGGTGTTATGTGTTTTTTCTTAAATTTGCATTGTTAACCGCTTTACGGGAAACTCTGTCAAATATTTTTTGAGTTTAACGTGGATTAACATGTGTGTGCAAACCCGCTGCACAGTCAACTGACTAAATTTGCAGTGGAAACCAAAAAAGCAAATAAAAACAATAAGACCTACCGATATGGCAGCAAAGAAAAAATCAGAAAAAAAGGTGGCCACCCGCATCAGTGACGCACAGGCGAAACTCGAAGCCCTTTCAGCCACCATGCAACATATCCACAAGGATTTCGGCGACGGTGCGATCATGCGTCTGGGCGATGAGACTGTGGCCGACGTGGAGGTCGTGCCCACGGGTTCAATCGCGCTCGATTACGCTCTCGGAGTGGGGGGGTATCCCCGCGGTCGAATAATCGAGATATACGGACCTGAGTCTTCCGGTAAGACAACACTTGCCATCCATGCCATAGCGGAGGCTCAGAAGGCCGGGGGTGTGTGTGCGATTATCGATGCCGAACATGCCTTCGACAGATTTTATGCCGAATCTCTCGGGGTGGATATCAATAATCTATGGATATCGCAGCCCGATAATGGAGAGCAGGCTCTTGATATCGCGGAGCAGCTTATCAATTCGGGTGCGATCGATGTTCTCGTGATAGACTCAGTGGCCGCCCTCACCCCTAAGGCAGAGATAGATGGGGAAATGGGGGATAAGAACATGGGTCTGCATGCCCGACTGATGTCTCAGGCCATGAGGAAATTAACCGGTACAATAAGCCGTACGCGCACGACCTGTATCTTCATCAATCAGCTTCGTGAGAAAATAGGGGTTATGTTCGGCAGTCCGGAAACAACCACCGGAGGAAACGCTCTCAAGTTCTATGCTACGGTTCGACTCGATATCCGGCCTACTCAGATGATCAAGGATGGGGACGATGTCATGGGACGTACCGTAAGGGTGAAGGTTGTAAAAAACAAGGTGGCTCCGCCATTCCGCAAGGCGACTTTCGATATCATGTTCGGAGAAGGTATCAGTAAGGCGGGGGAGATCATAGATCTCGGAGTGGATCTGGGAATCATCAAGAAGAGCGGGTCATGGTTCTCGTACGATGGTTCCAAGCTGGCTCAAGGACGCGAGCAGGCCAAGCGAGCTATCATCGATAATCCGGAACTGGCAGAAATGCTGTCTGAAAAGATCCGCCAGAAGATGTTTGGCGATCCTACGGCAGCCGCTGAGGCTCTGGCAAAGAAAAATACTGCGGAGCAGGCTCCGGAAGAGGATACTTCGGGTGTGGACATGAGCGATCTCGATGACGAGCTTAACATCGATATAGAGGACTGATACACCGCCATCCGCTAACTCAACATGTCTGTCAAAGCCGGGTCATGAAGCATATTATTGTCACAGGAGCTACGGGGGCGATCGGCTCTGCTATCAGCCAGGAATTAGCCCTCAAAGGGTACGGGCTCATCATGGCGTGTCGCAATCTCGGGAAAGCCCAAGAGCTTGCTGCTTCACTACCCAAAGGTACCACGGCAACCTTTCTGCATCTGGATCTCGCGGACTCGGCACAGGTGCACAAGGCGGCTTCGGAGCTTCCGCGGCTGATCCGTCCGGCCGATACCGTGGCCGGTCTGATCAACAATGCGGGTATCATGGCCAAAAGTTTTACGCTTTCGCCTCAGCAGAGGGAGATGGACATGGATGTCAATTATCTCAATACGAGACTCTGGACCCGGTTGCTTCTGCAGTCGGGTCTCATTACGTCTCCGAGTTCGATCGTATTCACGACTTCCCTCACGCGCTTCCTCATACAGTCTAACACGATTCCTCCGCAGCCGACACCGAAGCAATTTTCACAGTTGGGAACGTACGCGGCCTCGAAACGTGCGATAACTCTCTATGCTTCAGCTCTCAGTGTCCGACTGGCACCAAAGGGGATATACGTGAATTGTGCAGATCCGGGAATAGTAGACTCAGGGATGATCACGATGGACAGATGGTTCGATCCTCTGACGGACATCATGTTCCGTCCCTTTATCCGTAAGCCGAAAGCCGGTGCAATACCGGCTCTCCGGGCCTTGGAGGCGGGTATGCAAGGGCATTACGGACGGATCTACTGCCGACGTACATCACATCCTTTTCCTAAAAACGTACAGGTTGATCTTGAATAAGCTCTACCTTTGACTTTACGGTAAACTCAACATCTGACAAGATATACAATGCAACAGCTCTTCGAGACCCAGACATATTATACGGTTCTCATCGTGATGTCCCTACTGGCCGTCATTGTCTTCCTCTCGCTTCAACGCATCGAAGCGGGCTACGGAGTGGCCTACACACCTCGCTGGGGTCCGACCGTAAACAATCGTCTGGGGTGGATACTTATGGAGGCTCCGGTGTTTTGTGCGATGATAGTGCTTTGGACGCTGTCTACAAGACCTACGACTCTTCCTGTGGCTGTAATGGCATGCTTCTTTCTGGGGCACTATTTCCAGCGCTCCTTTATCTTCCCGCTCCTGATACGAGGGAGGGGACGTATGCCTATCACTATTATCCTGATGGGTATAACCTTTAATCTTGTCAATGCTTACATGATAGGGGGATGGCTTTTCTATGTCAGTCCGTCCGGGACATATCCTATGGGTTGGTTAGTCTCATGGCAATTCATTGTGGGGACCGTCATCTTCGGGTGGGGCATGTATACGAACATACAAAGCGACAGTATCATACGTAACCTGCGTCGTCCGGGGGATACACGTCATTATCTTCCGGAGGGGGGTATGTTCCGTTATGTGGCCGGGGCCAACTATCTTGGGGAGTTAGCGGAATGGATCGGATATGCTATCTTAACATGGTCGTGGGGCGGGGCGGTGTTCGCGCTCTGGACCTTTGCCAATCTTGCACCGCGAGCGCGTAAGCTGTGGTATCGGTATGCCGCGGAGTTCGGACCAGAATTTACTCAACAGAAGCGTCGATATATCATACCTTTCCTATATTAGTCTACGTGGTATTAGTCTACGTGGGCCACGTGGCGATAGTTCTTACGAGTCTGTAATGGATCAGTGACGTCGGGAATGACGGGGGTAGAAGGCAGGTATGAGGCTCGGTTTGAAGGAGTGTTGGAAGGTGGGTTGGAAGGGAGGTGAATGACGTGAATGAGGGTGAGTTGGAGGATGTGTTGGAAGTTGGGTTGGAAGCTGGTTTACAATGGTTTGGAAAAATAATATTAAAATATTTGCACACACGGTCAAAAGTATGTAACTTTGTGGCACGAAAAGCCCAGGTGGCGGAATGGTAGACGCGCTCGTTTCAGGTGCGAGTGCTGAGAGGCGTGCAGGTTCGAGTCCTGTTCTGGGCACAAAATAATCCCGTAACTCATTGAAACTCAATGGTTGCGGGATTTTTTATAGAGTTTTTGTCAGCAAATTGTCAGCGAATCCTGAAAATTTTGCGATTTCAACCCTATTCAACCCCACTGAATCGTGTCGAATGAATCGAATCTAAATTCTTTAACAATTATTAGTACAGTCCAGATTTAATATGGCTAACTCAATAATTACAAAGATAACGTTATGATCAATATTGAAACTAACAAGTGGAGCAAGTTGGATCGTGATAAGCGTCACTATCCACCGACTGTACATGTGAATGGACCTATTGGAGAGATTATGTCAATCGATGGAACAACTTTGTTCTCCGTGCCTGATAATATTACGGAATATGTAGTGCCTAACGGGGTTGAACGAATATTAGACGGAGCGTTCTCTGGATGCCACTTTTTAAAGAAGATCACGTTTCCTCCAACGCAATTAGTTTTGGGTGATGATATTTTTCTCAACTGCCCGAATTTAATTGTTCTTAACTTGCCATCTTCTTTACATTATTTAGGTCCTCATTGTTTTAGAGGAAGTTCAATAAGTCATATTAGAATAATATCTCAGGAAGATAATAAACCTTTATATTTCTTTTACAATAACGGAATATATTCGCTTGATTTTGAACTAATCGCGATATTACCAATTGCATCAGTTTTCAGAATAGAGCCTTTCGTGAAAAGAATTCGCGAAAATGTTTTTGCCGGAATGACATATTTAACTGAGGTCATTTTCCCTGAGGATATGGGAGACAGTATAAATTTTTTACATGAAGGAATGTTTAAAGGCTGTCGAAATCTTCAAACTGTTCGGAATTTAGAAAAAATAACAGAAATACCCAAAGAATCGTTTATGGGCTGTAATCTATTCGAATTACCAAAATTATCAAATATCAGAAGGATAGGTGATTATGCCTTTTATAATTCAAATCTGTATTTTTTAGAAATTCCTGAAACTGTAGAATATATTGGAGAGCACTCTTTTGCTTATTGCAAATTTAAACATGTAACCATTCCGCAAAATGTCATTGATTGTGGAAGATGGGCCTTTTCATATTGTTTTCAACTTAGCGATGCTAAAATACTGGGAACTTCGACAAAAATTGGAACAGTAGTTTTTAATTATTGCCCCAACCTTAGAGATTTAGAAATTAATCCAACCTTAAGACTTCCAAATTATAGTTTAGGCTATGGATTACATCCTAATTTTAAAATTCAAATTATTTCATAGGTGTAAATAAGAGTTTATATCTATGAAAACAACTTATAACATCGCCTTGAATGAATCAAATATAGTATTTCTTAGTGCGGTCATAAAGAATCTCGGCTTTCGGTGTTGGTGGCATTGAGGGTTGGTTTTTTTATGTTTGGCCAAACATACATATTTACATAGTTTTTTCTTGGGGAATGTTGAGGAAACTGTGTGGAGTATTGGGAAAGTGTCTGAAATCCGGCAAACTTATCCCAATGGGGTGTGTTGCAATAGTAGAGTAAGGTTATAGCAGCCAATTCAGAGAAATATCTCAGTCAAGGTGGACAGACGTCGGACAGACTCCGGCAATCGTTTGCCAAACATCGGACTGCCAGAACTTTACGATAATGCATAATGTTATTGCATCAGAAATCTTGATATAATTGACCGTGCGACAGGTATAGTCGCCGCCTTTAACCGATATCCGAAAAGGATTCACCGCGGAAATTCTTATGGTCGGTGCAATGGGGGACTTTTATCGTTTATCTTACCTTTGGTGGAGTGAGTGGTTCAGGAATTCAAAGACCGAGACCATTTGTTGCATCGCTTTCTCGCTGAGTGAGTGATTTGCCTCATATTGGTTTTTTATTGGTATTCGACAATTGCTTCGCATTTCGTTCTCTGTGTCTCATCTGCGCCGGGGGGCTTGACGTTGTCAGGCGCCAAAGGTGGTGACACGGTTTCGAATGGAGTTACGCTGTCGCCTTGATCACGTCCATTTGTCGCTCCGTATTAGGGTTTGTGTTTGAGAAGACTTCCGAGGATGTAACGTTTAGGTTGTATTTTGGCTTTGAAAAAGTTTTTTACGTATGAGACATAGTTATTGATAATTGCATACTTTCGGGTGCGGTCATGGGTAGGCGAGGTGGAGGAGGCGTGTGGCGTAGACGGGACGGTAGTGGGTGTTGTCGTAGAGGAGGGTGTCGGTCTCAAGGTCTTGTGCGTGAGTGGTGCTGAAGTCGAATATCCGTCCTTCGGAGTTGGGAAGGTTGTGGCGTAGAATGGCGAGGTCTGAGGGGTGAAGTGCGACTTTGCGGCGATTGGGACTTATTATGACGCGGTAGTCGGTGTTGTGGCGTTCAAAGATGCTGGCGATGGTCCGGAGCGCTTGTATATTTTCTGTCGTGAGCAGGGGCTTGCTCACGGTGACGCTGTGGGGTGAGAGGATGAGTGGATGTTGGGTGTAGAAGGTGGTGGGATCGGTTGCTATGATGCTGTCCCATAGGGGGATGGATTCCTGATTGATGAGGGGGTCGTAGGCTATGGGTTGGGGTTCAAATACGGGGTTTCGTCCTATTAGGAGCGGGGTGTCTGTGAGGCGTCCGGGTATCCATGTTTTGAGGAAATCGGCGTTGGTGGATGCGCGGAGGAAGGTGTAGTGGAATTTGAGTGTGTGAAGCGGGTTGGTGTGGAGTTCCGGAGGATCAATGGCCATGGGGGAGGAGTCGTCGCATCCGTTGGCTATGATTATTGGGTCGAGTATTATGAGGGCGTAGGATATGGGTATGTTTTTGCGGTCGAGGTATTGGATTTTTCGGGCCATTCCGATAATGGATTCGGAGCTGGAGTCGAAGTGGTATGGTTGTACGGTTGCTTCGGGTGATTTTGTCCGGATAAGGGAGGCCCATTGGCGGGCGTCGAAATAGCAGGAGATTGAGGATCCGAATATGAATGCGTTGTATCGGTGGTTATGGCTTAGTTGTGTTTCGAAGTTGCGTATTGTGGCGACACCTTTGTTCATGCCTACTCTGGCGTGGTTCTTGTTGTAGTCGGGAAAGAAGTCGGCGTTTTTCCGGACAACACGGAATGGGTCAGCCCATATATAGAAGAGTAGGGCCGGGAGGATCACGGGTAGGGTGAGGAGTATTGCTTTGATGAGAAATGTGGTTATGGAGCGTGTTGTTTTGTCCATTGTTGACATCAGAATTGGAAGTATATGAAGCTCATTTCTATAGGCTCGCTAAGGAGTACGAGGAGCATTAGAAGCCAGTATAGGCTTAGTCTGGGTATAGTGCGAGCCGGTGGGCGTGAGAGTGGATAGGGGTTGTTGCGTTGGTTCCATTCGATCAGGAGTGCTATGATGGCGGAAAAAATCCAGAATAGCCGGAGTGCCTGCTGCCAGTAGATATACAGGAGTGGGGTGATCAATACGAGGGGGATAAGTATGATCGCGTATTTGCATTGGGGGGTTGAGAGGATGCGGGCTGCGAGAGGGTGTGTGATGAGTCGTGCTATTGCCCATCCTGTGGCTGCTGCGGCGGCGTAGATCCAGATATTGCGGAGTCCGTCGGCCATCTGATGCCATCCGGAGCAGCGGAATATGTAGAATCCGAATGCGACGGTAGTGAATGTGAGGATAATTTGTGGCAGGTTTGCGAATCTGATGGGTTGTTTCCTGTCTTGCAGGTGGAAGATTGCGCGTCCTGCGATATTGACGAGGGCCCAATAGGCTCCCCAGACTATGAAGTTCCATGCTGCGCCGTGCCACAGGCCTGAGAGTAGGAATACGATTGCTATATTGATGTATGTGCGTCGGGTGCCTTTGCGGTTTCCTCCGAGCGGTATGTAGAGGTAGTCACGAAACCACATCATCAGGGATATGTGCCAGCGACGCCAGAATTCAACGATGTTGCGGGAGAAATAAGGGAATCGGAAGTTTGCCATCAGTTCTATTCCGAGTAGTCGCGATGTGCCGCGGGCTATTTCGCTATATGCTGAGAAGTCGCAATATATCTCTAAAGAGAAAAGGATTCCGGCTATGAGGGTGTTGAGGGGATTGGATAGGTCGGACAGGTACATGCGGTCGACGATGAGAGCGAGCATGTCGGCGATACAGAGTTTTTTGAAGACGCCGTAGAGAATCATCCGGAGGCCTGATGCGGCGAACCGGGCATCCCATCTGTTGTTTCGCTGCAGCTGGGGGAGGAGATCGGATGCGCGTTCGATGGGCCCGGCAACCAGTTGCGGGAAGTATGCAATGAAGGTGGCGAAAGACAGGAGGTCTGTGCAGGGGGAGATGCGATGTCTGTAGACGTCGACGGAGTAAGCGATAGCCTGAAAGGTGTAGAAGGATATGCCTATCGGGAGGAGTACATCGATGGTGAACCAGTCGAGTTGCCAGCCGAAGAGGGATAGGAGTCGGCGTAGATTTTCGGAGAAGAAGCCGAGGTATTTGAATGTCGCGAGGATTCCTAAATTCAGTACGATGTTGGAGGTGGTCCAGAGTCTGGGATTGTTCTTTCTTGAGAGTAGGGCGCTCAGGTATGTTGTAAGTGTCGTCGCGATGATGAGCGCAAGGAAGCGCCAGTCCCACCATCCGTAGAAGAGATAGCTTGCCGCGAGTATCATGATGTTGCGGCCTTTGACGCTATTCCGGAGGAGGTACCACCTTATGACAAAGACTATTGAGAGGAATATTGCGAATCCGATCTCTGTAAACTGCATGTGGGGGATAATGTTTCCACAAAGGTAATATTTTTTGGCAATATTGAGAGGTGGGCTGCGTCCTGAAAAAGATTGAGCGGGCACTCGTGGGAGTGTCCGCTCAGATATATTGGTTATGTGCTGGACGGTATTAGCCGTTTACTTTCTTCATGTGAGCGATGAGGTCGAGCACTTTGTTGGAGTAGCCGATCTCATTGTCATACCAGCTGATAACTTTTACGAATTTGTCTGTCAGGTAAACGCCGGCGTTTGCATCGAAGATAGATGTGAGGGGGCAGCCGAGGAAGTCGCTTGATACGACTGCGTCTTCGGTGTAGCCGAGTACGCCTTTGAGTTCGCCTTCTGCAGCTTCTTTCATTGCGTTGCAGATTTCTTCCTTAGTAGCGGGCTTAGCGAGGTTAACGGTAAGGTCAACAACAGATACGTCAAGTGTGGGGACACGCATTGAGATACCGGTGAGTTTGCCGTTGAGCTCGGGGATAACTTTGCCGACAGCCTTGGCAGCGCCGGTGGAAGAGGGGATGATGTTGCCGCTTGCAGCGCGACCGCCACGCCAGTCTTTCATGGAAGGACCGTCGACTGTCTTCTGAGTGGCAGTAGTGGAGTGAACGGTTGTCATAAGACCTTCAACGATACCGAATTTGTCGTTGAGGACTTTGGCGATGGGAGCAAGGCAGTTGGTTGTGCAGGAAGCGTTGGATACGAACTGCTGTCCGGCGTATGTGTTTTCGTTCACACCGACAACGAACATGGGAGTTGCGTCCTTAGAGGGAGCGCTCATAACGACGTATTTTGCGCCGGCTTCGATGTGTGCTTTTGCTTTTTCTTCTGTAAGGAAGAGACCTGTAGACTCTACGACGTATTCTGCGCCTACTTCACCCCAAGCGATTTCAGCGGGGTTCTTGCAAGCTGTTACGCGGATTTCTTTGCCGTTAACGATGAGGAGGCCTTTCTCGAGATCGTAGTCAACAGTGCCGTCGAAGCGACCGTGCATTGTGTCGTACTTGAGCATGTAAGCCATGTAGTCTACGGGGAGAAGGTCGTTGATTGCTACAACCTCAATGTCATCACGTTTGGTGGAAGCACGGAATACGAAGCGACCGATGCGACCGAAACCATTAATACCTACTTTTGTCATTTTGTTTTTACCTTTATTTGGGTTTAAATGTGAAATTTACTATTTTTGTGCCCTGATATTTCAGGCGGGAGTGCATCCTGTGCTGGAATACAGGAGATGGCACACATGTTTTCCGACGGCAAAAGTAATACTTTTTTTTGAGTCGTAAAAGCGAATTGGTGAAAAATTTCTTTAATTTTCGCTCCCTGACTTTAGGCAAGGAAAAGGATAGAATACGGGTGTGTCATCGGGTATCGGAATATTAACAAAAAAATCATAAGATTATGGGCAAATTTTTACAGGATTTCAAGGACTTTGCCATGAAGGGCAATGTCATAGACTTGGCAGTAGGTGTGATCATCGGCGGTGCTTTCGGCAAGATTGTCTCCTCGCTTGTGGATGATATCATCATGCCGCTGGTGGGATTGGCTACCGGTGGTGTGGATTTCAAATCTTTGACTACTAAATTCGGAGAGGCCACCTTGAATTACGGTCTTTTCATTCAGAATATTGTAGACTTCTTCATTGTGGCGTTCAGTATCTTCGTGGCTCTGAGAGTTATCATGAAGTTTAAGAAGAAGGAGGAGGAAGCTCCTGCTGCTGCTCCGGAGCCTACAAAGGAGGAAATCCTTCTGACGGAGATTCGCGACCTTCTCAAGGAGAAGAAGCAGTAAGTGTTCAGGGATCAGCATCATATATATATAAGATATAGATATGACATTCAGTGAGATGGCCAACGGCGTGTTCGATCGCGCCGTGGCCGACTATCATGTCGAGGATAATGTCGATGCCGTATGTCCCAATCCCTTCGCAGCAGGGAGCGTCGAATCGGTCTTATACGACAAATGCCTCGTAGATGCGCGTCAGTGGCATCTGGAGGATATAGTGCGCGATCCCGACGTGCCGTTGGAAGAGGCGATCGCTATCAAGCGTCGCATAGACCGGAGCAATCAGGTGCGCACTGACATGGTTGAGGATATAGACAGCTATTTCCTTGATCTGTATAAGGATGTGGCTGTCGCCCCCGATGCCACTATCAATACCGAGAGTCCTGCGTGGGCTCTCGACCGCTTGTCGATACTTGCCCTGAAGCTCTGGCACATGGTCGAGCAGGCGGAGCGTAAGGATGCAAGCGAAGACCATAGGCAGCGTGCCGCCGCCAAGCTTGCCGTCCTCCGCGAGCAGCGTACGGATCTCTCGACGGCTATCGACCGGTTGCTTGACGATATAGCCAAGGGTAAGAAATACATGAAAGTGTATCGGCAGATGAAACTGTATAACGACCCCTCCACCAATCCTGCCCTTTACGGCAAGAAATAACAATAATGATCCGCAAGCCCTCTGTCCCGCGCAATCTGCTTGTGACACGTTTCTCGGCTTTGGGGGATGTGGCCATGACTGTCCCCGTGCTGTATTCGCTGTGTGAAAGCAATCCGGCGACACGGGTGATTTTCGTCACCCGCCGGCTTCCCTCCTCTATTTTCCTCAATACCCCCTCCAATCTCGAGGTAGTAGCCGTGGATCTGAGCGAATGGAAAGGGGTCGGAGGAATGTGGCGTCTTGCCTCCCACCTCTATAAGACTTACGGGATAGACGCTTACGCCGATCTTCACGATGTGTTGCGCACGAAGCTCCTGAGGTTCTTCATGCGCCTTCGCGGAGTGAAGGTGCGCAAGCTTCATAAAGGGAGGAGCGGTAAACGCGCTCTGACCCGGACTCATAATAAGGTGATGCTTCCTCTTACCACCTCCAGAGCCCGTTATCGCGAGGTCTTCTGGCGTATGGGAATGCCCCGTGAGGATGTTTTCGACAACCTTTTTACCCCCTCTCACCCCGTTGATCGGAGCGTGTACGCTAAGGCCGCCGCTCCTCGGGAGAGACGTGGCAGCGACGGCATGAAATGGATTGCCATAGCCCCTTTTGCCGCTCATGCCGGGAAGATATATCCTCTGGACATGATGCGTAAAGTCGTCGACACCCTCGCATCGCGCGAAGGCTACCGGCTTTTCTTCTTCGGCGCCGGTGACAAGGAGCGCGAAGTACTCGCCGGCTGGCAAGCAGCCTATCCTCGTAACACGGTTAATATGGCCGCCCTGAATCTCGGCATCGCTGCGGAGCTCGCTCTTCTCTACGACTGCGACGCGATGATCTCCATGGATAGCGCCAACATGCATCTTGCCTCCCTTGTAGGGTTGCGTGTGGTGAGCATCTGGGGAGCTACTCACCCTTACTGCGGTTTTCTGGGATGGAGACAGAAGAAAGGGGATGCCGTTCAGCTCGACATGGTATGCCGCCCCTGCTCCGTTTTCGGCAATAAACCGTGCCGGCGGGGAGACTGGCATTGTCTTCGGGGCATACAGCCTGAGTATGTGGTCGATAAGCTTGACCACGCCCTTTCAAGAGATAAATAACCGTAGTACAATAATGGAGTTAAATGGCTCGGAGCCCGCATTTATAAAACGAATAAAGACTGACTGAATAAACAGATTTAGAAGATTCATTATGAGAAACAGGATAATACTTTTCTTTATGGCTGTCGTGTCGGTTTTACCTATGACGGCTCAAAATAGGGTTCAGTCTTTTGAAGGTGGCTTGGCTGTCGGCGGATGTGCTCCGATAGAGTCATACCGTGATGGGAAAGGACAGTTTGGCCCTGTCCTGAGTTTGTCGGCGAGGTATAATATCCCCTCCACAAATTACTCTGTCGGATTGGAACTTCAATCAAACAATATTCACAGGCATTTCGCCATTGACACCCCCAATGGGATAGATAGAGTTGAGAATAACAACCACTCGGGATTTTTGGTAATCACGACCGATTATAATTTCTACCAAGGCAAAAAAGTGAATCCTTTCGTGGGAGCAGGTATCGGAATATCCGACAATCGAACGATTGATTCCTATTATGACACCGAATCCGTTAATTTTATTTTTGTGCCTCGCGTAGGTGTGGAACTTTTATATCACATCAGAGTGACTTGTGGTTTCACAGTGACACGAAAAGGATACAATGGATTCTACACCACGCTCGGCTTTGTGATCGGAGGACGCCCTAAGAAGTCGTAGAGTGACTCCGTATGGGGTAAACTCATCCTCGGTAAGTAAAACTCTTTCAATAGAAATCGATCGGGGAGAGCGGTGCGCCGGTATTCCGCTCTGTGAGTGCGTGAGCTGCGGCCAGACGGAGAAGCAGCTCCTTGTCACACGGTAGCCGGCTGTATCTCAGTGAACGCAGCATCCGGCAGGTGGTCTCGTCCGGCTCGCCCCAGCTTCCGGCTGCCAGCATTTCGTACCAGCTGTTGCGTGCCTGTGTCATGATGTCCGGTGTAAACATTAGCGTAAGATTTTCCGATGTGTCGGCACTGCATGGGATGCCCATCTGTGCAACCCTGCGTTCGAGCCATTTCTGAGCCACCCCGCATCCCGGCGGCAGCGCCACGATACACTCCACTCCCGATTTCCGGGCTGTTTCCCCTATCAGCATGAGGGCTTCCGAGATACTGCCGGAAAACTGCTCCGGTGCCTCGGGAAAGCCTTTGACCCCTTGAGTTGTGGTGCGGACCGTGGCAAGCGTACAATTGTCGCCGCCGGAGGCTACGAGCATGACCGCAAGAACGGGATCCCCGACCCTCAGTCCGCTCTCCACCCGAAGCAGTGAGGACTCCGAAGACGTCAGCAAGGGGGTGCTCACACGTGAGAACGCCTCTGCCGGTGTAGACGGATATTCGGCCATCATCTGCTCGTGGGAGGCATACTCCCGACGCTTGCAGTGATACCATGCCACTTTCTCTACCGGTAGCCCCGCCTTGTGGAGAAGACCGAGCTCATAGTCGTCAAATCGGGAGGGCCATTCGCGCCGCTCCTCTTCTGTAAGACGGAGGGTATAGATCTCTATCTCGTGCCACGGCACGAACACCGGTGTCTTGTCGCTTTCACCCCTCACGGCACGCTCCCACTCTTTGTGGAAGAAATTGTCGGTGCCGTCGGCTGTCGATTCCATCACCACCACGGTGTCGCTTTCGAGCGGCACGGACCCTCCGACAGTGCGTACGATCCGTTCCGCCGCATCCGCGTCACCCTCCCCCCAGAAGGCCACCTCGCTGAGGTGAGCCATCTGGAAGCTGGCGCCTCTCACGGCGTCGGGCGCGTAGGCCGATGTCACGGCCACTCGGCAGTCTCGGGCGGGTATATAACCCGTGTTGGCACTCTTTTCAAAAGGTGTGAAAACCCATTTCTTGGGGTCGGCCTCCGAGCCACGGAGCTCTTCCGGATAGTTGCGGAGAAGGTGGGAGTAAATGCCGCGGATATTGGCGGAGGCATCCTTTACATGACTGCAGATAAGGGAATTCCACCCTGTATGGCGCACGAGCTGCATCCATGCCATGTAGATCTGCGTAAGAGTGCTTCCGCCCCATTGGCGCGCTTTGAGCATGATGATACGTATCGGTTTGCCGGCGCGTCGTTGACTCTCCATGATGCCGGCCACACGCTTTTGGGGTGCATTGAGCCGGAAGGGGACACTCGTACCGCTCACTTTGTCGTAGATCCGCACGCAGTCCAGACACCACTGCTCAAAGTTTTCGGCATATTCGCTTCTTGTCTTCATAGGGATGTACTGTCTGGAAGTTGAACCGAAAAATGATATATCGCATCGAATTGTCCCATGATTTCGGCACGCCATGACCCTTTCCCCGCTGCTGCACCGCGTTGTGTGGCGCCCGGACGGAAGGGAAACCGGAGCAGCCCCCGCGGTGCCCCCTTTATGCGCATCTGCGTGAGGGTCTGCGGTATCCCTGCCTTGGCGGGAGTCGGGTCCGACTGTCCGATGCGGAGGAGGAGATCGACCTTTTCTCCGCCTATTCCGCACCTTGCCACACGCCACATGCCGTCGCTCCGGGGCATCTCGGTTTCCGATAGCCAGCGGCATGCGGGGCGGTTGCCGTTGTCGGTTAAGGAGAACAACCCCGTCGACAGGATGTCGACAAGCCCGTTTTCGTGTACCTCCATGAGCAATTCGTCCGCTCCTGCTACCGGCACGGCGCGGAGCCTTTCGCGTGTCGACACATCGTCGAGCCCGTTCCCGATGACGACACAATGTCTGCTCTCCTCTTCGGCCATAAGCCATAGCTCGCCGAAACGCCGGTCGAAAAATATAGCGCTGCATCCCTCTATGCCTGTTGCTATCGTCCGGGCCCGTGTGTCGATGAAGCTTACAAGTGAACCCTCCTCCGTGAGCATATAGACGGTGTTCTCCCCTCGGGCAATGTAGAGTGAGGAGCGGGGAGAGTGCCGACAGATGGTTCGGCAGTTGGTGTGTCGTCCTTCGGAGTCATGCGCGAGAGCGGCCACCCCTCCCCCGTAGGCTACGTATATGATCTGACGCGTATAGGCTCCTCCGCCCCATATCTGGACCCTCATAGCTCGGGTGTTGCTCCAGTCGCCCGGGGTGTTGCTCCGGAGTGAGAATGGATTGCCCCGGTCGCTTGTCCCCAGACCCTCGGGCGTGGCTACATGCAGAAAACCGTCGTGTCCGAGTATACACCGGACGTCCCGGTCCGGAAGAAGACGCGAAGCGACTGTTGCTGCATCGATATTGTACAGTATTTCCCTACGGGATGACAGTATCCCGATCGGCAAGCCGGCACGCAGTGAGGCGAGTACACCCGATGGTGTGGCTTCGAGCGAGGCGTTCAGTGAGGCTTCCGGACGCATGACGAGCTGTGCCGTGATGCGTGGTGTGTCGTGCGCGGAGTTTGTTATGCCGCATACCGGAGCCTGCGAGCTGTCGCGGGGGTCACACTCCTCGCTCACCCATACCTCTACCGCTGCCACAATCTTGTCCCATACCCCTAAACTCACCCTGTCGGGGGTAAAGCTGAGCTTGTATCCCGTTGCGCTCAGTGAGCCTCCCTCTGTTCCCACGGCTCTTCCGTCGCTGTCGAAGACGGGAAGCAGGGTGGCGCGTCCTCCGCACTGCCATGCCATTGTACCCCCTGCATCCACACGCTGCGCTCCCGAGACATGGAGCAGTGAGCCGTCGGCCAGTCTCCACGCGAGTCGCACGTTTACGGGTTGAAGCCATACGCCACTCTCCGCTGCATGATCCCGTAGCCGCTCCCATGCCTCTGCCATGACCTCCCCGATTCTCTCCTTGGCATCCGTATCGAGCCCGGGGCGGATGTCGGAGATGCCCTTGCGGAATGTCACTGATTCGACCGGTTCGGTAAGCTCCTGAAGGGTCGTCGCCGTGACCGTGACGACATCGAAACCGGGGAGTCGGCCCAGCAGGGAATAGGTACGCAGACGGTTGTCAAAATAGATGTATGCTAAGGTGTTGTCCTCCAGCAGCATTACGACATATTGACCCGCCGATTCTGCCTGCACCACCGTCCCTTCCACACTTCCGAGGTTTATACCGATAGGGGTGTACTCTCCCGAGGAGGGGATCAGGAGACCCTCTACGATGATGCTCCCGTCGTCTTCCTGACGGAGCAGGTAATACCCTTCGTCGCGTCTGTCGGCAATGACGGGAACACCCTGTACGGTGGCGATACGGGCCGGCTGGGGAGCGTATTCGAGGGCGCCCCCTCCCGCTGTCCGCCGTAGATTGTGACAGACGATCGTTTCGCTTCCGGCTTTCCGTGCCGGTGCATCGGCGGTAAACATTTCCCGGCCCTGTTGGCACGGTGAGATAGAAAGAGTGGATAGTGTCATGATTTTGCAGTTTTAGATGAGGTGGTGGTTTTGATGGAGGAGATAGTGCCGCATATTTTGTCGCGTGAGCAGATGAATTCGTGAAAGGAATTCAGGATGTCGAGCATGGAGATAAGGGCGTTTTCAAGTTCCGCGCGTAGCATCCCCTCTCCGGAATTGGAAGAGAGACGCGAGCGGAACGCGGAGGTAGCCCCGGAAATCTCGTCAAAGAGCTGAAGCTGTGTGCGCAGTAGCTCGGTCGCGCCCGAGGAGTTTCCGGTGCTGCTGACCTGATGGGGCATCAGGGAGCTTGAGGTTCGCTTGAAGGGGAGGATGCCCGAGGGATTGCTCCAGATTCGCCTCACGTCTTTCCATGTGAACCCCTCGGGAAGCTGATCCGCCGGATATAGAAGCACCCCTTTGGCCGAAGAAGCGATTATCTGGTCGAGGGTGCTGACGAGGCGGTTGATAAGTTTCTGCTGGTCCACCACATCCTCCACGGCCGAGTGTACCTCGCCGTCGATCATAGGATAGAACCTTACGGCAAACGGGTGCGAGGCTGCCGGATAGGACTCCAGTACCAGACCCTCGGGGGTGAGGAGGGTGCATACCCATGTCCGGGCGATGTCGTAACTCGCGGATAGGGGCGGCTCCCCCTTGCGCCCCCTCCGGCGATTGATCCTTTCGATGGTGTCGCTCCGGCTGATGTCGGCCACGGTATATTCCGCTCTGAGAGGATCGTGGACCCGCAGAAGCTCTACACTCCGGCGCTGCCATACTTCGATGACCCTCACCGTCCCCGGTAGCGACGCAGCGGTGAGGTCGGTCGCTGATGCCGATGACAGCATCGGAAAGGGCGACGTATGGACGTCGCTATGACGGTAGGCATCCTTGATTTCGGTGGCTCTCCGGGCTGAGCGCCCGCTGTATCGGTGAAGTACTTCGTCCAATGGAAGATCGCGAAGAACCCCCATAAGGCAACAGTCGGAAGCGTCCGAACGCTCAAACCGGCGGAATATGAACCGGTCCGGACTCACGTTCTCTATATCCCCTGTCGCCATATCCACATACTGGATCGCACACCCCGATATGAGCAGCTCCTCCAGTGCCCGGGCGTCACGTTCGCATAAGGGGGAGAACCCGACTCTCGGATTCTCTTCCGTTTCCGGCCGTTGTTCGGTGGCTGTCAGATGGCTGTAATGGCCGATTACACTTTTGATCATTCTCCGGATGATGTTGTTGCTGATGGGGGTGCGCCCTTCTTCGATGGCTCGTTGGCCCTCCGTCAGACGTCGTCCGTCGGGAGTCGTCGTCGCGTCCTCCCATTGTCGCCCGTAGGCGAACGACTTGAGGCGCCGTCGCATGGCTCGTAGGGGTGCCCCCTCCTCCCATGCCCTGCGCACGAGTCGCAGAAGCTCTTTGTCGGTATTTAAGGATTTCATATTGATGTCGGTATGGTCGATAATAGCGATTGATGAAGTATGAATGTGTCCTTCTCTTCCGGAGCGGACACCATGTAAAGATGCTTGAGACGCAGTAATACCATGTCGGGTGCGTTGCTCGCCGTGGTGTTGGAGCTCCCCGCTCCGTACAGTTGCATACTCCGCCCCGTGACGATAGCCACAGGATGACTCGGTGTGCCTCCCAGACGGCTGCTTCGCTGCCTGATCGCCTGCGGACTCTCCGCCGTGTGGAACACCCCGAGCGGCTTCTCCCAGTTGGCCAGCTGCACGCTCACGGGTCGTATCCCCTCTGGTGGAAACTCTATCTCTATGCAATTCTCGCCGTAGCGCCGGGCGGTCGTGACCTCTGACGCCATATCCCGGATCGGAAGCAATCCCGCCGGCTCCGAGACCAGCAACCCCGCATACCAGATCCGTATGTGGTCGGCTATCAGTGCGTCGAGCGATATCCCGTCGTGGCGTGTGACCACACATCCGCAATCATCCGTCAGCAAGCCGAGCTTACGCCGCCATATCTCTTTCATCTCGCTTAATGTGTAGGTGGTGAGCATAAGGAATACTGTGTTGGTTACGGGTTCCCGTCCTCTCTTGGTGGCGGGAACCCCTGAATTATACAATTATGAAACTCTGGATATCAGACTCCGATCACACGGGCGTGCGCCTCCGGATAGCGAAGTGTCAGACAGCTTGCTTCCGTAAGTACGAGCGCCTCGGAATTGCGTTGGCCGCTACCTCGCAGGTCGAGGCTTTCCGCATTGAACGGTATGAAGATATGCTTCTGGATATACTCCGGATCGATAACCATTCCGTTCCCCGGCATCCCCATAAGGTCGAACACATCCGAATAGACCACGTATAGCTTACCGAATTTCGACTGAAGCTCACTGAAGTCGATCCCCCATGCCGTCACTTGATCCCGGGCGGTGATGATGTGGGTATGCTCGATCTTGTTGATCGCGGCTATTAGGTCGGACCCGGCGATGAGCACTTTGCGGCGCGAACCCGCGTTATCGGTAAATGCGCTCCGTAGCATGTCGACAAGCGCACTGGAATCGAAACTGCTCAGATCCACACGGATATTCTTGTCCGTCTGATGCCATATTCCTCCCGTGAGCATCACGTTCTCACCCTTCTGCTTATCGTAAAACTTAGCCTTGCGGCCGAAGAGAAACTGCTTCTCCATACCCAGTCGCATATCGTAGATGGCGCTCTCCTGCTGATCGTTGAAATCCCAGCCTATCTCCTTGTGACTCAGCTTCATGACGATCGACTGCTCGATCTGCATCTTGAAGATCTGACAGAAATTGGTGCTCTTGACCGGCAGGGCGCTGAACTGGGGCGACTGAACATCCAGCTGGGTGGCGGCGCGACCCATGCGTATCAGGGTGTCGCTGTCTGTGAGGGTCACATCCTCAGGAAGGTAGACCGTCAGGTTCCCCGTGTCCGACTTGGCAGCCACGTAGCCCACGGCATCCGCCGGAGACGCACCCTCCTTGCTGTCGGGAGTAAGGGTGCCGGTGATGAACGTATCCGTGACATCCAGACACCCCTGTATCTCCGGTTGTACCACGTAGGCCTTGTAACCCTCCGGTGCATCCGAGCCGTTGTTGACTCGGCGCAAAGTGGTCGAACCCGGTCGGCTGTCAACCGAATAATAATCTACCACCATCGAATCCACCGGACGTGTGTGGCCCATTCGGCTTATCTGGTCCAGAGGTGTCGCCATGGGGCGGATCTTTACTATTGCAGCGTCAATGGCCGAGGTCACGAGACCCGGAGCTGCCTCCTCGGCTACGTCTGTTGTCAGAGGTACCGCGCTTACGCCTACGACGGGACTTCCCTCGGTAGCGTCTTTGTTGATGAGATGATTGCTGTAGTTTGCCATAAAACTTGATTTTTAAGGTGATGAATAACTGTAAGATTAGAAATAAAAAGATGATATAGTCCATGATAAGCCTCTTTAGCCGCTTTAGCCCCGACGCGGCGGCCAGATGGAACGGCGCCCCGGATTGAAGATCGCTTTTGCAACTCCCGTCAGACCCTTGATGAGAAGCTCCCCCGCCACACTCCGTTGAGCCTTCGCATGGGAATCTGTCTCGATCCGGGCCTCGATATTCTCGTTCCGACCTCGGAGGTAGGCATCGTGAAGCATCTCGTTAAGCTGCTCCGCGCTCAGATTCAAGCTCTCACAGCTCTGCTCCTCTTTCTGCGAAAATACTTCGTCAGGATTTGAAATCTTCTCCGTCAGGTTCTCGGAAGATTCCGATACGGACAT
>CAYPBS010000028.1:19970-22389 GCA_964409015.1 uncultured Sangeribacter sp.
CTGATTGATACTGTTCTGATTAGACATGATTGTTTTGATTTTTAAGGTTAAGTGGATTAGATTGATTCTCGTGTGACAAGTACTGCAGTAACTGATTCACGCTGCAAAGTTAATGCAAAAAATTCGCCTTGTCAAGTATTTCGGTAATTATTTTGCGAAAAAACTACATCACTCACTTACTCTCCTCATCTCATGACCCTGCTTCCCCAATTGACTGCCGTCCTATCGCAGGGCTGCCTCCATGGCGCAGCCTGCTACCCAAGACTATGCAATACAAGCACTTACGTACTCCTTGTAACCTCATTCACGACGAACGCCCCTTGCAAACGATCGGCAAATCCGGGGAATGATTGATTTTGAACGATTTCACCGCTCATTTGTTTATTATATAACAAATCTTCTATCGATATGATAGAAATGATAAAAATAGAATGTATATGATCGGATCAATTCTGTATATAGTAAGCCTATTTGTGCCCTTGGTCGGCGGATTATGGCTTCTTATTCTTGCATGGCGCGGAGATCCACGCTACAAGGACCGAAAGTACAGACGCAAAATTATTGTAATAATGTTTTCCGTTACAATTTTTTTGATGCTTATCTCATATTTCTTACTAAAACAAAACCCATGATATGAAATGGACCTTCGAAGAAATAATCGGATTCATTCTGCTCATTTTGCCCGTTAGCATCTCCTTCATTATAGTTATATACCATGCCATAAGGAAGGACTCGAAAGACACGACACGATACAGAGGTAAGATCATGAGCATCGGCGTCGCGGCCTCACTGATACTTATGTTTGCATACATCATATACTACATCCTAATGGCTTAAAAACCACGACACCCCTCCGACGCACCACCCTCACGCACATCTGCCTCCATGGAGTAGCCTGTTAAGACCCGCGTAGCGGTGTCGTATCGTCGCCTGAAAGGCGCCGATACACGCATAGCCTGTGGTAAGCGCAGCGCCACCACAGGAAAAGACACCGACTAAAAACGACCCGCGTAGCGGCGTCGGATTTCCCAACGACATCCACCCGAACGAAGACCCGCGAAGCGCGGTCGTATCGGAGCCTGAAAAGGCGCCGATACACGCATAGCCTATGGTCAGCGCAGCGCCACCACAGGAAAAGACACCGATTAAAAACGACCCGCGTAGCGGCGTCGGATTTCCCAACGACATCCACCCGAACAAAGACCCGCGTAGCGGTGTTGTATCGTCGCCTGAAAGGCGCCGATACACGCATAGCCTGTGGTAAGCGCAGCGCCACCACAGGAAAAGACACCGACTAAAAAACGACCCGCGTAGCGGCGTCGGATTTCCCGATAAACCTTTCCACTCAACCACCCGAACTCACCCATCGCGCGCTTGTATCTTCCAACATCCGCCCACCTATGGGCGGATTCTTGTGATTGGCCATAATTGGCCAATTTTCCCTCCCCCGACGCACCACCCTCACGTAGGATTGCTTCCATGGAGCCCCCTGTTACACACGACACCGCCCAGCTGCATCGGATACCCCGACAATCAACCACCAAAAATAAAAAAACAGAGATACCATACACGCTGCGTGAAGGTATCTCTGAATAAACTATGTGAAAGACGCCGGGTCTTTACTCTTTACACTTGGCTGCTATGAAGCCGCGGTTCATGCGACCGATATTATAGAGCTTGATCTGCTTTGGGCACTCGGCCGAGCATGCGCCCGTATTAGTGCAGTTACCGAAGCCGAGCTCATCCATCTTCGCAACCATCGCACGCACACGACGATCTGCCTCTACCTGTCCCTGAGGAAGGAGGGCGAACTGGCTGACCTTCGCGCTGACGAACAACATGGCCGAACCGTTCTTGCACGCTGCCACGCAGGCGCCGCAGCCGATACATGTGGCCGAATCCATAGCCTCGTCGGCCGCTTCCTTGCTGATCGGAATGTTGTTGGCATCCTGTGCGCCACCGCAGTTGAAGCTTACATAGCCTCCAGCCTGCTGGATCTTGTCAAAAGCATTGCGGTCCACCATGAGATCCTTGATTACCGGGAATGCTGCTGAACGCCACGGCTCGACAGTGATTGTCTCCCCGTCTGCAAAACGACGCATGTACAGCTGACATGTCGTTGCCCCGGTTGCCGGGCCGTGAGGATGTCCGTTGATGTAGAGCGAGCACATGCCGCAGATGCCCTCGCGGCAATCGTGGTCGAAGACGATGGGTTCCTGACCCTCTTCGACAAGACGCTCGTTCAATATATCGAGAGTCTCCAGAAAGGATGTATCGGGTGTGGTCTCGACGTCCTTATATGTCACGAAACCACCTTTGGCCTTGCAGTCTGCCTGTCGCCAGACCTTAAGGTTTACTTTCATGCCATCCGGAGATTAGGATGAAGCAATTGACTCCGGTCATTCCGAAGGCTTCAAGT
>CAYPBS010000029.1:0-21244 GCA_964409015.1 uncultured Sangeribacter sp.
TAAAATAAACTCCCTCGTAGCATCTGAAGGCTGACCAAAGCCTGTAACGACTACTTAGGAGTTTCAAAGGGTTTCGGCTCTCGCCGTATGTCTTTATAGTTAGTTGGTCATATTCAGATTGTCGTTACATACGATACTGCAAAGTTATGAAAAATATTTGAAATACAACACATAAATAGCTGATTTCTCACTAAAGTACGCCCGACATAGATAGCGAGAAGGAGTCGCGGTACGGGGATTTGGCCAACGCCCAAGTTCGGCTGCACTCGGCATAGCTCAAACAAGTTTGGCTCTGCTCTCACTGGCAAGAACAGTCTCGCAGACCACTACAAAATTACCGGAGTAGAGAGGCTGAACGTCTCACGATACGGAAATTTTTCCGATCCGATGTAGAGGGTATCGAACGAGTCGGTGTCGTCGGTGCGGTTTTCGAGCAGGTCTTCTTCGGATTCCGCGAGCTTTTCGCCAAACTTGTCTTTTCCATAGTGTCGCATGAGGTTTCCGAGATACAGGGCTTCGAACGCCACCGCTTGCTGAATTGCCGTCCATCAGGTGGTAAGAAAAGAAGATGGTCTCAAATGACTTCAAGAGAAACGGGAAACAGATTTGTTAGGACGAAGGTCAATCGAGGCGTATCAGTATATAAATCGTAGCGCGTGCTATATGGCAATTTGAGATGCGCCATGAAGTGGCGCTGTCAAAGCAAGAGATAGATTCCGAAACATTGAGTTGTTTTACCGGGGAGGAAATAATAAGGGAGTACCAGACGTTAATTAAGTATTATGAAAACCTTTGCAGCAATAGATTTTGAAACTGCTAATCACAATCCGAGCAGTGTCTGTAGTGTAGGTATAGTAATCGTACGCGATGGTAAGATAGTTGAGGAGATATACGAATTAATACATCCGGCGCCTAATTTTTATAGTCCCGGCAATGTGAGAGTCCACGGTCTGACACGTGAAGATACCGATCCGGCAGACTACTTCCCGGAGGTATGGGCCGGAATAGCTCCCAAAATAGAGGGGCTTCCTTTGGTGGCACACTTCAGTAGATTTGACGAAGGATGTCTGCGGGCTGCACACAAGCGTTACGAGCTGGATTATCCTGATTACCAATTCTATTGTACCTGTACGGCATCAAGGCGTTTTTTTGGCAGGCAGCTACCTAACCATAAACTTGACACCGTGGCAGCCGCATGCGGCTATTCTCTTGAGAATCATCATCATGCCCTATGGGATGCACGGGCGTGTGCAGCAATAGCGCTCAAGATTCTCTGAAACGTATCTCCGACGTACAATAATATCGAATCGGGTGTTCCTTTGGATTCAGTTGAAGATTCACACCCGGCAAAGGTTTGCCTACTCTCAAAAATTTTCGTAAATTTGCGGTCGCAACTCTCCACCCAGAAGTTATGACGATCACTCATTATACCAAATATTTATTACTGCTTTTAGCCTTCTGTTTTATACCCGCTATCGTTGCGAATGCATCAGATTCAAATTTCACGGTAGTTATTGATGCCGGTCACGGAGGTAAGGACACAGGTGCTATAGAAAATAGCGTTAAGGAAAAGGATGTCAACCTCGGAGTAGCACTAAAACTTGCTAAATTCCTGAAAGATAAGGATAAGAAACTCAAAGTCGTACTTACCCGCGATAAGGATGTGTTCCTGACACTTCGGGAGCGAGCCGACATCGCCAACAAAGCCAAGGCCGACCTTTTCATCAGTATCCACACAAATTCACTGGATCTTAAGAATCCCAATCGGAAAAGCGTGGAGGGAGCCTCGACCTATACCTTAGGTCTCCATAAGGATAAGAACAATATGGAGGTTGCCCGAAGGGAGAATTCCGTTATGGCATACGAGACAGATTACAATGCAAAGTACAGTGGTTTCGATCCCAATAGCGACGAATCATACATAATCTTCGAGATGGCTCAGAAAGCCAATATGTCTCAGAGCGTGAAATTTGCAGAAGCGGTGCAGAAGCAACTTGTGAGCGTTGCCGAGAGAAAGGACAGAGGTGTTAAACAGGCCGGCTTCTGGGTGTTGTGGGCCACATCCATGCCCTCTGTACTCGTAGAGCTTGACTTTGTGACAAATCCTAAGGTCGCAGAATTTATCAGCAGCGACGGGGGCCAAAAGAAGCTGGCTACCGCCATAGGAAATGCGACACTGGCATATTTCAAGAATCTGGAAACCGAACGTGCCAATGGCAAGAAGCTGAGAAAAGAGGGTGCATCTTCGGAAGTGACCTCCGGTAATTCCGGTGCAGACGTTGTTCTTGCGAGTGCTGAGCATACTTCCGGGAAAAAAACGGCCGCGGTTTCTGCGCAAGAGCATAACAGAAGCAATCAAGGTGTTGCTCCGGCACGTCGCAGAAGAAGCGGAAAAGCCCGCGAAATGTCGGAAAACCGAGAATACGAAGTTGCCGTCATAAGCGACGAGCGAAATTATGTTGTGGAAACAGCAGATGCTACGGCAGAACAAGCTTCGGCAACCGACGGAGAAACAGAAGAACAGCCTGCAAAAGTAAATCCTAAAAACGCTCAAAAGAAGGATAAGAGCAAAAAAGAGGGGAAGGATAAGAAAGAATCCAAACGTGTCGTGAATGGAAAGACGGTCCGGGTAAGTTCAACGTCTTCCTCCTCTTCTTCCAACTCAACGGTAGCAGATAATTCCGCCAAGTCAAACAAGTATACCAAAATAGCTACCGGGAACACTCCGGAGGCGACGACCACTAACAAGAGAGAAAACAAAATATCCTCTGACTCGAAAGGTTCGAAACAGCTTCCTCAAACGAAAAAAAGAGATAAAAACAACAAATCAGGCTCGTCGGGGAGTGGTGCTGTCCGACTTGAGAAAAGGGAGGTTGTCTACAGAATCCAGATACTCGCTTCGGAGGATCACCTGAAGTCCAACAATCCCCGTTTCTGCGGTCTGAATCCGATAAACTGCACAAAAGTCGGCAACCTCTACAAATACACTTATGGCGAAAGCTCCGATAAAGCAGAGATTGACCGGATGCTTATTGCAGTAAAAAAGAAAATACCCGATGCTTTCATAGTGTCGCAAACAAAGTAAAGGGATAATCAACATATACATCACGAATAATATTACTCCTCCGTCAAAAAAATTAAGACAACAATGAAAAAGTTTGTATCAAAGGAATTCATAATAGGACTCTGCGTACTTGTAGGACTTATCATCCTTTATTTCGGCATCAACTATCTTAAAGGAGTAAATCTTTTCAAACCCGGAAATTACTATTATGTAAATTACGAAAATATCGCCGGGCTCGAAACTGCTGCCCCCGTAAGAATAGATGGATACAAGGTCGGAGAGGTACGCGATATCGTGTTTGACTACGAAAATCCGGGTGTCATCCGGGTTGCTCTCTCACTGAACAAGAACCTAAGAGTTCCCGAGGACACAAAGGCAATGATCGTAAGCGGGCTGATGTCCGGGCCTTCGATAGATCTTATCTTGGGCAAGAGCAAGACATACGTTCCCGTGGACGGGTTCATCAAGGGAGCCATGGAGAAAGGGCTAATGGATGCCGTGAATCAGGATGTACTGCCAACCGTGGCCGAGCTACTCCCTCATATCGACTCTCTAATAGTAAATCTGAATGTCACGGCAGCCAATCTTGCCGAAATATCTAACAAGAAAGAGATCGGTTATTCTGTTGACAACATAGCCAGAATCACCACAGACCTATCCAATCTTTCAAGTACCCTAAACAAGTCACTTGGCAGTGGTGTGCCCACCCTGATGGGTGACGCGACACAGGTCACAAAGAATCTAAAGCTCATTTCCTCAGATATAGCGGAGATAACACAAGAGCTTAAAGAGCTTCCCTTGCAGACTTCCATGGAGAATGTGGAAAAGACCACAGCCAATCTCGAGACATTGACCCAACGGCTTAATTCAACCAACGGAACGTTAGGAAAACTTATGAACGATCCTACTCTCTATTATCAGCTAAACCGTGTCACTGCCGACATAGATTCCCTGATAAACGATGTTAAAGCTAACCCCAAAAGATATATCAATATAAAACTGCTCTAACGAGCGATATGCAGCCGCGGGGTGTTATTTGGATTGAATCTAAATAACACCCCGCATTTCTTATATCCGCATCAGTCTAATAATCTGACAGATATATCAATCACAGGAGACTCATAAAAGGGCGATAACACCTATAACTTCCTTATCCTCAATCGATTGCCATACGTCAAAAGAGATACCGGAAGGTCATTAAACCTATCTGACTAATAATCAATACCTTTGTAAAATATAATTCAAATGCAAATCTGAGCCAACTTTTTTATTCGGTTATTTTTTGCGAAATTTGTAAACATTTCCGCCAAATCAGAATGCAGCAACCGGAATACATATCATTGTGGACCAAATGTCTCGACATCATAAAAGATAATATGAACGTCGAGCTTTTCGACACATGGTTCAAGCCGGCAGAGCCCTTGGGGTATTCCAACGGAATAGTGACCATCGGCGTGCCGTCAGAATTCTGGTGTCAGCAGTATGAGGGACGCTTTTTCCCCGTATTGTGTTCTGCGATGCGCAAAGTGTACGGAGAGGGAGTGCGTCTGGAATATCGGTACAAGGTAGTGTCCGGAGATCCTGAGTCGGAAGTGACAGTGGCCAGCTCCACACCATCTCCCACACTGAACAATCCTGTCGAGCGTCAGACACGTAAGTCGGCTAATCCGTTTATAAACGGAGTGGAGTATGAGGATATTGACTCACAACTTAATCCCACCTATAATTTTGAGAATTACTGTGTTGGAGAAAGCAACAAACTGCCTTATACTATAGCTGAATACATCGGTAACAACCCCGGGAAAACCGACTTCAATCCGTTCTTTCTATACGGAGCGACCGGTGTCGGGAAAACGCATCTTATCCAAGCAATCGGCATCCGAGTCAGGGAACGTTTTCCTAAAGCAAGAGTCCTGTACCTCACATCGCGAATATTTGAGAACCAGTACGGCAAGGCTGTACGCGATAAGCAGATCAACGATTTCATCAACTTCTACCAGAGCATAGATGTATTGCTCTTAGATGATATTCAGGAGCTATCGGGGAAACCGGGTATGCAGAATGCTTTCTTCCCGATATTCAGCTATCTGCATCAGCGTAACCGGCTCTTGATCATGACGAGCGACCGTGCGCCGGTGGATCTGGACGGGATGATGGATCGTCTTGTCAACCGATTCAAGTGGGGTGTGACAGAACAGCTTTCCGCACCCGATCTGAATTTACGAAAAGAGATATTGCGTTGTAAGGCACGCAAGAATGGACTTGCACTTGGAGAAGATGTCATCGATGTGATAGCATCGCATGTCACAGATTCAATACGCGAGCTCGAAGGTGTTGTCCTCTCGCTGCTTACCCGTGCGACCATACTGAATCAGCCTATCACGGTTGAATTGGCCCGCATGGTGATGCAGTCCGCCGTAAGAATAAATAAGAAAAAGATCAACTTCGATATGATTGTGGAGGCAACTGCATCCGCATATAATATCGACCCGGACCATATCTTCTCCAAAAACAGAGTGCGCGATATAGCCGATGCCCGACAGGTGATCATGTATCTTGCAAACAAGCACACCGACCTTTCGTCGACATCAATAGGGAATAAGTTAGCCCGAAGCCACGCGACCGTGCTACATGGAATCAGTGTAGTGAAGCAACGAATGGGTGTTGAATCCGTTTTGGCTGACACAATCGACGAAATTGAGCGGTCTCTCAAATAAGCGGAGATGTTAGCAATAGAAATAAGCGATAAACTCCATGAGGCTGCACCTGATTACCGGTGTATCCAGATAGAGTGTGAGGTCTCCAACTCATCAACCCCGGAGGGACTGACCACACAAATTCAAACTCTCTGCTCAGAGTTACATTCCCGTTTGCAAATGAGTGATATCAACAAACGAACAGCCATCAGCTCCACCCGGAAGGCTTACAAGTCTTTGGGGAAGGATCCCAACCGTTATCGCCCTAGTGCAGAGGCATTGTGCCGGAGAGCCGTTAAAGAGCGGGGTATTTACAGAATCAATACGCTCGTAGATCTCATTAATCTGGTGTCATTACGTACCGGTTACAGTATCGGAGGATTTGACATAGATAAAATAGACGGGGATAAACTGATTCTCGGAGTAGGAGAGGAAGGAGAACCATTTGAGGCTATCGGACGTGGACCACTCAATATCGCAGGGCTACCGGTGTTTCGGGATAAATCCGGAGGAATAGGGACACCTACGAGCGACCATGAACGCACCAAGCTGTCATTGGAAACGACCAAGCTACTTCTAACAGTAAACGTCTATGGCCTCGAGACCCCTGTAGAAGAAACCGTAGAAATGATTAAGAATCTCCTAACGCAATACTCCGACTTAGGGCATTTCGAATACAGAATTGTCTCCTAACTACAAAAAGGCCACGTGGTTCTGGCTAACTTCGCGTTAGGAAAACAACGGGAACAAAGATAGGGGAAAAGGCCAAGCAGTGGTTCCATCCCATAGCCGTCCAACGATCCGGGTCATATTATACTTAGAGAGAGGAGGGGAGAGGTATAATATCATGTTTCTGTTGCGGGAATAAATCTTGCCGGATTTCCCCATTCCCAGTATCCGGGAAAAATCTGTTCAAAATTCCACATTGCAATACCAAGATCAATCAACTGGGATTTCTTAGGAACGGATGCCTCAATAATATAATCGCCGTCAAAATCCAGTTCAGGTTGCATTACGGAGCTCACGGGGGAAAGGAGGAAACGTCGTGTCTCAGCCTCAACCTGCTTAAATTGCGTATCGTAACGGCCAGTCCCATCATTTTCCTCTACAGTATCTACACCATCCTTCTCCCTGACATATATGCTCACCGGCTGACGATTCATGGCGGAGGGAGCCAGTGCTACTGCTTTCAGGGCGTCAAGCATACCGGGGAATATATTCTCAACCTCTCCCCACGGCAGATCTCCCGCATAAAATTGCAAAGGTCCTTTGCTTTTACGTTTCAAGAGCTTATGGGTAACACGAGCTATAAGGCCCTCAGTCTGAGAGTTATCTTCCGGATATCCCAAAGTAACGACCGCAAGAATTTCCCATCCAGCCCTTAACTGGACATTAAGATGGCGACGAGAGAACGTGGCACCGACAAAACAGGTCGCGAGTCCCATCGATACACACTTCATCACCAACATCTGAGCATAGTATCCGGCCTTCTCCGGCATAAACTTATATGAGGAGGAATCCACAATAAGGGCAATATAATTTCTCACCCCCCTGAAGACTCCATAGCTTCTCCCAAGGCCATCAAAGGCCTCGGGAGAATCTGTTACCAATACGAAATGCAATCCGGCCTCATGGGAATTGACGGCAGTCACAGCGGAACGAATCCGCGCCTTGTCGCTGTCACTCAACGGTCGAGTGGAATATGAGCGCACCGAATGTCTTTTCGAAAGTAGGTCAAGCGTCATGAGGGATCGTAATATTATAGTTCTGAAGGAAAAGAAGAGAATCACGGATGTAATCCTCCATTACAACATCCTGCTCGACAAAGGGCACCTTTCGGCGATAGGCCTTAAGAATTTCCTCATTGTAGGGGGAAGGGAGTAATGGTTTGCGGAAATCGAGTGCCTGTGCGGCATTCATAAGCTCAATAGCAGCGATGTAGTGAAGATTGTCAATGATCTTGTGGAGCTTAGTGGCGGAGTTAGCACCCATAGATACAAGATCCTCCTGTCCATTGCTGCTGACAATCGAGTCGCAGCTCGCTGTGAAGCAATACATCTTATTCTGACTCACTACGGAAGCAGCCGCATATTGAGGAATCATGAACCCGGAATTAAGACCGGGCTTAGCGACTAAAAATTCCGGCAGTCCACGTTTCCCAAGGATAAGCTGCGCTACGCGCCGTTCGGAAATGTTGCCAAGTTCATGGAGAGCCACCCCCATATAGTCAAATACAAGAGCGAGAGGTTCACCATGGAAATTACCACCCGATACCACCATATCAAGATCGGGAAATACAGTAGGATTGTCGGTTACAGAATTGATTTCGGTATGAAGGACATCCGTGACATGATACATCGCATCGCGCACGGCACCATGTACCTGCGGAATACAACGGAATGAATAAGGATCCTGCACGTGGTCCTTATGGTGCGTCATAATTTCACTTCCACGAAGAATAGAACGGAACCTCGCTGCAGTCTCAATCTGTCCTCTGTGAGGGCGCACCTGCTGAATACAGTCGAGGAACGGCTCTATCCGACCGTCATAGGCCTCAAGGGACATCGCACCGAGGACATCGAAGGTATTGAGAACATGCCATCCGTCGATGAGAGCCTTGATTCCGTTAGCGCTCATGAATTGAGTACCGTTCAAGAGCGCCAGCCCTTCCTTAGACTTAAGTTTTATCGGTCTCCAACCGAACATATTCAGAATGTCTGAACCTTTGAAACGCTTACCCTGATGAAACGCTTCACCCTCACCAAGAAGCGGAAGACAAAGGTTTGCCAACGGGGCGAGGTCTCCGGATGCGCCCAAAGAACCTCTATCGTAAACAACAGGGAGGACATCCTCGTTGTAGAAGTCAATCAGCCTCTCCACCGTCTCGACCTGCACACCGCTAAACCCCATGGAGAGGGCGTGAGCCTTAAGCAGAAGCATGAGTTTCACCACCACGGGATCAACCGGAGTCCCTATGCTGCAGGAATGACTCTTGACAAGATTTTCCTGAAGGATACCAAGTTCTTCGGATGAAATACTTCTGTCACAGAGCGATCCGAACCCGGTAGTGACACCATAGATCGGTTCCTTACTTTCGAGTGCTTTCTGATCAAGGTAGTTGCGACATTTCTTAATTCTCGCGATGGCATCTTCGGAAAGTACAAGCTTGGTACCGTCATTAAGAATCTTCTCTATAAGGTCGTAAGTAAGCTCACCGGAGCCTATGGCATAAATTTCTAATTTGCTCATAAGTTTTTCTTTGATAATGATTATAAGGAGAATACTACACAGGATAATCCGGTTCCCGGGAAACAATCATACCGTTGCGAATGACTGTATTGACACAATTCATTCCCACATAATACGGCAACATACGATAATTCTCAAAATCAAGAATGATCATGTCCGCTCTCTTACCGACCTCAACCGAACCTATCATGTCAGCCATATCCAGAGCAGCAGCTCCATTAAGGGTCAAAGCAGTGATGGTCTCCTCGACAGTCATCTTCATATAGATGCATGCCAAAGCAATAGTCAGGGGTATGGAACCGGAGAAACAACTTCCGGGGTTAAGATCTGTAGCTAACGCAACAGCAGCACCACCGTCAATAAGCTTCCTCGCAGGGGCATAAGGTTCACGCAGGGCAAAAGCGGTAAGGGGAAGAAGAGTTGCAACAGTTCGGGAGGAAGCAAGCGCCTTAATACCCGTATCGTTTACATGGAGGAGATGGTCAGCGGAAACAGCGCCCAATTCGGAAGCTAATTCCGCGCCGCCCAAAGTCACAATCTCATCGGCATGGACCTTCAGCTTGAAACCATGTCCTTTAGCGGCTTCAAGAAATCTTCGGGACTCATCGAGCTCAAACACCCCCTTCTCCGTAAAAATATCACAGAATTGAGCACGACCCTTCACCGCCGGAAGCATCTCGTCTATCAGGAGATCCACATATCCGGAAGTATTGCCTTTGAATTCCCGCGGTACAGCATGGGCACCCATAAAGGTAGACACAATGTTTGCCTTGGCATCGGGTGCATGAGCAATACGGTCGATCACATCGAGCATCTTCAGCTCTGTATGCAGATCAAGTCCGTAGCCACTCTTAGCCTCGATTGTAGTGACTCCCATCCTAACCATCTTGTCAATAAACCAGTTCGCCTTGGCTGTTAAATGGGCAACACTTTCGTCGCGTGTGGCATTAACGGTGGACTGAATTCCTCCGCCACGTTCCATTATACTCATATAAGTATCCCCTTTCAGGCGCCATTCGAATTCATCAGGACGGAAACCACCGAAGACGAGATGAGTATGGGAATCAACAAAACCGGGAAGGAGGGCACGACCACGGGCGTCTATGGTCTCGACATCTCCCTCCAAGGGGGGACAATCTTCCCGTCGTCCAACAAATCTTATCACTCCATCTTCCGCAACCACAGTTGCGTCATTGAGCGTAAGAATCTCGCTCATTCCATTCCCCTTCAGGGAGGAGCGACCTAAAGGTGTACAGAGCGAGGCACCGGTTATTACAAGAGTCTTCATCTATCAATCACGTCGCTGACAATCTTAAGTATTTCCTCTTCACGTTCGTTGGCCTTACGAGCAATATCGGCGGCTTCGGCAAGAAGACTTTCAGCCTCAGACCTATCCTTGAGACCGGCAGCATTAATTCTGACATTCAACCACGCGCCCAAAACAGCAGCACGAGCAGCCAATGTACCTACCCCCGCATCGCTGACAGAAGCAGGATTGCCAGACCGAGCCATTTCCCGAAGAACATCAAAAGTTTCATAGGCTGCCTTCATGGTACGGAGGGGTACTTCCGTCGCATATAAAGTAGCTTTCTGAAGAGCATCTGAACGCATTTTCTTTTCTTCATCGGTTTTTTTCGGCATGGCAAACACCGCCATGATCCGATTGAACGCTTCCGTGTCTTCATCGACAAGATGAATCAGTCTATCCTGAAGGCTCCGACCTTTTTCAGCTACATCAGAAAATTCCTTCCAGCGGTCGTCCCAGCCGGCTTTATGAGCGGAAAGATTTGCAACCATCGTTCCTAAAGCCGCTGCCAAGGCGCCCATGTAGGCGGATATTGACCCACCTCCGGGAGCAGGAGACTCAGAAGAGGTCTCGTCTGCAAACTCCACAAGACTTTTATCGACGAGTTTCCCGGAGTTCTTTCCTCCGCTCGTTTCAAGCAAATATTCGATCACCTTTTCCTCCGGAACAAACTCCTTGAGATCGTCAAGTCCCATAGATTTTATGGCAATCTTCAGTATTTCTTTCTCAGGGATTCCGAGGGAACGCTGCTGAAGAGAAAGATAATGCTTTCCCGCCTCAATAAGGGCACGCTTCGGAACCAGTCCTACAATTTCCGTACCGGTAACTCTCAAACCGCGAGCAGCGGCAGCCCGGCTCACCTCATCGAAAGCTACGTGAAGAGGTGTACGGGACATATCCGTTATATTCATGGAAACCTGTGCAATCCCATACTCATCTATGTACCATCCTATGGCCTTAGTACCTTTAAGAGTTCCGGGAATCATGATTACATTTCCGTCAGCATCTTTCAGAGGTTTGCCCGTAACCTTACCACCTTCCCGTTTGGGACGTCCTTTTTCCCGGACATCGAAAGCGATAGCATTCGCGCGTCGGGTGGAGGTGGTATTGAGGTTGAAATTCACTGCAATCAGGAAGTCGCGGGCTCCAACTGCCGTAGCACCGGTACGTGCAACGTTCTCGTCATAAGGACGACGCCCAAAATCGGGAGCCTTATCCGGATTGTTCATCTTTTCCGGCAAAGCTTCATATTCACCCTCACGACATACGGCAAGATTCTTACGTTCCGGGACTAAAGCGGCAGCTTCGTAGCAATAGGTCGGAATCCCGAGCTCCACAGAAGCGCGCTCGGCAAGCTTTCGGGCCAGAACGGCGCACTCCTCCAAAGTAATGCCGCTTACAGGAATAAGAGGACAAACATCCGTGGCTCCCATACGAGGATGCGCGCCATGATGCTTGCGCATGTCAATAAGTTCGGAGGCTTTCTTCATGGCCCGGAGTGCCGCTTCCATTACGGGAGCGGGTTCGCCGACAAAAGTGACTACAGTCCGGTTTGTGGCCTCTCCGGGGTCGACATCCAAAAGTTTAACATCTCCATCTTTCTCAATCTCGGCAGTTATGGCCGAAATCACGTTCATATCACGCCCCTCAGAGAAGTTAGGGACACATTCTACAATCTGTTTCATGGTTAAAAAAGAACAGGAGTCTTAAGGGATAAGTGAATCAATCAGTTTGTCAGAGGCGATGAAAGGCTCTGTGATGCAGAAACCTTCGTCGGCATGGTCTTTATTCCATTCGGAAATCGTTGACATTGCGTTCTCGTTTCTTGCCCACGACCTACGCGCCACACCCCCGAGAACATCCCAAAGCATTGCCTTGCGCAGGATCTCATCGACACGATCGGAACCGTCGAGCACCATTCCGAAGCCACCGTTGATTGCCTTTCCGATGCCAACACCGCCTCCATTATGGAGGGCCACCAGACTCATTCCGCGTGCACAGTTACCAGCAAAACATTGTACAGCCATATCTGCCATGACGTTGGAACCGTCCTTAATATTTGAAGTCTCACGGAAAGGGGAATCAGTACCGCTGACGTCATGGTGGTCACGGCCAAGCATGATGGGTCCGACTTCGCCTTTACGCACCATGTCGTTAAACTTCAGGGCAATGGCAAGACGACCGGAAGCATCCTGATAGAGGATTCGCGCCTGCGTACCTACCACGAGGGCGTTTTTCTCTGCATCCCGAATCCAGTTATAGTTATCGCGATCCTGTCCGCGGCGGTTGACGTCGATACATTCCATTGCAGCGTGGTCGGTTTTGATCAGGTCTTCATGCTTACCCGACAGACAAACCCACCGGAAAGGACCGTAGCCGAAGTCAAAAAGCATAGGCCCCATAATGTCTTCCACATAAGAAGGCCATATAAATCCATCCTTCTCATCCACACCATTACGGGATATTTCCTTTACTCCGGCATCATAAATGGCTTTCATGAAGGAATTGCCATAGTCAAAGAAATAAGTACCCTTAGCGACGAGAGCCTCGATAGCGTTGTAATGCCGTTTTAATGATGCATCGACAAGTGCACGGAATTTCGAAGGGTCATCATGGAGTAAAGAAGTGCGTTCTTCGAAACTTATTGAGGCAGGACAATATCCCCCTTCGTAGACTGCATGGCAAGAGGTCTGATCCGACAGAAGATCAATCCTGATATTGTGTTCGACAGCATATTCGAGCAGATCCACAATATTGCCGTGATAAGCAATAGACAAGGGTTTTCCGGCACGCTTTGCCTCTTCAGCCATTCTGAAAGCTTCAGGAATAGAGTCCGTCACTTCGGAAACCCAGCCCTGATCATGACGTGTCTTGATTCTGGAGGCGTCTACTTCGGCAATAATGGCTACCGCTCCAGCGATCTCGGCCGCTTTAGGCTGAGCACCACTCATTCCACCGAGTCCGGAGGAAACAAAAATATGTCCATGAAGATCGTCATCCTGCGACACTCCAAGCTTAAGTCGGCCTGCATTGAGCAGCGTATTGAATGTTCCATGCACTATACCCTGAGGACCGATATACATCCATCCTCCAGCCGTCATCTGGCCGTAATTTGCAACTCCCATCTGCATCGCTTCATGCCAGTCGCGGGCATTGTCGAACATACCGACCATCATGGCGTTGGTAATAATCACCCGGGGAGCCTCCGGACGCGATGGGAAGAAACCGAGGGGATGGCCGGATTCAACTACAAGTGTCTGGTCTTCTGTCAACTCCTCGAGATATTTCTTAATAAGACGATATTGCATCCAATTCTGACACACTTGCCCGGTTTCGCCATAGGTCACAAGTTCGTATGGGTAAAGAGCTATATCAAAACTGAGATTGTTGTCTATCATGACCTGAAATGCCTTACCGGCAAGGCAACGTCCTTTATATTCGTCAACAGGTTTTGCCTTTAAATCTCCTTCGGGGCGGAATCTGTAACCATAAATGCGGCCACGCGTACGAAGCTCCTCAAGAAATTCGGGAGCGAGCTCAGAGTGAAGTTCTTCAGGAATGTACCTCAAGGCATTCCGGAGTGCTGTCTTTGTCTTTTCAGGAGTCAGAGTGTACCCCCGATCCGGAGCACGACGGATTCCCTCTACAAACTCAGGATAGGGGGGTAGTTGATTGGATAATGTGATCTGCATGGTATTCGATAGGAAATAATGATCTGTTAAAAGATTTGTCCGACGAAGGGATTTCATCCCCTTCGTCGGTATAAGGTTATACAGGAATCATTTCCTGCGTTTGTGGATTCGGTTCTGATACTGAGCGCTTTCCGGTTGCAAGTAAGTATCAAGGAAATTGAAGAAAACGCGTTGCCACAAAATAGCGTTCTGGGGCTTAAGAATCCAGTGATTCTCATCCGGGAAAACGAGCATCTCGGCCTCAAGTCCGTGCATCTTGGCAGCATTAAAGGCCATCATTCCCTGAGAAGCAAGGATGCGGTAATCCAGTTCTCCGACAGTCACGAGAATAGGAGAAGTCCAGTCGTTAACAAAATGATGAGGTGAATTTGCGAATGTGCGCTGAGCCACTTCGTTGTCTTTCTCCCAAGGAGCTCCACCCATATCATAGTCAGCAAACCACATTTCCTCCGTCTCAAGGTATTGAGCCTCCATATTGAAAATACCGGCGTGAGCAACGAGAGCTGCAAACCTGTTGTTATGGTGTCCGGCGAGCCAATAGACAGAGAATCCGCCATAGCTTGCTCCGATTGCACCGATATGATCTTTGTCAATGTACGCTTCCTTGCTCATCTCGTCTACAGCAGAGAAGTAATCCTTCATATTCTGGCCACCGTAATCTTTTGAGATCTGATGGTTCCATTCTGTTCCGAATCCGGGGAGTCCACGGCGATTGGGACATATTACGATATAGCCGTTGGCGGCCATTATCTGCATGTTCCACCTGTAACTCCAGAATTGACTTACGGCCTGTTGAGGACCACCTTGGCAATACAGCAGAGCCGGATATTTCTTATCAGGATCAAAATCAGGAGGGAAAACAACCCAAGTAGTCATTTCTTTACCGTCAGTGGTAGGAATGAGACGCTTTTCAACTTTTGCAGTTTTTAACTGAGAGAATATGTCGGCATTAACGTAGGTAATGTCGGTCGTGTTCCCTTTGGAATCGGTTATACAAATTTCATTAGGACGACTCATCGAGTGCCTAAGAGCGAGAACCTTGCCCTTAGCAAGTGCCTGAACATTGACATAGTCCCATAAGCCTTCAGCCACAATCTCGAATTTGGGGCTCTTCAATGCAACTTTAAAGATGGGCTGTGTACCTTGATAGGCGGCATTCAGATACAGCGACTTACTGTCATGAGCCCAAGCCAACTGTTCAGCACTGTAGTCCCAGCCCGCTTCTCCGGTTAGATTACGGATATCTCCTGTTGTCAGATCCATGACCATCACACGTTTCTGGTCGCTTTCATACTTCGGAGTAGCCATACTGAGCCATGCAAGATACTTTCCGTCAGGAGAAACGACCGGGTCGGTGTCGTAACCTTCACCGGTGTATTGGGTGAGATTCCGACTTTCACCTGACTCAATATCATATAGATAGAGGTTGGAATCAGTGGAAAAAGCATAGGCCATACCTGATTTCTTGCGACATGTGTAGATAAGTTTTTTCCCGTCAGATGTCCATGCAAAAGATTCTGCACCACCAAATGGCTTCATAGGCGATTCGTATGGTTCATTGTTCAAGACGTCACGTGCATTGGCAAGAGTCTTTCCATCGAAGTCGGAAACAAAAGGATGCGGAATCGTAGTCACCCACTCATCCCAATGCTTATACATCAGATCGTCAACAAGTCTTCCCGTAGTCTTCGGAAGATCCTTAAAAAGCTCTTTGTCTTTGTCAAGGTATTCTACCTGAGTGGCGTATACCACCCTTGATCCATCGGGAGAAAAACGGAAGCAGTCCACACCGGAGACGACATCTGAAACCTGACGCTGATCGGAACCGTCAGAGTTCATAAGAAAGATTTGCGGCTTACCGTTGTTTCCTTTGCCGAGAAAGGCAATAGTTTTACCGCCGTCAAGCCAGCAGATGTTAGCCTCAGAACCCGGAGTATGAGTAAGACGTGTAAGCTTCTTGCCGTCCGGAGTCACAGTGTAGATCTCGGAATTTCCGCGATTTTCCTGAATGTCTTCGTAGGTAAGCGTAAAAGCGATAAGAGTTCCGTCCGGAGACGCGACAGCTTCGTTTATCCGGCCGAGTGCCTCCAGAATCTCGGGAGTAAGTTTCCCGTCCGTTACAGAGACATTAGGTTTTTCGATTAATTTCTCGGCATTTTCAGTTTCTGCCGCTTGCACAGATGTGCAAAGAAAAGAAGTCGCAGCGAGAAATGTGCCCATGGAGAATAAGGTTTTTATCATATTAATTTCGTTTGTGGTTTTACTATAAAACTAACTGCGTACAGCAGCCGGATAGTGTGATGCAAAGATAATTATAAAATATGATATTTCTGCATTGACTTTAAAAATTTCAAAACTCAAAATTAAAGGGACACGTCAACCTTTACATTTGACGTGTCCCAGAAGTAAATAGATTATTATAAGAGGTCTCAGCCTACTATAACTTTGACAACTTTACTACCGATAGTTACTACATAAACACCGGGAGAAACGCTCACTGAAGCATCACCAGTGCCCGAGTGGATGTTCTTACCGTCAGCACTGAAGATATCAACAGACAAACCTGTAGCATTGCTTACACGGATAGTTCTGTCGACAACATTCACAATGGCATTATCCTGACTTACACTATTAACTGAGACATTGTAGGAGTTAACAGTTTCTTTGTTTGAGGCAGCCGATTCACCTTTGTCATAGACAGCAGTGACATGATAGTTGTAAGCGTCATTAGTTGGAACAGTATCCTTATAATGAGTATCAGTAATAAGCGTATCATTAAGTTTTACTCCATTGCGCCAGAGGTTGTAGCCTTTTAGAGTCATATCCTGATAAGTTGCTCCGGCAGGACTGTAGGTCACATCGTCCACACAAAGCATGATCTGATAGATCGAGGTGCATCGTATAGCAAAATACTTGGCACCTTCCGGGAGTTCAACTTTACATTCTGTCCAAGATGTAGGAACGTAAGGATACTCAAATGCGGAAACGAAGTTTGTGACTTCACGACCTGTGGTAGAATAGAGAATCTCGATACGATCACCGCCATAGAAATTGGTGTATGAACGAGCCCAAACACTAATGGTCTGTGCTGCTCCGGAAAGTTCGGGAGAGATGAGCCAATCGTCGTTTGTACTCTTGTCTACAAGATAGCAAGCACCCATGAATACGTCTCCGTTATGGGCAGCGTCACAATTATTCTCAGTAGTATTGACAGCAAGCCAAGGCGCGGCACTTACTCGGTTTTCAAGTTCAGGGAATTCTATGTTGGAAGAACCTCCGAATCCGACAGAACGTCCGTCCCGGTCAAGATTAAGCCATCCATCGACTTCAGTATCACCCGTTTTGAGACCTTCAAATCCTTCGGTAACAGTTTCCAACGGACGCTTGTTCATGTCAGGTTCTTCCCAGCTGAGTTCAATCTCAGATTCTGAGTTGCGCATACCTACAAGTTCGGAAGCTGTAGGAAGCTCCGGCTTGATAACAGTCACGATAGCTGCTTCGTTTGTCTTATTGTCAGATTCATTGGCGTCTCCGTCAATTTCAACTATCGCCTCATACTTCACAGTATCACCTGCGGTCTGAGGGATAACATCTGTATACGAAACCAAAGCACGTTCGCAGATACCAACAGATTCACCGGGAATCTCGGCGATCTGTTCGCCGTCGCGAAGGATAAGAACCTTATAGTCTTCAGCAGGCTTCAAAGAGGCATTCATATAGCCTACCTTTACTTCAACCTCACTGTTGAGTTCAGCTTTTGCAACTGAAGAAATGGTAACATTATTTATGTCCGTATCAGGCATACTGTGTACCTCAAGTCTATCGAACAGGGTGTATGTGTGTGACACTGTTGTCGCAACAAGCGTCAACTGTACAGTGCGTCCAAGATAAGGAGTCATATCTACAGCTGCCACCTGCCATCCTTTCCGTGTATCTCCGGCTGTGAAAGAGGCGAGATACTCGTAGGTAGGATTGTCGTCAGTACGTATGAGAACCTGAATATTATTGGTTCCATTCGGCATGAGGAAGAAATAGAAGGAGAATACGGGATTATCAAGCTCCTTCGGAATCTTGATACGACCGGTTGTAAGCGCACCCTGCGAGCCTGATACCTGAGAATAGAATCCGAGGAATCCGTTATCGTGATCAACCGACTTAAGATCGCTGAAGTCGGTATCGTAGAACAGCTCCCAGCGACCGTAGGTGTTGGAAGTCTCCGCAATCAGCAGTGTCGAAAGCTCACCACCGTCCAGACTTTCAATGTAAGGGGTCTCGTATGCGTTACCAAGCAGCAGTGTCTTGGAAGCGGCCCAATTTTCACTGATTCCTTCCGGAGTAATAGCTTTTACACCGTAAACAGCCTGAATCTGCTCACCCTTAGTGACACGATCAGTGTACTCGCAAGTTGTCAGATCCTGAGTAATGATTTCATTGTTTCCACCAAGATTCCGCACAATGGCGTAACGCACATCCTTAAGGTTCTTTCCGTTGATATCCTTAGTTACGGGAGTCCATGTAAGCTCGACTGTACCTTTCTTCTCTGTTTCAACAGCTACAAGCTCAGCGACGTCTCCGGGAGCAGCCATGCCTACGAAGCAGCTTGTGGTAAGAGGATTACCGGCACCGTCGTTGTTGTAAGGAGTAACGGTATAGGTATTGGTTCCCATAGCGGGATCCGTATCAATCCATTTAAAGGTACTTCCGGTCAGAGGAACATCTGCAATCATTATGTCTCCACGTTTAATCTCAGCACGTGTCATACCGATAAGAGCTGTTCCCGACATGTTAGCACGGGGACAGGTGAAAGACACGGTAACCTTCTGACCACCGTCAACATCAGCTTCGGCAACAAGATTCTTAACCTGTTCGGGAGCGTTGGGAATAATCGGAGACGTTATCTCCAGATTGCTAACCCTCATATTGTAGAGTCCGGCATTTCCCGACACATTGAGATATTCGTTGCAATGGTGGAAAGCGATGTAGTAAACTCCATCCTTCTCGGGCATGAAAGTCACAGAATATTTATCTCCTGTTTCACCACGATTCTCATAACCGGCTACAGTAGTAGCGGTAGTTTTATCGAGGAGAACAGTCTCGTTCAGACCTTCCTTAGTAAGATCCGAACCCATAACTACACGGAACTGAGGATTGCCGTATGCTGTACCATATTTACCCACATTGAAGTTGAATGTGTAGTAGCGGCCGCCATATAAGTATATCTTAGGCAATACAAAATAACTGTCTGCATCGTAGCCACGATAATAGGCGTGGTTTATCCAATTGGGAGATACCCAGCTCCAGTCGCTCTGCTTTTCGGCAAAATCCACAACGGTATATCCGGCCAAGGCGTCGGCTTTAGTGGAAGAAGTATAAGAGGAGAAATCCTCTGCCCAATAAGGATAGATCTTGCCCAGACCGACCTTAGAGGTTGAGCGGATATTGGAAGCAACAGCATAGTCGGTTTTGGCCTGACATGTCCAGTAATATTGACTGTATTCATCGGGTTCAGGCATATCTTCCTCATAAGATGTAGCACCGCCCTCGGTAATTACCTGACGACCTTCAGGCATAAAGGTGAGAACATATTTCACTGCATCAGGATCTATGTCTCCACCGTATACACCCGTAGCCGAGTGAGCGTCCCATGAGAGTTTCCACTTTCCGTCTTCGTATACACCCTTGAAACTGTACGGGGTATTGGGTTGGTCGGGACCGATATATTTTATTACGCTCTGTGTCCAAGGACCGTCACCGACCTCGTTGGAACAACGTACTGTAATCGTGTACTTCTTAGCCTCAGGAAGAGTGATGTATTCAGCTACGTGGCTACCGTATGTAGTAGAGCCGGTGTAATCTTCGTAAGTTGTTTCGCCGGTATACTCATCTACAGTCCATTGCAGTCGCACCGTGTATTTTACACGGCCATCGCCTTGCTCATCGTCGTATGTCAATTCAGGCACGTCAAACTCGATTGCACCACTGAGGGCATCAGGCTTAAAGTTTACGGTTACATTTTCAGGAACAGCCGGTGCGCCGTCAGGAGCCTCACGCGGACCAAAGTATAGATTTGTAAGCTGCAACAGCTGTGGGAAATCATAGACCTTCTTACCGGCACCGGTCTTAGGGTCAATGCAATATAAGGACGAACCCTCGTCGTTCACCGTAACATAATATATCATATCAGAAAGCTGGTCGTAGGCAGCAGTGGTACGATAGGTTGATACGGCACCACTATTGCCTAATTCGGTAAACACACCTGTTGTTTTGTCGACAGTGTAAACCTTACCGTCGGAAGCGATAGCGTAATATTGGCCGGTTGTCGATGCAGCTACTCCACGAACCTCGATCTGTGGTTGAGAGATAAGCGTAAAGCTCGGAGTATTCATATCGAGTTTATACCAACCGATTGTCTCATTATTACCGGGAAGCTTACCCATCCAACCGTACACTACATCTGTAGTTGTCGGATCAAAAGCCGTATCATACATGATGTATGCATTGGAAGCTCCGGGGCTGACACTTCCCCATGACATCCATGTATTGGCGTTATACATATACCAGTACACACCCCAAATACTTGTGAACTGCTGATTGCCACTCACATTATTTACAATATAGTTGTTGGCAACATTGAAGCAACCGTTAATATTGTTGCTCGTGTATTGAACAGCCCTTTCAAGATCACCTTCGGGAGCGTTCAGGAGAGAGAATTTACCAATGTACATGCGGGGTGTAGTGCCGATTGAACCTTCAAACAGCACACCTGCGTAGGCCACTTTCGACTTAGCTACTAAAGCAGGACCGAATTCCTTTCCCGATGTAGAGGTAAAGTTACCGGCCGGAAGCTTTGTCTGAGGCAAAGGACGATTGCCATACACATCTTGCAGCAATCGTCCACCAAGCTGCAAGCTTCCGGAATTTTCCTGTGAAGGGGAAGCCAGCTCATAAACATTGGACTGAGGTCTTGAAGAGTGTCCGGACCACTCGGTAGAATGTTCCGGCAGATTCTCGACAGCTGCGTTCTGAGCAGCCAATGTGGGGGGCGACAGAAGTCCCACACTCCCCAACATTGCAGGTACTAAATACCTAAGAAAATGGTGTTTTGCCATATCAATGATTTTTGGTTAGTAGATTCTGTTACGAATCAGATATAGGAATTAGTTGTAAATTTCTGATTATTAAACGGATAACCGTATTAGGCCTGAAGCATAAGTTTCAACTGCACAAATTTAACTTA
>CAYPBS010000030.1:0-20770 GCA_964409015.1 uncultured Sangeribacter sp.
CGACTTAAATAAAAAAGAGCAGCTATTTGTGTAGCTGCTCTTTTTTTCTTAATTTTGCATTTGTAAACATTTCTACACTCACTGACTATGTCGGAAACGATCAAAATAAGCAAAGGCCTTGACCTCAAGCTAAAAGGAGAAGCTGAAGGCACTGCAAAAGACACAGTTACAAATACAATCGGTATTGTTCCAGATGATTTTCCGGGCTGGAAATGGCGCCTGCTTGTCAAGGAAGGAGAGAAAGTCTGCAAAGGTTCTCCGCTTCTTACCGATAAAAATGGCAAGGGGATTTCTATTGTCTCCCCAATCAATGGCGTGGTAGAAAAAGTAATCAGAGGAGAACGACGAAAAATCGAAGCCATTGTCGTAACCAATGCGGAATCAGAGCAAATCGGAACGTCTCCGTCTGTGAACACAAGCGACAAAGCAGCCATTGTCAAGACTCTCTGTGACAGCGGACTGTGGGCCATGATGCGTCAACGTCCCTACGATTATGTCCCGGATCCGGAAGTTGCACCACGTGATATTTTCATCACAGCTTTCGATTCTGCCCCACTGGCTGCTCCAATGATCACTCCGGCTATGCGTGGTAAATTGCTGGCAGGAATCAAGGTACTCGCAAAACTCACCGATGGCAACGTATTTCTCGGAGTTAATCCGGATAGCAACATCAACACTGACGCTGCCCGGGTATACGAATTTGTAGGACCTCATCCGGCCGGTAACGTTGGCGTGCAGATAGCGAATATAAAACCTGTCAACAAAAAAGAAGTTGTATGGGCGTTGGATGCACGTCTTGTTGTGCGAATAGGCACTCTTTTCGAGGATAAGGAACTCGATATGGAAGCTGAAGTGGCCATCACAGGCGCTGAAGCCGTCGATCCCACTGTCGTATCGACAGTAATAGGCGCCAAACTGTCAACTCTTCTTGAAGGCCATATTGCTGATGCTGAGGACGACCGCGTGATCTCGGGCAACGTACTGACAGGATGGAGAAGCCGAATAGAAAATGACTTCCTGCGCTGGCCTTACCGCCAGATTACCATCATCCGGGAAGGAGACAAAACCGATGAATTTATGGGCTGGGCCTCTATGAATCCCACCAAATTCAGTGTTAAACATTCTTTCCCTGCATTTCTTCGTGGACTCAAACGGCCCTTTGACTTTGATGCCCGTGTCAAAGGTGGTCGCAGAGCCATGATCATGAGTGGAGAATACGACAAAGTATTCCCATTTGACATATACCCGGAATTTCTTGTAAAAGCTATTATGGCTAAGGACATCGACAAGATGGAACAGCTTGGTATCTACGAAGTGGCTCCCGAAGATTTCGCACTTCCGGAATTTGTGGATACCTCAAAAATTGAATTACAGAAAATCGTGCGGGAAGGATTAAAATTCCTTCATGACGAAGTTGAATGACACTCAACCAAGCAGAATCATTTTCAGCGGAGTAAACTCCTTAGATGAGTAATATTAAGCACTACAAATTCATAATCTATATATTCACAGACAAACGTGAAAGCATTTAAACGGAAATTAGACAAGCTAAAGCCACATTTCGAAAAAGGAGGACGTTTTCAGAAACTTCACTCCGTCTTCGATGGCTTTTATACTTTCCTCTACACTCCCAACGAGACATCCGGTAGCGGAGTACATATTCACGACAGCAACGACTCGAAGCGTACCATGAGTATCGTGGTTCTTGCTTTACTTCCATGTTGCCTTTTCGGTATGTATAATATCGGTTACCAACACTCGCTCGCCACAGGTATCACAGATGCAAATCTCTGGAGTAATTTCTTCTATGGACTTCTGAAAGTACTTCCTCAGATTGTTGTAGTGTATCTAGTCGGTCTCGGAATTGAATTTATCAGCGCCCAGCTTCGAGGTCATGAAATTCAGGAAGGATTTCTGGTGTCCGGACTCCTGATACCAATGATATGTCCAGTAGATACGCCCTTGTGGATGCTTGCTGTATCCGTAGCCTTCGCTGTAATTTTCGCTAAGGAGATTTTCGGAGGTACGGGCTACAACATCTTTAACGTAGCTCTTGTCACACGTGCATTCCTATTCTTCGCTTACCCCTCAAAGATGAGTGGCGATAAGGTATTCATATCATTAGGAGGGAGCGCTCCGGTAGACGGGTTTACCGGTGCTACTCCACTTGGCCAGCTTTCTTCAGCAACATCAGATACCGGCTTTCACATAACGAACGCTATCGGTCAGCCCCTCGACTGGTGGGATGCATTTCTTGGACTTATTCCCGGTTCTTGGGGAGAAACATCAACTCTCTGCATCTGTATCGGCGCATTGATTCTCCTCTTTACCGGGATGGGAAGCTGGCGCATAATGCTTTCCGGCTTTATCGGAGCCTTCCTCATGGGTCTCCTTGCCCATGCCTGTGCATCTCCGACATATCCTGTCACCATGATTCCTGCCATTCAGCAATTCTGTTACGGTGGGCTTGCCTTTGCTCTTGTATTCATGGCAACAGATCCAGTGACAGCATGTCGCACCAACACGGGAAAATACATCTACGGATTCCTTATCGGTGTCATAGCAGTACTGATACGCTGCTACAACACGGGGTATCCCGAAGGCGCTATGCTTGCCGTTCTTCTGATGAACTGCTTTGCATCGCTTATTGACTGGTGTGTCGTACGAAGCAATATCAAACGTCGCCTTAATCGCACAGCCTAAATCACGTTATACCTATTTCAATACGCTTTGTGACAATGAACAAACAGAGTAACAGTTATACTATCATATATGCCGTAGGACTTGTACTTGTGGTAGGATTGGCTCTTTCAGCTGTATATCAGGCTCTCAAGCCTACTCAACAGGAAAATATAGCCAACGATACAAAGTCTCAGATTCTTAAGGCTGCCCTAATAAGTCCCGAAGAGGGGGAAAAAATCAGCGACCTCTACTCTTCTCATGTTAAGGAAGCTTTCATCGTCAACTACGACGGTATCGTCACAGACAAGAATCCGGAAAACGCATTTGAAGTAACATTGAATCTATCGCAGGAGATTAAGAAAAACGAAAATGAGCGCAAGCTCCCGGTATTTGTATGCGACACTCAGAAGGGTAAAAAATATATCATCCCTGTCTACGGTCAGGGGCTATGGGGTCCAATCTGGGGTTACGTGGCTTTCAATTCCAATGGCGATACAATCTTCGGTGCTTATTTCGCACATCAGGGGGAGACTCCCGGTCTTGGAGCGGAGATTGAAAAACCGGAATTCAGCAACCAATTCAAGGGTAAGAATGTCTTTAACCACAATCAATTTGAGTCTGTAGCGGTTGTGAAGACCGGACAGGAACCATCTACAGGATCTTACGTCCATTCTATCAGTGGAGCGACAATCACAAGTCAAGGTGTAGGAAAAATGCTTAAAGACTCACTAAAGCCCTACGAGAAATTCCTCGAGTCTCTAAGATCAAAATCATAAGACATATCCGTAAAATAAAGCACGGTTTATTATTTTATACCTCGAAATTACAAATAAGCTATATCAAAAATGGGTGTATTCAACAATATATTCTCCAAAGCCAACCGTCTGACGTTCATCAATCCGTTGTCGAAAGACAATCCTGTGATAGTTCAGATACTCGGTATTTGTTCCGCCCTTGCGGTTACAGCCAAGTTGGAGCCTGCATGTGTCATGGCTATCTCCGTGATATGCGTACTTGCATGTGCCAATGTTATCATCTCCCTTATGCGCAAAAGTATCCCATCCTCCATACGTATTATAGTGCAACTCGTCGTAGTGGCTGCCTTAGTGGTCATAGTGGATCAGGTGCTTAAAGCCTATGCTTACGACGTCAGCAAGCAGCTCAGTGTGTTCATCGGTCTGATCATCACCAACTGTATCCTGATGGGACGTCTCGAAGCGTTTGCGTTGAACAACCGTCCTTGGCCGTCCTTCCTTGACGGCATCGGCAACGGACTTGGCTACGGAATCATACTCGTCATTGTTGCTTTCTTCCGTGAATTACTCGGTTCCGGAACCCTTTTCGGTCTCACAGTTGTTCCCCAAAGCTGGTATGCTGCCGGATATATGAACAATGGTCTGATGATTCTACCCCCCATGGCACTCGTGACAGTTGGATGCATTATCTGGGTTCACCGCAGTATTAACAAAGACCTTCAGGAAAAAGACTAAGACATACCAGAAATAAAAAATAACATTCCTTAAACGCCATATAAGCTACAATGGATAATCTTAATCTATTCATACGTTCGATATTTATCGACAATATGATCTTCGCCTACTTCCTCGGTATGTGTTCCTATCTGGCTGTATCGAAGAATGTGAAGACAGCTTTCGGTCTGGGAGTGGCCGTGACCTTTGTCCTTATAATCGCCCTTCCCGTGACTTGGTGTATCAATCAGTATATTCTTCTGCCCGGATCGTTGTCTTGGCTTGGAGAAGAGTACGCGCAGACAGACTTGAGTTTCTTAGGTCTGATAATGTTTATCGCGGTCATAGCATCCCTCGTACAACTTCTTGAGATGTTCATCGAGAAGTATTCACCGTCACTCTATAATTCACTGGGTATATTCCTCCCTCTTATAGCAGTGAACTGCGCCATCCTCGGAGCCGTACTGTTCATGCAGCAACGCGACTTCACCAACGCATGGTCAGCCACCGTCTACGGCGCCGGAAGCGGTATCGGATGGCTTTTGGCCATCGCTTGCCTTGCAGCCATTCGCGAACGTCTGACTTATTCTCAGATTCCTAAACCCTTACGCGGTGTAGGAATTACATTTATCATCACCGGTCTCATGGGTATAGCCTTCATGAGCTTCCTCGGAATAAAGATCTGACAGACATCTCCCCTACTCTTCAGTATATTATCAAACAATGACAACAACGTTGATATCCATAAACCTTCTTGCCGCAATCAGTCCTCAACAACTTCTTGTAGCGGCCATAATATTCGGAATAATTGTTTTTGTACTTGTGCTGGTGCTTCTTGTTGCCAAACATTTTCTCGTTGCTTCGGGAGATGTCACCATCACAATCAACGGCACAAAAGACATAGTCACACCTGCCGGAAAAACTCTTCTCAATACCCTTGCTGATAATGGGATACATCTTTCTTCGGCATGCGGTGGGAAAGGAAGCTGCGGCCAGTGCAAGTGTCAGGTTGTGGCAGGAGGAGGCGAGATGCTTCCTACTGAGGCAGTCCACTTCACACGCAAGGAGATAAAAGACAACTGGCGTCTCGGCTGTCAGGTAAAAGTAAAGAACGACATGGAAATCAAGGTTTCCGAGTCTGCTCTCGATGTCAAGGAATGGGAATGTGAAGTGATCTCGAACAAGAACGTCGCAACCTTCATCAAAGAGTTTATAGTAAAGCTCCCGGAAGGAGAACACATGAACTTTATTCCCGGATCATACGCACAGATACGTATTCCGAAGTATTCAATGGACTATGATAAGGACATTGACAAATCACTTATTGGAGAAGAATATCTTCCGGCATGGGAGAAATTCGGACTTTTCACCCTTAAATGCAAAAATACAGAAGAGACAGTCAGGGCATATTCGATGGCGAACTATCCGGCTGAAGGAGATCGTATCATGCTTACCGTGCGTATTGCCACTCCACCTTTCAAACCGAAACCGCAGGTCGGCTTCCAGCCGGTGAGTCCGGGTATAGCATCATCCTATATCTTCACCCTGAAACCCGGAGACAAAGTAAAGATGAGTGGCCCTTACGGCGATTTTCATCCTATTTTCGATTCAAAAAACGAAATGATATGGGTTGGTGGAGGAGCCGGCATGGCGCCTTTGAGAGCCCAAATCATGCACATGCTTGAGACTCTTCGCACAACGGATCGCAAGATGAGCTATTTCTATGGTGCAAGGGCACTCAACGAAGTGTTCTATCTTGAAGATTTTCTCCGGTTAGAAAAAGAATTCCCCAATTTCAAATTCTATCTTGCACTTGACCGTCCGGATCCGGCTGCGGATAAAGCAGGAGTGGAATATACGCCCGGATTTGTTCATCAGGTGATGTACGACAAGTACCTCAAAGATCATGATGCACCCGAAGATATAGAATATTACATGTGTGGTCCCGGCCCAATGAGCAATGCTGTCAACAAAATGCTCCATTCGCTCGGTGTAGAGGACGAAAACATACATTATGACAACTTCGGAGGATAGGATCTTCCAATTTATCATGCTCATTAAATCCTAACACCATAAAACAACACAGCTATGCAGAGAGACATTGAAGTTTTCAACCTTATAGACCGAGAACATTTGCGTCAACGTCGCGGTATTGAGCTCATCGCAAGTGAAAATTTCGTCAGTGACGAAGTCATGCACGCTATGGGATCATGCCTGACCAATAAATATGCAGAAGGTTATCCGGCTCACCGGTATTACGGTGGTTGTCAGGAAGTTGACAAAGTTGAGGAGCTCGCTCGCGAAAGAGTGAAAAAACTTTTTGACGCCGAATATGCCAACGTGCAGCCTCACAGTGGCGCTCAAGCTAACATGGCAGTATTCATGGCATGTCTGCAACCCGGCGATACATTCATGGGGATGGATCTCAGTCATGGTGGCCATCTCAGCCATGGAAGTCCCGTTAACTTCTCAGGACTCGTCTTCAACCCTATCAGCTATACTGTTGACAAGGAGACAGGCCGGGTGAACTACGAGGAAATGGAAGCTAAAGCTCGCGCTGAAAAACCGAAACTCATCATTGCAGGCGCAAGTGCCTACAGCCGGGAATGGGATTACGCACGTATCCGTACACTCGCAGATGAAATCGGTGCTATCTTTATGGTCGATATGGCGCATCCCGCCGGACTCATCGCTGCAGGCCTTCTTGCCAACCCTGTAAAATTCGCTCATATCGTCACGTCTACCACCCATAAAACCCTTCGCGGACCCCGTGGAGGAATAATTCTGATGGGTAAAGATTTCGATAACCCATGGGGGAAAAAGACCCCCAAGGGTGAGATCAAAAAAATGTCTGCCCTACTTGACAGCGCTGTATTTCCCGGTGTACAAGGTGGCCCGCTTGAGCATGTAATAGCAGCCAAAGCTGTTGCTTTCGGCGAATGTCTGCAACCCGAGTGGAGAGAGTATGCACTTCAAGTGAAGAAAAACGCGGCCGCCATGGCTCAAGCACTTGTAGACAAAGGTTACAAGGTGATCTCTGACGGAACCGATAACCATTGTATGCTGGTGGACCTTCGCACGAAATTCCCGGAAATGAGTGGAAAAAAAGCCGAGCGAGTACTTGTCGAAGCGGATATTACAGCTAACAAGAACATGGTGCCTTACGATACCCGCAGTCCTTTCCTCACATCTGGATTGCGATTCGGCACAGCTGCCATTACAACCCGTGGAGCAAAAGAAGATCTCATGTATGTAATTGTAGATCTCATCGACCGTGTCCTCACCAACGCGGATAATGAAGCCGAGATCTCAGCTGTGCGTCAGGAGGTCAACGAAATGATGAACGAGTACCCCATGTTCGCTTGGTAATCCCCCTTCAAGATTTATAGACACTATTTTAATAACATGTTATGAGACCTCATCCTCTGTCGGATGGGGTCTCCCTAAATAAAGAGATATGAAAAGCTTCTTTACCGAAATGCCTCAGGAGATACTTGTAACAGGTATAGGAACCGATGTCGGAAAAAGCATTGCTACCGGATGGATCGCACGTGAATTGCAAGAGAACGCAATGTGCAACCCTTCAGACCCACGATCGGCTGTCATTACGCAGAAACTTATCCAGACCGGTAATATCGATATGAGTGAAGATATTGAGACACATCGGCGAATAATGGGTATCGGTCTGCTTCCAAGAGACCTCGATCATACTACCGCTCCTATCATCCTCTCCTACCCTGCATCGCCGGAACTGGCTGCCCGTATTGACAACGTAGATGTTGATTTCTCTGTAGCCGCTGACTCTACACGGCGTCTTGGCTCCGAATATCGCCATGTATTAATTGAGGGTGCGGGAGGACTCCTTGTTCCGCTAAAGCATCGCTACACGACACTCGACTATATTATGGAGCATAATCTCCCGGTAATTGTCGTCACAAACGGCACTTTAGGCTCTATCAACCATTCACTGCTAACTCTGGAAATCCTTAGGGCAAAAAATATTCAGATATATGCGGTCGTTTACAATCCCTACTTCGATAAAGATAAGATCATCAGTACGGATACCGTAAAGTATCTGCGCGATTGGATCAAGGAATTTATTCCTTCAACTCACTTCGTGATAATGCCTGAAACGATTTTGGAACCCTGAACTGAAATATCTAAAATCCCGTTCATCAGATCACGCTTCGGGTGAAGACGGAATCTGCTCTGGTATCTCAACAAGATAGGGACTTTCCAATGGATTAAACGCTCCTGAGGAGAGATACTCATAGATTCGTATGCAAGATAACGCATCAAGTGCCGCGTAGTTAATTTGCGGAATTGTCAACGACGCAGCCTCCCAATTACTCAGCCTCTGTCCTTTGGAAATACGTCTGCCAAAAAGGATGGCATGGATTCGCGTGAGGCTGTTGTCCGCAATATGAAAATCCTTCACATATTGCTGAAGATCAATGAAACCATCAGGAGTAATTGAACGGAGCTTCATAAGATTATGAAAATCGTCATGAAGGGAAAGACCTACCTTTAATAACCCGGGATTCTCCAAAAGGCTGACAAGACGAGGATGAAGCCCTATCTTATTCAACCGGAAAAGATAGCAGCGTTCCATCGTTGACAACTGTAGAAGAGAAACAAAATGTGTGACCCCCTTACGAAATGAAGGCTTGGTTTCTGTATCAAATCCTAAGATGTCTGCGGTCTCAAGCATATCTACAGCTTTGTCTACATCCTCCTCCTTGTCTATGACAACCGCCTCGCCAATATAAGACATACATGGGAGACCGGCAAGCTCATGCTTGTCGATACTGATGTGATGTGTCTTAAATATACCTATGTCCTTAGTTGCCATATCCGATATGCAAAGTTAGTAATTTTTTGCAAAATTAGACCGGAGTCACTTAGATTCTCTCGACTCAATCTTTTGCAATTATGTAAACAGGCCGGAAAGTAAGTGTATAATTCCTCTCTGAATCGACGGGAAGATTTTTCATCATGAATCGTAACTGTGTAGGGCTAAGATTCTTAGACGTAGAAGCAGTAACTCCTGTTAGTTTCAGATGGCGCAATAGATGATTTGCAGACGGGAAAAGCAATTGTTCTATACCCACCTCCATGTAGACGTACTTGAAGAATTCACCCATTATCGCTTTTATACGCTCTTCACTCAGATAACCCAAAGTTGTGTCCCGGAGTGAATCAAGCTCGTATAGATTGCCCTGAGTAAAAGTTGAGAGAGCAAGGATGCCGCCCGGAGAAAGAAGCCGTTTACAGTTTCCGATAAACCGACATGTATCGCTAAACCATTGAATCGCAGATGAGGAACAAATCATATCGTATGAGCTATCCGGCATCCTTTCCACCAAAAGCTCGGCATCACCTTCGAGATATGTCTCCTCCTCAGCTATACCGAACAATTCGCATTCACACAGGTCTATAAAGGTTGCATCCTTTATTCTCAACCGGTCTCCAAGTGCGAAGGAAAGCTCACCCGTTCCGCATCCGATCTCGAGAAATGTATTAACGCTATCTTTGCCGTATGCTTCCGATACAAGGCTGGCCAGACGACGCGCAATTGTCCGTTGCGCATGTGCATTACTGCTATATGTCAGTGCACTCCGGCGGAACAGGTTCGTAGTACGAGGAAGATTGACGACAGTGTAGTCCACGATCTCCTGCATAACTACAAAATGTGGAGAATCAAGAAATTTAATTGGAACTTCTCTTCTCCGCCAATGCCTTGTCTGAGCCTCCGGTGGGAAAATGGCATCACGTTTACAGACGAATGCACGGGTCCATTGCAACGATTCTTTGCTCTGTCGATTCCGGGTTGTCTCAAGGTCACGTTGCAAAATAGCTATATCATTTGTTTCTTCACCAACAAACTTATCTGCCATCGTTCTAAATACCGAAGAACCACCACACATTCTGCATCTGAACTTATAAAGACTCCTTTCCGTCAACTGCTCACAGGTACTTCGATAAATATCTTCCGGAATTCCTTCGGAATCCGATACAGGAGAGGCTGTACCGGCCACCGCAAATGAAGCCGTGGGCCGCAATCCTGCATTGAAGAGAACCTCGCCCATAGCCACCCCAAGCGACCATGCGTATAAATAAATAGTTTTGTAATGCGAAACAGCATCCACGATTTCCCGAGCATTTTCGTCGCTACCCGACAGAGTCACTATCGCAGTGTCCCAACCATACATACCTGTTCCCTTATAGAAAGAGCTGTCTGTACCCCATCCTGCGGCAATCAACAACAGTCGGCCGGTTCCGCTACCTTCTCCAAGAAAAGTTATCTTCATGCCGTCACCTCCTCCGCAACATATCTCACGGCCTCTTTGATTAGATTGATCTCCTCCGAAGTCATGGAGCAATTCAGACTCAAACGCACCCTTTCTGTCCCTTCTGCTACCGTTGGACGGCGGATAGGAAGAGCGAGCACACCGTGACGTCTCATTATTTCAGCGGCAAGAATTGTCCGTTCGTTTCCTCCTATCATCAACGGAATTATTGGAGAGGAATGTACAACACCTTTACCCGAAACACCTGCCACGTACGACGAAATCACCTCCCCTATCCTCTTTAATCTGATCCTTTCTGCTCTCATTTCGATCAATCGACGTACAGTGAACATAGACCATTGGACACTCATAGGAGGAATTGCAGTAGAAAAGATCAGAGGACGCGACATGTTTGTCAGATATCGCTTGAGTACGTCCCCGACAACGGCAAATGCTCCAACAGAAGCAGCAGCCTTACTTAAAGTGCCCACTAAAATGTCAATCTCATTCACCACGCCTGTTTCCTCAGCCAAACCAAGTCCCTGATCGCCCAAAACGCCGAATCCATGAGCCTCGTCGACATAGAGCATCACATTACCATACGCCTTCTTAAGCTCTACAAGCTCCTTCAAAGGCGCAAAATCACCGTCCATGCTGTAGACACTTTCGACGACGACCATAACACGTCTGTAATTTCTTCCTTCTTTTGCTAAAACTTCCTCAAGAGCTACAATGTCATTATGCGCAAAACGTCTGAATGGCATCCGGCTGAGACGTATCCCGTCTATAATAGAAGCATGCACCAGTTTGTCTGAGACAATAAGAGTATCCTTTATCGCCAAAGCACTTACCAACCCCACATTGCAGTGATACCCTGAATTATATAGCAGGACTTCCCTCCCATATAGTGAACCAAGCAAATCCTCCAGCTCAGCGTAGCGATCAACAGATGTATACAGCAAACGCGAAGCGCAACTGCCGGGGAGAGAGTCAACCGGATTCAGAGACTCAAAAAACTCTCTTCGCAACTCTTCGTCCGAACCGATGGCCATATAGTCATTCGACGTACAGTCGAGAAGCCCCGGATCATGCTCATGGCGTAGTGTGCGCAATCTTCCCTCTGAAGCAAGACCCTCCAGAATAACCTTGTAATCAGTCAGCAGGTGATTCATATAGGGTTGTGACGATTTCTATTAATGCTGAAGACAATTTCTCGAGCTGCCCGTCAGTGACAGCCATATAAGGGGGCATGATATAAGCATTATGTCCGAAAGGTCGGATCCATACACCCTTCTCAACACACAATTTCTGAAACTCTCCAAGATTATCTATACTGCTATAAAGCTCAATAACGCCGATTCCTCCCAGTACACGCACATCTTTTACACATCGTAAAGAACGCGCCGGCTCGAGCAACTCCCTCATCCGCTTCTCAATATGCATTACGCGCTTCTGCCAGTCCTGCGATAAGAGAAGTCGTGTAGAAGCAAGAGCCACTGAACACGCCAGCGGATTCGCCATGAAAGTCGGACCATGCATCATAACGCCGGCACAGCCGGAGGATATCATATCCGCAACCTTTTCTCTTGCTGCTACAGCACTGAACGTCATGTAACCTCCGGTGAGGGACTTTCCGATACACATTATGTCCGGTTCAACTCCGGCATGCTCCCATGCGAAAAGCTTGCCGGTTCTGCCGAATCCTGTTGCTATTTCATCGAATATGAGCAGGATTCCATACTCGTCACAAATTTTTCTCAACTCCCGCAGATACTGTGGATGGTAGAACCTCATTCCACCTGCACCCTGCACTACCGGTTCAAGTATCACTCCCGCCAGATCCTCATGAAACTCCTCTATCAGTCTCCGCATAGGATTGAAATCCTCCGGGTCCCATTCATCATAGAACCCGCAACGTGGCGACGGAGCAAAGAATCTCACAGGTAAAGCCGATCCGAACACACCGTGCATCCCCGTCACAGGATCGCAAACACTCATAGCATTCCATGTATCGCCATGATAACCGGTACGGATGGTAGCAAAATTTGTACGGCGGGGATTATCCTGCGCCTGCACGGCCATCTTCATGGCGACCTCTGTAGCGACAGACCCACTGTCGGCATAAAAAATATGGTTCATCGAGGGAGGCAGAATGTCGAGAAGCAGTTTCCCGAGCTCAATTGCAGGATCGTGGGTAAACCCTCCGAACATCACGTGACTCATTTTCTCGATCTGTTCATGCAAGGCTGCGTTCAATACCGGATGATTGTAACCGTGTATCACGCACCACCATGAAGACATACCGTCGACGAGATCCGTACCGTCCGCAAGATGAATCACACACCCGTCAGCGCCCTTAACCCTATATGTTGGTAGCGGATCGTGAGTCGACGTATATGGATGCCACAAATGCATCCTGTCAAAATCCGAATGTAGAGTATTTATATCGTTCAGCGTATCTGTTTTCATGGATTGCCTTCTATTTCGTAGATGCAAAATTAACAAAATTAGACGAAACAAAAGGCACAAAAATAATAAACCGTACCATTCCTCTTCACTTCCCCCGGAGTAGATGATCTCCTGCCGCATAAGACATGTGTCGAGACGACGGAATTTTCTTATGTCTCAAATCCTCAATACGGAGAATTATATCTGCCGGTTTCCTGAATGCAAATCTACGGTTGAACACCGTGAGACTCAATAAATTCCCGTCTCAATTCTCTTTTGGACGATACACACATAGCCGCAGACTCTCCCCGTCATACACAGCATAACTGCACTTATCGATCCATTCGCCCAGAATCACTGCCCACGCCTCGCGCTTCCCCTTTTCCGATACATCAGCTTCAAGTCGCTCCATTACGAGTAGATGTCTGTGGCCGAATACAAAATAATCGATCCCCTCCTTTGCGAGGTATTCCTTCGCGAAACACATCAGAGGCTCCTTGTCTACCCCAAGATAGGGAGCCGGAGCGGGATGACTCCCTCGGTTACTTCGACTCCATCCGTAGGCCAACGGCACTGTCCAGCGCGGATGCACACCTGAGAAAAGCCATTGACAGAAACGGTTGTGGAAAACACTGCGCAATATCCGGAGTGAAACCGGACGCCTCCCTACTCCGTCCCCATGCTCGATAAAGAAACGCCTCCCGTCTATATCTCTCACAAGTGAGCCCGACACGACTTCGATACCCAGCTCCTTTGGCAGATAATCAAATATCCAGATGTCGTGATTTCCCTTTAGCCATGTTATAGCCACACCGCTATCCGATAGCTCTGCTATCTTACCAAAAAATCGCACGAAACCACGAGGCACCACATACCGATACTCAAACCAGTAATCCAGCACATCCCCGACAAAATAGATGCTCTTGGCATCCCCCTTTATCGATTCCAGAAACGATACGACACGCCTTTCTGCCGCTTGCGGGTCAGCATACCAGCGCGAACCCAGATGCAGATCACTCAGGAAATATGTATTGCGACGTTCCTTCAATACCCTCCCTGCTCATAGAAAGCCCAACTCCAGTTTGGCCTCTTCGCTCATCATGTCTTTATCCCAAACCGGCTCGAAAACCAGACGCAGATCCACACTCTTCGGACCCTCGATTCCAAGGAGTTTCTGCCGTACATCCTCCATGATGAAATCTGCCGCCGGGCAATTGGGCGCCGTCAGGGTCATATCCACATGCAGTGTACCGTCTGAAGGATCATAATCTATCTTATATATCAGACCCAAATCGTAGATATTGACCGGTATCTCCGGATCGTACACCGTCTTAAGGGCATCGATAGCCTTCTGGGTGATTCTAAGTACATCATCCTCTTTGGGCTGCTCACTCTGCCCGCTGGTATCTTTCTCTTGTTCCATAACGGCAAAGTTACAACATTTTTCACAATATCTACCCACCGGTGACTCATTTTCTCCCGGGGCTTTTGTCTATACCTCTAATCATTTCTCAAAGACTTAATAGTCAACTCATTATAACCCTATCGACGCATATCTTAACCTCATATATTGCATTTCTCGCTTTTTATTCCCATTTTTGTATGACAAAACTACACTCTTATTCAATCATTTTTCACTATGAAGAAAGCAATCAATACTCCCGACGCCCCAGCTGCTATCGGTCCTTACAGTCAGGCTATTGAAGCCAACGGATTCATCTATGTATCCGGCCAATTGCCCATAAATCCCGCCGACGGAACTATGCCTGCCGACATCAAGCAGCAGACCCGTCAGAGCCTCGCCAACATGACTGCTATTCTCGCTGAGCGCGGTCTTTCTCTCGACGCTGTTGTCAAGACAACTGTTTTTCTGGCCGACATGAGCCTTTTTGCCCCGATGAACGAGGTCTATGCAGAGTTTTTCAACGCCCCCTTCCCCGCACGCTGTGCCTTTGCTGTGAGGGAGCTGCCCAAGCAGGCTTTAGTCGAAATAGAGGCGGTCGCTGCTCTCTGATTCCCTCCCTTTAACCCCTGAAACAGTAGAATACGGACTGATATGGTAAGTTGTGTTCAGATAGAAGGTCTGACTAAATCTTACGGCGACAGACTCCTTTTCGGCGACGTCACTTTCGGTGTATATGAAGGCGACAAAATCGGCATCATAGCACGCAACGGCACCGGAAAGAGCACCCTGATGAGGATTCTCGCCGGAAAGGAAGAAAGCGACAGCGGTAGTATCGTGTTCCGCTCCGGACTCCGTGTTGGATATCTTGAGCAGACACCCCATATCGATCCTTCTCTCACGCCCATTGCCTATTTGGAGTCGCTCCCGTGCCGCGATGACGACGACTGGACTTATCGCGATCGTGCCGCTGCAATGCTCGGACAGCTCGGAGTCCCGGAGATTGAAAAAACCATCGGACAGATGTCCGGCGGACAGGTGAAGCGCGTTGCTCTCGCAGCTTCACTCTTGGGAAATCCCGATCTGCTTCTCCTTGACGAACCGACCAACCACCTTGACATTGAGATTATCGAATGGCTTGAGAACTACCTCAGCCGCCAGAGAATGGCTCTCATCATGGTGACACACGACAGATATTTCCTCGATAATGTCTGCAACAAAATCATTGAGATCGACGACCGGACAATCTATTCCTATAAAGGAAACTACGACTTCTATCTGCAGAAAAGGCAGGAACGCAAAGACAACTTTGACGCTGAAACGGCCAAAGTCAGGAATCTTTTGCGTACCGAACTGGAATGGATGAGAAGGCAGCCGCAGGCCCGTGGCTCTAAAGCCAAGTATCGCATCGACAATTTCCACGAACTCGAACGCAGGGCCAGACAATCCTCCGGCGACAACCGCAATGTCACACTCGACTTGAAGGGTGGCTACATCGGATCGAAAATCTTCGAAGCACGCCATCTCGGAAAGAGTTTTGGCGACAGATGTCTCTTGCATGACTGGAGCTATGACTTCGCACGCTTCGACAAGGTTGGTGTCGTTGGACCTAACGGAATCGGAAAAACAACCTTTATTCGGCTGCTCATGGGGCTGCTCCCTCCGGACACCGGAAGCATCGACGTCGGTTCCACTGTTCGTTGGGGCTACTATTCCCAACACGGTATGGACCTCCCCGGTGACAAGCGTATCATAGATGTCGTTCGTGACGTTGCCGAGGAAGTCCGCATCTCCGGTGCAGGTAGCGTCTCGGCATCTCAATTCCTTTGCCGGTTCCTTTTTGACCCCGCCGACCAGCAGAAATTTATTGCCACACTTTCCGGTGGAGAAAAAAGACGTCTCTACCTTGCTCTCGTCCTGATGAGAAACCCCAACTTCCTTGTTCTCGACGAACCTACTAACGACCTCGATATCGCCACTCTTGCCGTGCTTGAAGATTACCTTGCCGAATTCAAAGGTTGCGTCATAGCTGTTAGCCACGACCGCTTCTTCCTCGACCGTTTCGCTTCTCATCTTTTCGTCATTGAGCCCGGCGGACACATCCTTGATTTCCCCGGTGACTATTCCACATATCGACATTGTGTCCGACAGCGAGACAAAGAGCGTAAGGCTGCTGAATCCTTAAACGCATCCTCCTCCTCGTCCGTTCCACCTCGCAAGAACCGTGAAGCTGACTCCCGGAGACGACTCTCCTACAAGGAACGCAAGGAGATGGAGACCCTTGAACAGGAACTCCCGGTCCTTGAAGAAGAACGGACAGCGCTCGAAACCCGGATGTCCTCCGGAACCATGACTCCTGAAGAGATAATTCAAGCCGGTAAACGTATCTCCGTGCTAATTGAGGAGATAGACGCCAAGGAGATGAGGATTCTTGAGCTTATGGAAATTGAAAGTTGAGTAGAGATATTTTCCCATGCACATTTCCCACGTAAGCATTCGCAACTTTAAGCATTTCCGACATCTTGAAATAGACCTGAGACCCGGAGTAAATATCGTGGTCGGTGACAACGATACCGGCAAAACGACCCTTCTCGAAGCAATCCATCTCTGTCTCACCGGACAATATCGCGGTCGCCAGTTGGCCGATATGCTCTCTCCGCATATCTTCAACAAAGAGGCATCCGAATCCTTCTTCTCTGCTTTGCGCGACGGCAAGGATATTGATCCTCCCGAAATATCGATATGCCTGACACTGACGACTAACCGCGGAATTGAAAAGATCCGATACAGCATCCTTCCCGATGAAGCCTACCTCACACTCCTGCGGGAAAGCGTAGCTGACTGTGCCGCACGCCTTATTCCGGTACAATTCTATACCTGCCGGTGGGAGACACACTCCGGACAGTTGGTCAAGCAACATCTCATGAAACTGGAATCTTGCCTGATTGACAACTCCCCGGCAAGCCATGAGACTTTACTCGCCCATCTGCTGAAGGACAACGTAAACTCCCCCGAATTCCTGCGCATCAGCAATCTGCGCGACACTCTGAGCCGTATCATCGCCTCAGACGACACAATAGCCGAACTCAACGCGCTTCTCTCCGACGAAACCCGTATTACCTCGACAGAATCCCACCTCAACATCGGAACCATACTTGACTCCGATTTCCACTACAACAGGCTCCTATCGGTTGAAGCCGACGGCATCCCAATCGCCCAGAGCGGAAGCGGCACAAGGAGCTCTCTCGCTCTCCGCCTCGCCGCAGCCTCGAGGATTGGACTCGTGCCTTCCCGATACATTCTTCTTATCGAACAGCCGGAACAAAATCTCTCCTTCTCCTCATTACAGAGATTCACCTCCTTTCTGGCCGAAAAATTCAGCAACACTCAAATTGTAATCTCCACTCTCAGTAGCTACATCGCTAATAAACTCGGTCTCGACTCCCTGATTCTACTCTCTCGCGACTCCGACATGTCTCTCAGCCGATTGGATCCAGACACCATCGACTTCTTCCATAGACTCAACGGCTACGATACCCTCCGCTTCATTCTGGCCAAACGGACCCTCCTCGTGGAAGGTGACTCCGACGAACTTATCGTCCAACGGGCTTATCTCCAGCATTACGGCCGCCTGCCCGAAGCAGACGGTATCGACATCCAGAGCGTCCGCGGTCTTTCCTTCCAGAGATACCTCCGCCTCGCACTCCCGCTTCGCAAGAACGTCGGCGTACTCACCGATTCTGACGGATTCCCCGAAAAAACTGTTAACCGCTTCAAGGAGCTCATTGACGCCTCCGACGACCGCATCCGCATATATGTTTCGCACACTGTCCTATCACGATCTGACTTCTCTGGTCGATCTCTCCCCCCTGCCTTCAATTTCAATACGCTCGAACCCATGATGCTCCGGGCAAACTCCACTTCACTTTTCAACAAGATATTCCACACCTCCTTCGCCAAAGACAGCGAGATGCTCCATTATATGAGTACCAACAAAAGCGAGTGTGCCCTCATGCTCTATAAGAGCGACAGAACCCTCTCATTCCCCGATTATATTCTTCGGGCCATAGAAGACCTCCACTCCTCCTCGGTCACCGACAACCGCTGAAACAGTAGCGAATTTTAGAGCATCGGAAACAACAGCATCGGGGAAGGCGTTCGACACCCTCCCCGGTCTTTATTTATTCCATTGTTTAATCTTTAAGCTTCAGCAGCTGCAGGTTCCCGTATACCGAATTTTATCCGCAGATTTTCCAGCATATCTTTGGTCATGCTGTCCAGATCATACTGTGGCTTCCAGTCCCACTCCTCGCGGGCACACGTATCGTCAAGAGAATCTGGCCATGAATCCGCTATCGCCTGACGAAGCGGATCAAGCTCGTATTCCATCTCGAACCCCGGAACATACTCCTTTATCTTATTGTAGATTATTTCCGGATCGAAACTCATCGATGCTATATTGAATGAGTTACGGTGTACCAGTCGAGTAGGATCTGCCTCCATGATCTCTACCGCAGCACGTAGAGCATCGGGCATGTACATCATATCCATATATGTGCCCGGCTTAAGCGGACAACGGAACTTCTCACCCTTCACGGCACTGTAATAGATGTCTACGGCATAATCAGTCGTACCGCCACCCGGAGGTGTCGTATAGGATATCAGACCCGGGAAACGCACCGAGCGGGTGTCTACGCCGAAACGACGCGCGTAGTAATCCGAAAGCATCTCTCCGGTAACTTTCGTCACACCATATATCGTATCCGGTCGTTGAATCGTATCTTGGGGGGTCCTTACGTGGGGTGTCGACTTGCCGAACGATCCGATTGAGCTCGGTGTAAAGACGGCACATCCCTTCTCGCGGGCAACCTCCAAAGTATTGTAGAGACCTCCAACCCCGATTTTCCATGCCAGCTGTGGCTTCGCTTCTGCAACAGCACTCAGAAGGGCTGCGAGATTATATATTGTGTCTACATTATATTTTTCTACTGCTCGGGCGATCATACCTCCATCCGTGATGTCGACCTCCTCCGCCGGACCACTCTCGAGGAGCACACCCTTAGGCTCCGCTCCCTTTATATATCCGGCCACTACATCGCCACCGCAATGCTCCCTGAGCTTCATTGTCAGCTCCGAACCGATCTGCCCCGTGGCTCCGATTATCAATACATTTTTCATGTGTGAATCAGGTTAGATTTATTGCTGTTTTTTTACGACGCAAATTTAACGCTTTTTCAGATATAATGTGTAATTTTGGGCGAGGAAAAAAGAGGCCCGGAACCTATCCGGTGAAACTCCTTGGAAGCCTCTGATGATTACTATTTGTATTCGATTAAAACCCATAATATGTTCTAAACCATGTACACGGAATTTCAAAAACATCTTACCAAAGAACTTCAGGACATCAAGGATGCCGGTCTCTACAAGAATGAACGGATAATCACCACTCCGCAGCGTGCCGACATTGCCGTCGAAGGAACCCCCGGAGAGGTTCTTAACTTCTGTGCAAACAATTACCTCGGGTTGGCCGACGATACTGATCTCATTAAGGCTGCAAAAGAAGCCATGGACACTCACGGTTACGGCATGTCCTCCGTACGCTTCATCTGTGGCACACAAGACCTTCACAAAGAACTTGAGAAAGCAATCAGCGACTATTTCCATACCGAAGATACAATCCTTTACGCTGCCTGCTTCGATGCCAACGGAGGATTGTTCGAACCCCTCTTCACTGAAGAGGATGCAATCATCTCAGATGCTCTCAACCATGCTTCCATAATCGACGGCGTAAGGCTCTGCAAGGCCAAACGCTTCCGCTACAGGAACGCCGACATGGAAGACCTCGAACGCTGCTTGCAGGACGCAAAGGATTGCCGATTCAAGATTATCGCCACAGACGGTGTCTTCTCGATGGACGGAAACGTCGCTCCCATGGATAAGATCGTGGAACTTGCTGAAAAATATGGAGCCCTCGTGATGGTCGATGAGAGCCATTCCGCAGGAGTTGTTGGTCCGACAGGACACGGTGTCGCTGAAAAATTCGACTGCTACGGCAAGATTGACATATTTACTGGCACTCTCGGAAAATCTTTTGGCGGTGCCATGGGTGGTTTCACAACCGGTCCTAAAGAAATCATTGACATGCTTCGCCAGCGGTCACGCCCCTACCTCTTCTCCAACTCCGTCGCCCCTGCAATCGTAGGTGCAAGCATCGAAATGTTCCGCAAACTTAAGGAAAGCGATGACCTCCACACAAAACTCATGGAAAACGTGGAGTATTTCCGCGACAAAATGCTTGAAGCAGGATTCGACATCAAGCCGACACAGAGTGCCATTTGCGCCGTCATGCTCTACGATGCAAAACTTTCACAGGACTTTGCAGCCGAAATGCAGAAAGAAGGAATCTATGTCACCGGATTCTACTATCCCGTGGTACCCAAAGGACAGGCTCGCATCCGCGTACAGCTTTCTGCCGGACA
>CAYPBS010000031.1:0-20511 GCA_964409015.1 uncultured Sangeribacter sp.
ATGCACCCTTGCGGTAGCACGCCATCGCTGCCGAACAGTTGCAACCCATTGCGTTCGTCGAAAGGAAGTAAGCGTTGCCGTAGCCGCCGGTGGCGATGACCACTGCGTGGGCTGCGAAGCGCTCGAACTCACCTGTCACGAGATTCTTGGCGATGATACCGCGGGCGCGCTCAACACCATCCTTATCCTTGATCAGCACGACATCGTGCATCTCGTAGCGGTTGAAGCTCTTCACCTTACCGAGCTGGATCTGACGGTTCAGGCTTGAGTATGCTCCCAACAGAAGCTGCTGGCCCGTCTGACCCTTCGCGTAGAATGTACGGCTCACCTGTGCTCCACCGAATGAACGGTTCGCGAGAAGACCGCCGTATTCGCGGGCGAATGGAACTCCCTGTGCCACACACTGGTCGATGATATTGTTCGACACCTCGGCCAAACGATACACGTTAGCTTCACGCGCACGATAGTCGCCACCTTTAACTGTATCGTAGAACAGACGGTAAACCGAGTCTCCGTCGTTCTGATAATTCTTGGCGGCATTGATACCTCCTTGTGCTGCGATGGAGTGGGCGCGGCGGGGACTGTCCTGTATGCAGAAGTTGAGCACATTGAAGCCCATCTCTGCCAGTGAGGATGCTGCGGAGGCTCCCGCAAGTCCCGTACCTACTACTATGATGTCAAGGCGACGCTTGTTGGCCGGATTCACCAGCTTCTGGTGTGCCTTGTAATTGGTCCATTTCTCAGCGACAGGACCCTCGGGGATTTTGCTATCCGCCGGATTCATAACTTTTACGTTTTCCAATTGATTAGCCATATCGCTTCTGATTACAGGTTTGAATCTTCGATTATATCTGTCTCTACCTCGGTGATCTCTACCTCGGACGCGCCGGCGTCGGGTGTGCCGGATGCCTTAGCATGAGGACATTCCCCCTTGGCCGCTTTTTCGCACGGCTCTTCACACTCGCCGTCGCACTCCTCTGTTTCCTGTCCTCCCTTACCGCTGAGGATGTTGTTAAGATGCGTCTGCGCAGCCTCGAGTTTCTTGACGAAGAGCTTCTGCTTATCCGTAAGCTCCTGATCCACTCCCTCAGGATCCGAAAGAGCGCCCAACTCAGCATTGACATTGGTCACAAGCTGGTCAAACGAGAGATCCTTGTTGAACATATCTTTCTGATCATATTCGGCATACTGGTTCAGATCCCCGCCGATCATCTCGGCATACTGCGCGCGAAGCGCCTCGTTGTTGTAGTAATAGCCGTCCATGGCGCGATAAGTGAAGACGCCGGCCTCTGCTATGAAGAGAGCGCACACGATGCTCGCCCACCACCAGCCGATGCACTTCAGACGCGGTATCCACTTCGTGTTGTCCCATCCTACTGACTGGAACATCGACCAGATACCGTGGGTCAGGTGGAACCACAACGCCACGAATGCAACCACATACACGCATACTGTCCATACCTGCTCAAAGGCCAGCGAAAGGAACAGAGTGCCGGCGGCTGCCGGGAACGGCCCTTCCTCGCCACACACCTCCATGAGCTGCATCTTGGTCCAGAACTGCCACAGGTGGATACCCATGAAAGCAAGAATCACGATACCCAGCACAAGCATGTTCTTCGACGACCACTCGACGCTCTTCGGACGAGACGTCAGAGCATAGCGGTTGTGGCCGCGCGCCTTGCGGTTCTGCAGGGTGAGCCATACGGCATAGATGATGTGGATGATGAGCAGCACAGCGAGACCCGCTGAGGCCACCAATGCATACCAGTTGGCTCCCAGAAACTCACATACAAGATTGTAAGCCGTGGGCCATAGTATGGCTACACTGTTCATCACGCAGTGAAAAGTAACGAATAGGACGAGCGCAGCGCCGGTCAGCGCCATCACAAACTTACGTCCTACTGATGAGCTTGTTAACCACATAGAATTACGGTTTTTTTGATTGTTGATATTAAGTTGTTGTATTTGTGTCTGTTATGGTCTGGATACGCAAATTGCCACCAACCGCTCCGAGACCGCTCCGGACCTCCGGCGGTGATTGTCTGCGAAATTAACCATTTTTAGCAATACCCACAAACAATTACTGAAAAATTTCCGTTTTTGCTCACCTCGGCGTTGACCCTTACCTTGACCCGATGTTTTCATACTCCTTTGCGGCTCTCGGGTACCCCGGGATAGGGACGCAGGTACATAAAAAAATTGATTGTCATCACGACAACCAATCCATTGTGTTAACCTTAAAATCTAATACCATGAAAAACTCGATGCAAAACTACAAACATTTTCTTAAACAGTGTTGTAAAACATAAAAAAATTTCCTAATTTTAACTAAAATTAACCTTAGGCTTTGTGGCTGATATAAAATTAACTTAAATTAGGAAATATAATGTTTTGACCTCGAAAATCAAACCTCACAAAAAGGATAGCGATGGACTGCTGAATCCACCGCTATCCGGCGATTATCTATGAAAAAGCAAAAGAAATTTTTCCTCTTATGCTAACGTCAGAGACTTATTTTCTATGATAAATAAAAGTCTGAGACGGCTCACACGATTGTGAAGTCACCCTCGATGTTTTTCTCAAGAGCATCGAAATCCACGCCGTCGCGGTATTCCTCAGGCATGTAATGCTTGATCTGCTCCCAGTTGTCGCGTGCGCACTTTATCACGTATTGGTAAGCATCATTAATCGAGCCGAATACCTTGCAACCGGTCAGATCGGGAGCTTCGCAAGGTGTGAACGTGTACTGCTTCACCTCGTGATGCACTGGAATCCTTACCGATCCCTCTCCATCTTCGGCCGACTTATACATCTCGTGGAAAATTATTGTCATTTCATTATTTTCCGCTGCAGCTACCTTTGCATCCTTGTTATGGAAATCCTTGAAAACAAGAGTATTAGTGTCTATCTCAAAAGGCTTGCTCACATACAGGTCGATCTGCTTCTCTTCCATGCTCTGGTATGCATCCCATAGAGATTTGATGACGGCCGTATTACCGATTGGATAAGGCTTGATCAACACCTTATATATTATTTTGCCGCCGCTGATATAGAAATTGTCTACAGGCGCATAATACTTTCCGTACACAACACCCATATCGTGCCATTCCCCGGAGGCCTCGTCGTATTCCTCCATGTAGCTGTTAAATCCGGTCAGTTCGCCGGTCAGTTCGCCGGAGAGAAATTTTGCCACCATCTCATTTGTCGGTTCGTCAGCCGCTTCCGGTGCGGGCTCATCTGAATTGGAACACCCGGTAGAGAAAAGCAATACAGAGATAAGACCACTAAGCATCGTCAGGCTCATAAAACGTTTAATCAATCTCATAATCATAATGGTTTTAATTGTTAATAAATGTATATAAAAGTAATTATTTGTCAACGAAAATAATTTGGCCAAAAAACCGAAATTATCTCTTTGGGATGAATAATGAGGGTCATAGCGGGGTCGCGTTGATGGCTTCGGCATCGACAATCGAGTCAAGACGTGCCGGCGTGATGTCGTTGATGAGGGAAACGTCGTAAGGAGCTTCCACCCGAAGGTAGTTGTCGGTGAAGCCGTGCATCGTCAGTTCTTCGCCGTCAGCTGCAAGGTCAAGGCGCGGTTGCTCCCAAAGCACCGGACGCGTTTCGCCGAGCATCGAGGTGCGGAAGGAATCGTACTTTTCTCCGCTGATGCGCATGAGCTCTTCCACACGGCGATGTCGTTCCGCCATCGGGACGTCGCAGGCGTCGAGGCCGAGGGCGCGTGTGCCGGGACGTTCGCTGTAAGGGAAGACGTGGAGTTGCGTGGCCGGAAGCGACACGATGAAGTCGCGGCTGCGTTCCCACTCCGCGGAAGTTTCGCCGCGTGCACCTGCGATCACGTCGACGCCGATAAAGGCGTGAGGAATCGCTTGGCGTATGAGCTCGAGGCGCGAGCGGAAGAGCGCGGTGTCGTATCGTCGGCGCATCAGGCGGAGGACTTCGTCGCTGCCGCTCTGCAGCGGCACGTGGAAGTGAGGCATGAAGGCTCTTGACTCGGTTGCGACCCAGCGAATTATCTCCGGAGTGAGGAGGTTGGGCTCGATGGAGGAGATGCGGTAGCGGCTGATTCCCTCCACCTTGTCGAGCGCGCGGATGAGGTCGAAGAAAGTTTCCTCTGTGCCTTTTCCGAAGTCGCCGGTGTTGACGCCGGTGAGTACGATTTCGCGGCCGCCTTCCTCAGCGGTGCGCTGCGCCAGCTCCACCATCTGTGCGATTGTGCCGGAGCGTGAGCGTCCGCGAGCCATCGGGATGGTGCAGTATGAGCACCAGTAGTCGCATCCGTCCTGCACCTTGAGAAAGTAGCGGGTTCTGTCTCCGCGCTCGCAGGAGGGCATGAATGAGCGCAGTGATTCGGCTCCGGGGACATGGAGCTGCGGGGTGCGTGTGGCTTTCCAACGTTCCACAAATTCAGCGATGCGGAGCTTGTCGTTGGTGCCGAGGACGATATCGACTCCCGGGAGCCCGGCGACCTCTTGGGGCTTCAGCTGCGCGTAGCAGCCGGTCACCACGATGGTAGCCTGAGGATAAAGGGAAGCGAGCCTGCGGATCAGCCGACGTCCTTTCTTGTCGGCCGTTTCCGTGACGCTGCAAGTGTTGATGACACAGAGATCGGGCTTCTCGCCGGCTTGGGCACGCCGGAATCCTTCGGCACTGAGCCGACGTCCGAGCGCCGAAGTTTCTGCGAAATTCAGTTTGCAACCCAAGGTGTGGTAGCTCACTTTAGGGAAGTTGGAGGTGTCATTCATACCGACAAAGTTAAGAAATCTCCCGGATACGCAAGCAACATGAGAGGAGAAAAAGGGTCAGGGGGGAAGCGGAGAGGTCAGGGGATGCGAACTCGGGAGGGGTTAAAAATGTTAATATATTGTAATAAGGAATGTGGAATGTTAACCTTAGTCCGAGAAGATGTATAGCTACGATGATAATATCATAAAAATCTATCAGGAGAATTTCCGAAAACATGCGGCCCAACCGGCTCTCAGTCAGTACACAACAGGGGAGACGCTCAGTTATCTGGATCTTGCGGAGCGCATCGCGCGCCGTCACATCCTTTTCCGTCTGCTGGAGATACGTCCGGGAGAGCGCATTGCGCTTTGCGGAGGCAACAGTGTGGATTGGGTGGTCGACTTCATGGCGATCATCACATACGGCGCGACCGTAGTTCCGATCCTGAGTGATTTTACTCCGGCGGATGTCGTCAACATCGTGAACCACAGCTGCAGCGAGATGCTGTTTGTGGACGGCGCGATATGGAAGAAGCTTCCGGCTGAGGAGGTGAATGTCAAGGCGGTGATGACGCTCACGGACAACAAGTTGCGCCAGAGTCTGCGTCCCGAGTTTGTGGAGGGGGCGATCGCCGGAGTGGATAAGGAGTTCGCATGTCTCTATCCGGAAGGCTTCAAGGTTTCCGACATCTCCTACGAAGCACCGGAGCGGGAGAATGTGATGATCATCAATTACACATCGGGTACCACGGGCTTCTCCAAGGGTGTGATGCTCACGGGTGTCAACATGGCGGGCAACGTCGTGTTCGGCTTGAACGAGCGGGTGCATTACAGCGGGAGCCGTGTTCTGACGTTCCTGCCTCTGGCACATGCCTACGGTTGTACATTCGACATGCTTCTGCCTCTTGCCGCAGGCTCGACGGTCACTATCTTAGGGCGTACGCCAACGCCTACGATTCTGCTGAAGGCTTTTTCGGAGGTACGCCCACACATAATCCTGAGTGTGCCGCTGGTGTTCGAGAAGATTTACGCTTCGCGCATAGAGCCGGTGCTGAAAAAGAGGAGTGTCCGCTATCTGATGATGATTCCGGGACTGAGCCATCTGATATACAGGAAGATACGTGGTCAGCTAAGAAAGGCTTTGGGGGGCTGCTTCGAAGAGGTCATCATAGGCGGGGCTTCCTTCAACGCTCAGACCGAGGCTTTTCTGCATAAGATAAGATTCCCCTACACGGTAGGTTTCGGAATGACGGAGTGCGGTCCGCTGATCAGTTACACAAACTGGCGCGACTATAAGGTTACGAGTGCCGGCAAGACGCTCCCCATCATGGAGAGCAAAGTGGAGAGTAAGGATCCGCAGCGTATGGCGGGAGAGATATTTGTGCGCGGTCAGAATGTGATGAAGGGGTATTTCCGGAATCCTGAGGCCACGGAAGCGGTGCTGGATTCCGAGGGATGGCTCAACACCGGGGATGTCGGCACCCGCGATCCGGACGGCACGCTTTACATCAGGGGGAGGAGCAAGACCATGATACTTACGGCATCGGGCCAGAACATCTATCCCGAGGAGCTTGAAGCGCGTCTGAACGCACTTCCGGAGGTGATGGAGTCGCTGGTCGTGGAGCGATCGGGACGTCTTGTCGCTCTGGTCTATCCGGATTACGAAATATTCCGGAAGCTTGGGATTGCTGCGGAGAAGGCTTCCGACGTGATGGAGGAAATACGCCGGAATGTCAACAAGCAGCTTGCGCCCTACGAGCGCATATCGGAAATCGAAGTTATGCCGGAAGAGTTTCAGAAAACTCCGAAGCGCTCCATAAAGCGTTTCCTCTATAAATGATGTCCTCTAAAGCTCTTCGAGGAGGCGTTTGAGCTCCGTGTCGGTCTTTTGGAGTTTCTCCTTGCAGTATTTCAGGAGAAGGAGAGAGCGAGAGGTCTGTGCTGCGAGGGAGTCAATGTCGCAGTTGTCGCTTTGCATCTTGGCTACGATGGCGTTGAGTTCGGCAATGGCCTCGGCGTAGCTTTCAGGCATTCGTGTGTCGGTATCCATAATCTTATTTAGCTGTTGAAGTGACTGAACCTTGGAAGAGAGTGGTTGTGATTTCGTCGCCGGGCGCAATGCGTGCGGCATCGCGAACGGCCTTGCCGTTGACGCGTGTGATTGAGTATCCACGCCTCAATGTGTCGCGCGGGTCGAGCATAGCGACCAGTTCCTCTTTACGGTGGATCAGATCAGCGGCTCTCTGAAGAGCGACACGTGTGTCGCGTTTCAGGGATTCGGCCAGATTGCGTATCCTTTCGTTTTCAAGAGCCACACGCCGCCCGGCAGCTCCCTGCACGTAAGAAGAAGCCTTCCGGAGCCGGGAGGATTCTTCCGTGAGCCGATTGACAACCATCAGGGGGAGTGCCTGCCGGATATGATCGAGCCGGGAGGATCGGTTTTCGACGGCATGTCGGGCCAGCAGCGGGGTCATCTGCCCGAGATATTCCACCTGACGGTGTTCCCCTTGGAGTCTCTGCTGGACATATCGGGCAATGGTGGCAGCCGCCTCGATGGCTTTGGAAAGGGCATCGAGCGACATACCGACAAGCCATTCGGCCACGGCAGTCGGTGTCTTAAGACGGGTATGGGCAATGAAATCGAGGACCGTATTGTCACGTTCATGGCCTATGCCGACCGCGACCGGGAGCGGGAAGGCGGCGACAGAGCGAGCAAGCGCGAGATCGTCGAATCCGGCAAGATCCGAGGAGGCGCCGCCACCACGTATTATCACCACGCAGTCGAAAAGGTCGATACACATCTCGATCTGCTGCAGAGCCTCGATAACAGTGTCGGAGACCCGGGAACCCTGCATCACGGCCGGGAAGGTGTGAGTATAGAATTGAAGTCCGTAGTTGTTGTTGAGGAGCTGATCCATAAAGTCGCCGTATCCGGCGGCGTTTTCTGCGGAAATGATAGCTATTCTCTGAGGAGGCATCGGGAGCTGCCTCGATTTGTTGAGCGTTTCGATGCCTTCCCGTCGAAGTGCGGCGAGAATCTCGAGCTGAAGACGGGATGTGTCGCGGCAGTAGTCGGGGTCAATGTCGGAGATATTGAAGGAGAGACCGAACTGGGCGTGATACTGAACGGAACCGCGCAGTCTCACAACGTTGCCGTCGGCAAGGAGCTGGCGGAGAGGTGTCCGTGAGGGTCGCATTGAGAGCGCGGCCATTGTCCCGCGCCAGATTGTGGCCCTGAGCCGGGCGACAATGGAGCCGGGCGGGTCTTTCTCCACCAGTACCAGATAGGTGTGGCCGCCGCTGTGACGGAGGTCGCTGACTTCGGCCGTCACCCACACGTCGCGCAGGGCGGGGGAGGAGTCAATGGCGAATTTGAGCGCGCCTGAGAGCTGAAGAAGAGTTAGAGTCGAGTCTCCGGCGTTTTTCATTGTTCTTTGCGGGCTACGCGCAGCAGAGCGCCTGTGGATGCATCAAACTCAGCCTCATAGGGAGCCTTGCGGTCGGAGAAGAGCTTTGGGTCGAGACCGAACGTGACACCCCGCTGGGCGAGGTCGGTGGTGGCAGAGAAGATATTTTTGCCCATCCAAGAGAGAGAAATTTCGGCAGTCGCGGGAATCGTGTAGACGACGGCATCCTTGGGAAGGCGCTTGGGTTCCCCTTTCTCGTCAACAGGAATTCCGGGAATGGAGGTGTAGTTGACGGTAATGTAAATCGGGGCACCGGAAAGGTCGTCGGCATCAGTGAACCCGGCGAAATCGCTCAGCCTGCCGAGAACCATCCGTCCGGAGGATGCTGAAGAAGCGGTGTCGGGGGTGAAGATGTATCGATGGCGGACGGTCTGTCTGGTGACAACACCTGTGAAGGCCTCGGTGAGGGCTTTTTCCTGAGCGCCGAGAGAATTGAGCATCAGCTCGAGCTGTCGTCCGTCGGAGGGCATCGTTTCTGCCGTTCCACGGGTGAGGCTGAGGCGTGAGTCCCGAATCTCCATGAGTGTTTCGGAGAGCATCCGTGCCCGCATCGCGCTGGACTGGCTGACAAGGAAATCTTCGTCGACATAATTGAGGTATGCCTTGGCCGCTTCGTCCGCCTCATCATGAGCCGAAGGGCCCTGAAAGGGTGATGGAGCCGGGGGCAACGGAGGGAGTGAGACCTCTTTGTTGACAGCGAGCAGCATACCGTCTCCCTCTCCGGCTACACATATCCTGAGGTCGGAGCCGCTCTTGAGTTGCATGAGATATGTGCGTTCGGGGTCTCCGGGCAAACCGCGTAACGACATCACCACATTTTTTATTTCCCAGCTTTCGGAGTCCTCTTTCACAACGTCGGTCGTTCCGATGTACTTGGCCGCGTATCTGTAGAACGGTCCGGTTTTGCTGACGGTCTGTTGTGCTTCGATATCGAAGATGAGCTGAGTGACAGGGAGGGAGTAGACGATTCCGTACTCGTTGTGTTTGTCGGCGGTCAGCAATCTTGTCTGCTGCGCGGAGAGCGTTGAGGCAGTCGCGAGAGCTGCCGCAAGGAGGATGAGTGGTTTTTTCATAATCTCACCGGGTGGAAATTAAAGAGGTGTGAGAGATTTATCTCTGAATGATTTTCTTGATTGCGACGGGGAGCTTCTCGATTATGTCGGAGGCTATCATACCGTGTTGTCCGAGCTTGTCGGCGGCCATGTCTCCGGCAAGGCCGTGGATAAAGACACCCACGGGGGCGGCGATAGCGGGTTCGTAGCCTTGAGCGAGCAGCCCGGCGATGACCCCCGTGAGGACGTCGCCGGCTCCGGCCGTGGCCATTCCGGCGTTGCCGGTGGAATTGAAGTAGACTCTGCTGTCGGGGAGCACGATAGCGGTATGATGGCCTTTCAGGACGATTATAATGCTGTAATACTGAGCCTTATCGATTGCTTTGCGGAGGCGTTCCTCGTCAGATTCCGATTCTCCGAAGAGTCTGTCGAATTCGCCGGCATGGGGCGTAATGATGCTCATCTGAGGGAGCATCGTGAGGAGCGCGGGACGCTTGGCAATACAGTTGAGGGCGTCGGCATCGAGGATAAGCGGGGACTGGACATTGTTGAGGAGTCCTTCGAGGGCGTTCATTGTTTCGGCGTAAGTTCCGATGCCGGGTCCGACAGCGACGGCCTGATGCTTATGGTGAAGTCGCATGTCGGAGATGAAACGGTCGTGTTTGTCGGGTTCGAAAATCGCTTCGGGCATTGCAGTCTGCACGATATTCATTCCGCAGCGGGCGGAGTGCACCGTGACGAGTCCGGCACCAGTACGCATTGCGGCGCGGGCGCTCATCACAGCGGCTCCCATCATCCCCATGCTTCCTGCCAACATCATTACGGAACCGTAGTCCCGTTTTGCGGAGAAGGGATTCCGGTGTTTGAGGACCCGGTTTATGCCGACGCTGTCGAGCATGAACCATTTTGTGGATGTATTGTGGATTGTCTGCTCGTCCATCTCGATGTCGAGGACCTTCCACTCACCCACCACATCGGCGTTTTCGCTGAAAAAGAATGCGATTCTGGGGAATGTGAAGGAGAGAGTCAGGGAAGCGTGGACCATGTTCCGGCGTGTGGTGTTCGCGTTCCATTCGCCGAACATTCCTGAAGGGACATCGATAGAGATCACGTAAGGGGCTTTCTCATTGATATACCGGGCGAGCGACTGGAAACCACCTTTAAGTGGTTCGCTGAGTCCTGCGCCGAAGAGACCGTCGATGACGACGTCTGATCGACCGAGCAGGGGGAGGGAGAATTGCTTGACAACTTCCGTGAAGTCGACATCGTCGGTGTTGGCGATGAGCCGTCGTCTTTCCTCCTCACAGTCATGGGAGAGCCGGTTGAGGACGTTGAAGAGGAAAACCTCCACGCGGCGATATCCCTGCTCGATAAGCATACGCGCTGTCGCAAGAGCGTCACCGCCGTTGTTTCCGGGGCCGGCGAACACTACGATTCGTTGTGAGGGTAGAAACCGGGACATAACCTCGACGGAAATCGCGGAAGCGGCGCGTTCCATGAGTTCGACGGAGTCGATTTTCTGAGCCTGACATGTGGCGGTGTCGAGAGCTTTTATTGCTTGTGAAGGGAAAATTTTCATAACTGTGAACGGGAAATAGCGCAAAGTTAGCAAAAAAAACGATACCGGGGAACAGTGATCAAGTACAAAAGGAGTGGAGAGTCAGGAGTGTGCATATACAGGAATGGCGCACATTCCCGAGGGAGAAGGTGCGCTATCTCTTTCTGAGCCGCAAGATGCGGGTTAGGGTCTGAGTGTGGATTGGAGGCGATTACTCCTGAGCGGCGGGTGCCGGCGCGGGTGCCGCATCTGTTTCCGAAGCTGTTTCGGTAGCAGTAGCAGTTGCTGTCGGGGCAGCGGCGGCAGCGGCAGGAGTCGTGTTGGCCTGAGTACCGGGTGCAGGGGCAGCTTTCTCTTGAGCCGGGGAAGTTACGGCCACCTGAGCGGCGGGTTTCTTAAGGGTGAAGGAGCATGCGATACTGAGCACGCAGATGATAATTGCAAGGGTCCAAGTTGTCTTCTCGATAAAGTCGGTGGTCTTGCGATAGCCCATGTATTGGTTTGCGCTGTTGTAGTTAGAAGCGAGGCCACCGCCTTTGGACTTCTGAATGAGCACGGCTCCAATGAGCAGGAGCGCTGCAATAACGATTATTACTGCAAGGAAAATGTACATCTTTAATTATTGTTTCTTGTTGTTTCTGTTGTCGTTGACTATCAATTTCCGCAGGAAGCGGATTTGGTCTGCAAAGTAAATACTTTTTTCCGGATTTTTCAAGCTTAAGTCTGAAATAATCTCAAGAGCCTTGGTGTAATTGCGGTTTTTAATCATAATCCGGGCGAAGGATTCGGATAAATTACCTGAATCGGGGGTATTGGGGCGTGTGTGGTCCGCTTTTTCGGCCGGGGTGTCGGGGTTGCGTTTTGTGGCGTGGTTGCGCGGGAGCTGTTCTTGGGGTGAGGGAGCGGTGGTGTCTTCCTTTTCCTCTTCTATGGCCGGGTCAGAGGGGAGCACGGTGCGTCCTTTCGAGGAGGCAATGAACCGGTTGATCGCAGCTGTATCCTCGCCCACGACGGCAGCGTCAAGCTCGTCACCCTGCGGCAGGGAACGCTGCTCTTCGGCGGCGAGGATGGCGGCATAGTCAGGGACGGGGTTGAAGATGGCCTTTGTGAGCGCATCTGTTTCGGTTGCATCGGCGGGATTGCCGTATGTGGCGAGAAAGGTGTCGATAGTGTCCATTGTCGAGGGTGTCTCGGGCATGCGGGCGGGATAGAAGTTAGCCAGAACATCGGCATTTTCGCCTACGATGTGCTGCAGCGCGTCGAGGTCCGGGAGAGCGACAGCCACCCGGGCGGCCTCGCCGGGGGATGCGATGCGCGCTTTCAGGGCCATGAGGCCGGGGAGCGTAAAGGCGGGCCAGCGTCGGGCGATTTTTGCGGACTCTTGGGGAGACAGCGGGGTGTCGCGGCTTATGTCGAGGATATGGCGAAGAAGTGGATCCATGTGAGAGCGGGAATTGTGGAGAGAGAGTTATACTACCAGTTGCCGAATGTGGCGTTGAAAATGAGGTCTACGAGATCGTTGGAAATCTCCTGACAGAGCTCGTCCTGCACGTCGGTGAGGAGCTCGGAGCTGTCGAAATCGCGGTAGGCGGAGAAGGATTGATCGATATTGTTGGCGTCGTTCTTGTGGTCAGTGTACTTGATTCTCACGGTTATGGTGAGTCGGGTCTGAGTGGCGTATGCATCCTCACCGACGGCTTGGGGGGAGAGGGAATAGCCGGTGATCTCCCCGGTGAGCTCAAGATCGGCGGGGCCATCGACTTCCTGCAGTCTGGTCTGCCGTGTCACGACATCGAGCAGTCTGTTTTCGAATGTCTGCTGGAGCGGGGGATATACGAGTGCGGCACGGATTGGAAACTCGCCGATGTTTACGGTCCGGTAGACATTATAGTTGAGGGCGGAGCCGTTGAATGTGTAGCTCACGCAGGATGTCTGAAGGAAACAGGGTAGAGTACACATCAATGCAAGTGAGATGCACCGGAGTATCGTTCGTGGGAGGGGTATGATTGTCATAGGCCGTATTCCTTGATTTTTCGGTAGAGAGTCCTCTCGGATATATTGAGGTCTGCCGCCGTCTTCTTTCTGTTGCCCTGATTCCTTGTGAGAGCTTCCCGGACGGCGTCGCGGTCGAGAGGTGGCTCCGTGGCCGAGATGTCGGAGATGTCGCTGAAGGATGTGTGGAAAGTCTGCGGGGGTATGGGGGAGGTGTGGGGCATTATAGGAGCGAGCATGGAGGAGGAGGGTTGGGAGGGGCCATTATGTCCGGCTTCTTCGAGGCGTGTGCGCAGATTGATGATCTCGTTCTGCATGGATATGAGGGTCTGCCAGAGGAGGTCCCGTTCGCTTTCGTAAGAGCGCGGGAGTCCCTTGGTAGTGGAGAGCTGTGAGGATGTTGAGGATTTTGGGAGGAAACCGGATATTACCTCGGCGTCGACTTCGGAACCGGCATGGAAGAGAGCCGCCTGATCGACGACATTCCTGAGCTGCCGGACGTTTCCGGGCCAACGGTACAGCGCCATCAGTCTGCGTGCGTCGGCGGAGAAAGATATGGAGGGAGTCATGTATTTCTCGGAGAAGTCAGAGGCGAATTTACGAGCGAGGAGATGGATGTCGTCGGCACCCCGGTCATGGAGGTTGGGGACATGGATGGTTACGGTGGAGAGGCGATAGAAAAGGTCTTCGCGGAATTTTCCTTCAGCCACGGCCTTGGCAAGATCGACGTTGGTGGCGGCGACGATGCGCACGTCGGTATGCTGAACGAGAGAGGATCCGACGCGGAGATATTCACCGGTCTCGAGGACACGGAGCAGGCGTGCTTGGGTGGTGAGGGGGAGTTCGGCGACTTCGTCGAGGAAGATGGTTCCTTTGTCGGCTTCCTCAAAGTAACCTTTGCGCGCGGCCACGGCACCGGTGAAGGATCCTTTTTCGTGTCCGAAGAGTTCGCTGTCAATCGTTCCTTCGGGGATTGCACCGCAGTTGACGGCAATGTATTTGTTGTGTTTGCGGGCTCCGAAGGCGTGTATGATCTTAGGGAAGAATTCTTTTCCGGCACCGCTCTCGCCAGTGACGAGGACAGAGAGGTCAATGGGGCTTACCCTGACTGCGCGTGCGAGGGCAGCCATGAGGAGAGGGGAGGAGCCGATGATGCCGAAGCGGCGCCGGGCCTGATCTATCTTGTTTTCTATATCGGGATCTATGGACATGTGGGGCTGGGATGAAGTGGGAGGGGATTGAAAGATGGTTACTTGGTGGAGGGGCGCAGGGTCCATGTGATGGTGCCTTTGGCGAGAGGTGCGCCGGCTTTCGGCGTCCAAGTGGATCCGAGACTTTCCTGTTCAAGCTTCTTTTCCAAGGACTTGTCTCCCAAGGGTGTTTTGCATCGGGCCTTGGTGACGCGACCCTTGTCGTCGACCGTGACTTCGACTATTACCTTGATCTCTTTGGAGATTCTTAGTGGGAAGCGGTTGTTGCATGAGAGCATCTTGCGTTTGCCGTCGAGATACCCTTGTGCGCTTCCGGCTCCGCTTCCGGTGTCGCTGCTTCCGGAGGTGCCGGTCTGTTTGCCCGTCGGGGTGCCGTTGTGGGGGTTGAATTTGTTGCCTACTTCGGAGGCCACCTTCTGGTCGGGCTGATCCTTCGGAGAGGGATTGGTATGCTTGAGGGGGCTCTCGGGTTTCTGAGTGACGAGTTTCTCGGCGCTGTTGTTGGTCTTGGGATTCTGAGCCGAAGTGCTGACCTTGTCATTTTTCATTGGTGCGGGTTCGGGCTCACCGATCGGTGCGGGAGCGGGGGTGTCGTCGATGATTTCAGAAGGGTCGGGCTCACCGGCATCGGCTACTTCGACCGGGGGGTCGATGAAGTCTTCGGGGTCGAGAAATTCTTCGTCGTCCAGCGCCATGAGGGTGTGATTGGCCTTCGGGGTATCCGGGACGCTGAATGAGAGAGATATTTTCACGCACAGGAGGAGCAAAACGAGTAATCCGGCTATAAGCAGAGTGAGGAGGGCCGCAATGATTGCGGGTCGGTTTGCAGCGGGACTACGCAGGTCGCTATGAGAGGGTGAAGGGGTGGTCATGTCTTATTCGGTTGGTTTTGTGGCCAGCACCATGCGAATGTTGTGGGAGGAGGCGAGGTCGAGAATCTCGACGACAGAGCCGTAGTCGACATGGCGGTCGGCGTAGAGGGCGACGGGGCGTGTCGAGTCGTTGCTTGTGACGAGGAGCAGGGAAGCGAGGAGGCGTTCCCTGTCGACGCTCTGGCGTGTGCGCCCAGCGGGGGTGGAGTCGTTGCGGTCAGCCACGAAGAAGCAGTTGCCGGCGCTGTCGAGATATACTTCGCTGACGGGTCGGAGCTGGGTTGTGGAGGCGCTTTGCGGGAGGTCGACCTCCATGGCGGAGGGTATGATGAAGGTGGATGTCACCATGAAGAAGATCAGGAGCAGAAAGACCACGTCGGTCATGGATGACATCGAGAATGTGGCGAGTGGGGGATATTGACGTCTAAGCATAACGGTGGGGGTGAAAAAAGGGGTGATGCCGGTGGGGATAGAGGGTCAGATCTTCGAGGGCTCGTTGAGGAGGTCCATGAAATCCATTGTCTGGGCTTCCATGTTGGTCATTACCTTGTTAAGACGCGCCGTGAGGTAGTTGTATGCGAAAAGGGCGAGGATTCCGACGACGAGACCGGCCACGGTGGTGATCAGAGCGAGCGAGATACCGCTTCCGAGGGACGCTATGCTAACGGCAGTGCCTTTTTCGGCCATTGAGTAGAATGCTTCCATCATACCGACGACGGTTCCGAGAAAACCGATCATGGGAGCAGCGGCTGCTGTGGTCGAAAGCCAAGCGAGCCCCTTACCAAGGCGGGAAAGCTCAATGTTGCCGGTGTTTTCGAGAACGGCCATGACTTCCTGTGTGTTTCGACCGAGGCGGGATATGCCTTTCTCAACGAGTCGGGCGTAGACGGAATCGGTGCGCCGGCAAAGACGCGTTGCGTTTTCGATGTCTCCTTCCGTGACGTTCTCGCGGATACGCTTCATGAAGTTGGGGTCTACTTTTACGGCATGAGAGAGCACGATGCATCTTTCCACGAAGATGTAGATGCTGATGAGGAGCAGGATGGCAAGCGGTATCATCAGGAAACCGCCGTCAACGATGAGGTTCCACAGGGAGACGGGGGTGGAGGCAGTGGAGGCTTGGGCTTGAAGAAGCATGGCTTATTGGTGTTGGGGGTTGTTAAACGTTGTATGAATAAAAAGGGGGGTAAGTTTTGTCTGAGGTGTGTCAGGAGAGCTGGGGTCAGGAGTCTGAGAGGCATTCGCGGTATCGCCTGAGCGTTTCGGCGATACCGAGGTATAGGGCGTCGCATATTACGGCATGGCCAATCGAAACTTCGTTGAGCCAAGGGAGTGAGGAGGCGAAGAATTGCAGGTTGGTGAGATTGAGGTCGTGGCCTGCGTTGACGCCGAGTCCGGCTTCCCGGGCTATTTCGGCCGCGCGGACGAAGGGTTCGACGGCCTTATGGGGATTCTCCTTGTAGTTGTCGGCGTATGGTTTGGTGTATAGTTCGACTCTGTCGGCTGCGGCTCGGGCTGCGGCGCGTATTGAGCCGGGGTCTGTGGACGTGAATATGCTGACGCGGATCTTGCTGACGTGCAGTCGGGCGACGGTTGTCTCCAGAAATTCAAAGTGGCGTTCTACGTCCCATCCGGAGGAAGATGTGATTGCATCCGGGGCATCGGGAACGAGTGTGACCTGATCGGGTCGGACCTCTTCCACGAGCCGGAGGAAAGATTCGGAGGGGTAGCCTTCGACGTTAAATTCGCCGGCGACGACTCCACGCAGCTCACGAACGTCGGCATACCTGATGTGTCGCCCGTCGGGCCGGGGATGGACTGTGATGCCCTGAGCACCGAGGAGCTCGCAGTCTGTGGCGAAGGAGCATACGTCGGGTCGGTTTTCGCCGCGAGCGTTGCGCAAAGTGGCGACTTTATTGATATTTATGCTGAGAAGTGTGTTCATAATCTAATGTACCTCCGAGTGGAAACAACTTTCAGGCTGTGGGGGTGTTAAAAAGATGTAACATGCATCGGTCGTATGTGAACGGATGCTTAAGGAAGGGCCAAGGAATATGTGGGATATTGGAATTTCGGCACAATATTTGTAACTTTGGCTCTGCAAAAATACTAATTTTAATTGTAATGACCGCAATATCACGGTCGGTTTTTCCCGGAAAATGACAGCATACGATATATTGACATTATCGTCCGCCATGCCATCAGGGGGTATGGGGACTTCAGAGGCTGGAAAGGTAGAGGGTGGCACTCCCGCTCTTCAGCTTCTGCCGTGGCTTACGAAGTCTCGGGATGCTATGGTCGAGGTGACGGACAATTCGGGAGATACGGTTGGTGTGGTTGATGCACCCGCGATGTTGAGGGCCCTTGGGGAGCTGCTGGGTTCGGGTCAGGGTGAGTCGTCATGGGTTGAGGTCTCTGTGGCCGCGCGCAATTACTCGGCGTCGGGTCTGGCCCGAGCAGTGGAAGATGCGGATGCGAATCTGCTGGATATGCTTACTTCCGCGGATCCGGGGGATCCCCGGCGAATGAACATCAGTCTGAAGGTCAGCCATGTGGATCCGAGTGCCGTGATGCGTTCTCTGGAGCGTTACGGCTACGAGGTGCTTTCCGCGTCGGGGGTAAGGGGTGATGATTACGATAGGGCGCGGCGCAATCTATCGGAGCTTGAGCTGTACCTGAATATGTAAATGTCTGCCTTGTAAATCGGGTAGGGAAATCGGACTTTTCTGGCGAAATAGGAAAGAGGAAAATTGGGTGAGATGGACTTTTCTGGGTCGTTTCAGGTTGTGAACGGTGTAAAATCGGGCGTTTTTCGAGGTGAGGCGGACTTTTTTGGGTCGTTTCAGGATTTTTGAGGGATATGAAAAAAGGTCGGAACCCGTCACGGGAACCAACCTTTTCTCTGTATTATTCCTATCTATTTATCTTGGATCAGTTGCGGCTGCCTCCGAATATGCGGAGCAGGAAGATGAACAGGTTGATGAAGTCAAGGTAGAGGTTGAGGGCTCCGAGAGTGGCCAATTTATCGCTGAGCGCGGGGTCGAGATTGGCCATAGCCATGCGCTTGATCTGCTGGGTGTCCCAAGCAGTGAGTCCAATGAATATGAGTACGCCGGCGAAGGAGATCACCCACATCAGGGCAGTGCTTCCGACGAATATGTTGACGATGGATGCTATGATGAGACCGAAGAGGGCCATGATGAGATATGTGCCCATCTTGGAGAGGTCGCTCTTAGTGAAATAGCCGTAAACACTCATGGCTCCAAATACGCCTGCCGTGATGAAGAAGGTGTAGAAAATCGTACCGAGATTGTAGATCACGAATATGGCCGCCAGCGAGGTTCCCATCATGGCCGAGAATAGGAGGAAGAGAATGAGTGCGGTGGAGGTCTTAATCGTGTTGATACGGCCGGAGAGAATCCAAGCCATGGCAAACATGCCGATGAACATGCCCCAGTATACCCAGCGGTTTAAGACGAAAAATTCAAAAGCTGAAGGAGATGATGCTACCCCGAGGGCGCAGAATGCTGAGATAAGAAGTCCGATAAACATGCGGACATACACTTTTTTCAGCACTGTGTTTGTCTGTGTGATGACCGAGGATCTGCCGTATGAGGACATGTTCGGTCTGTTTTGATCGTAGTAGTTCATATTAATACAATTTTGGAGTGAATTCTTCTGTTAAAAAAGAGAATCTGCACTTATAACAGGATGTTTTATTAGGTAATAACGCCTGAGAGGAGAAAAATATTACATGCGTCGGGGCATTTCCATACCGAGAAGAGCTGTGGCATCCTTGAGTGTGCGGGCGGCTACGTATGAGAGGAGCAGACGCATGTCGCGACGTTTTTCATCCTCTTCACGGAGAATGGGGCAATCATGGTAGAATTGATTGTATTCCTTTGCGAGTTCGTAAGCATAGTTGGCTATCAGGGCGGGGGAATAGTTTTCGCCTGCTTCCCTTACGACATCGGGGAAGGATGCTATACGCTGGATCAGGGCTGTCTCTTTCTCATTGGGCTGTATGGATGTGTCTACGGCTTTCGGAGTGCCGGCTCCGGCTTTCTCCAGAAGCGAGTTGATACGGGCGTAGGTGTATTGGAGGAAAGGCCCGGTGTTGCCGTTGAAGTCGATGGACTCTTCGGGATTGAAGAGCATGTTCTTCTTCGGGTCGACCTTGAGCAGGAAGTATTTCAGTGCTCCGAGACCGATGATACGGGCAATGTCGGCAGCCTCTTCGGGAGGGAAATCCTTGAGTCTGTCGGCCGACATTTCGCTTGCCGTGGAAATCATGGAGTCCATCAGATCGTCGGCATCCACGACGGTTCCTTCGCGGCTCTTCATTTTCCCTTCGGGGAGTTCGACCATACCGTAGGAGAAATGAACCAGATCCTTGCCCCACTTGAACCCCAACCGGTCCAGAAGTATGGAAAGTACCTGAAAGTGATAGTTCTGTTCGTTTCCTACGACGTAGATCATCTTGTCGATGGGGAAATCGCGATAGCGCAGTTTGGCGGTGCCGATATCCTGAGTCATGTATACTGAGGTTCCGTCGGAGCGCAACAGGAGTTTTTCGTCCAGACCGTCGGAGCTGAGGTCGGCCCACACGGAGCCGTCTGCGCGCCGGTACATCTGCCCCTCCTCGACACCTTTGAGGACAAGATCCTTACCTTCGAGATACGTGTCGCTTTCGTAGTAGATCTTGTCGAAGCCGACACCCATTCTGCGGTAGGTGTCGTCGAAACCTTCGTAGACCCATCCGTTCATCATTTCCCAAAGTTTGCGTACTTCGGGGTCTCCCTGTTCCCAGAGCACGAGCATCCGTCGCGCCTCCTTCATAAGCTTCGAAGCCTCTTTCGCTTCGTCTTCGCTCATTCCTGAGGCCATCAGTTCTTTCACTTCTTCCTTGAAGTGCTTGTCGAAAGCCACATAGAAATCGCCGATAAGGTGGTCTCCCTTCTTGCCTGTCGACTGAGGGGTGGCTCCCTCGCCCCACTTCTTCCATGCGAGCATCGACTTGCATATATGGATGCCGCGGTCGTTGACGATGTTGGTCTTCACGACCCGGTTGCCGTTTGCTTCGAGGATACGTGCCAAGGAATAGCCCAGAAGATTATTGCGGACATGTCCAAGATGCAGCGGTTTGTTGGTATTGGGAGAGCTGTATTCGACCATCACCAGCGGGGATTCCTCCGTTGCTTCGATATATCCGAAATGCGGTGTAGAGGCTACCCGGTTGAGTGTTTCGACCAGAGTGTCTGCTGAAATGGTGAGGTTCAGAAAACCCTTGATCACATTGAATTTCGCCACGGAGGGCTCATTTTCCACCAGCCATCGGCCTATCTCCTTACCGGTTTCTTCCGGTGATTTACGGGATAGCCGGGTAAAGGGGAACGTAACCACTGTATAGTTGCCTTCAAACTCCTTGCGTGTGGGCGACACATTGATCGTGCCTGCGGCCGGAGCCGAGCCGTAAAGAGCCTCCACAGCTTTGGCGGAAGCCTCCTCCACAATTTTTTCTATCTGCATAATCTGAGAAGCTTGCTTAGTGAGATGCAAAATTAGCTAAAACTCTGCAAATCCACAAGCCAAGGCTCCTTCGCCTCCTGGC
>CAYPBS010000032.1:0-18987 GCA_964409015.1 uncultured Sangeribacter sp.
AGGGTCATAGATGTAGCCGTCGGGACCGGAAATGGTGACTACCTTTCCGCCAAGCTCTGTCGCCTTTGTTGCTGCGCCCCATGCAACGTTGCCGAAACCGGAGATAGCGATGGTCTTACCCTTGATATCGGTATTCATATCCTTATTGAGCAGGTTCTCGACAAAATAGAGAGCGCCGAAACCTGTTGCCTCGGGACGGATAAGGGATCCGCCGAAGGAAAGACCCTTGCCGGTGAATGTACCTGTGTTCTCACGCGCAAGTTTCTTGTACATTCCGTACATGTAACCTACCTCGCGGCCGCCGACACCTATATCGCCTGCAGGCACGTCGCGGTCGGGACCGAGGTTGCGCCATAGCTCGAGAATGAAGGCTTGGCAGAAACGCATGATCTCTGCGTCGCTCTTCCCGCGGGGGCTGAAGTCACTGCCTCCTTTGCCTCCTCCCATCGGAAGGGTAGTGAGGGCGTTCTTGAATGTCTGCTCGAAACCGAGGAACTTCAGGATCGAAAGATTCACGGATGCGTGGAAACGGATACCCCCTTTGTAGTGACCGATAGCGTTATTGATCTGTACCCGGTAGCCGATGTTATTCTGAACTTCGCCATTGTCGTCAACCCAAGTCACGCGGAATGTGAAGATACGGTCGGGCTCGACCATACGCTCGATGATGCGTGCTTTCTCAAATTCGGGATGCTGATTGTAGACATCCTGCACACTCATAAGAACTTCCTTCACTGCCTGAAGATACTCTTTCTCGCCGGGGTGCTTTGCCTCGAGCTGAGACATAATCTGATTAATGTCCATGTTTTTTATGATAGATTTAGAGGGTTAATGTCCTTTGAGTCGACCGGACGGAGACCCGCCCATCTTCTCCTGTTTATTTCGTTTTATAACGCTCCAAAATTACACCCTTATTTTTTTGTATGCAACTTTTCAGGACACTTTTTTCATAGCATTTTGCATCCTGAAAATATGTTTGACAACATGTTTTAGGGCCCTCGACTTTACATAATGCCACTTTTCCCTACACATCACCCTGTATTACCCCCACTTGACGTGACTTCTGCTCCTCTCCCCCACGGTTCTTTAAGCCTTACCTTCCATCCCGACAGTAGGAAACAACCTTATTCAGGGATGCCGGAAAAAGTGAGGGAGCGCGCCATCGCGATGATGACGCACTCCCGTTCCTTAATTTTTTAGGGTTTTCCCTGATTTATGCTTTTGATTACTTCTGTGTGAAGATTACGATACGGTTCCAGTCGTTTGTGCTGTAGGGCTGTACGTTGCTACCGTCGTATGTGATGTTAAGACGGTCGCGAGAGATGCCGTAAGTATTTACGAGGGCATCAGCCACTGCGTTGGCACGACGCTCTGAGAGAGCCATGTTGTACTCGGATGTACCGGTATCTTTGTCAGCATAACCTACGATAGTCACCTTCTCGTTGGGGTTAGCCTTCATCCACTCAGCCATGTTGTAAACGTTCACTTCCTCGGTAGGCATGATCTTCGAGCTGTTGATTGTGAAGCGTACGGTTGTCATCAGAGGAGCGTTCACGCAGTCCTTGGTGACTGTGGGCTCGGGGCAGGGAAGCTGTGCCTCGCAAGCTGCGAGAGCCTGACCGCACTCGAGAAGCTGACCGCGCAGTGTGTTAACCTGATTGTTGAGGTTTGCGATCTGGCTTACGTAGTCACACTCGTTGAATGTGCCCCAGCCGCGACCGCCGAAGTTGATATTGAAACCACCGATAGCTGCTACGTTTGCGTCGATAGGATCACCGTAGGAGCAGAGATTCCAGTTGTCGCCGTAGAAGGTTGCGCGTGCCTCAGCGAAGAAGTCAACATACTTGCAGAGACGGAAACGGAACTGGATACCGGCTGTCACGGGAAGTGTCCAGCTCTCATCCTTCATACCCTTGTCGCCTACACCGTTGATGTTGGTTGCAGCAGCGAACTTACCCTCGCTGTCGTTGATACGCCACATGTAGTCACCACCAAAACCTACGAAAGGAATGATCGAGAAGCAACGGTTGGCGTTAACACCGCCGAGGCTGTTGAACATATCCCACATAAGCTCGAAGTTGACGTTAACGTGTTTGCCACGGGTCCATCCGTTGTTACCACGTCCGTTGGGAAGCAAGGACACAGGATTGTCCCAGTGAAGAGCACCGCCGATGGCGTTGATACGGAAGCCCAGATAAGGGGACATCCAACGACCGAAACCGAAGTTGTAGGCCACTGTCATGCGCTTTTTGTCGATTGACTTGATCTCAGCGGGATCTACCCCTACACCTTTCTCTACAAAAGGCTGGTTGATACCTGCACCAAGCTGGATGAACCAGTTGTTGCGCCAGTTGGCAAAATGATGATTGGTGTCATCGCAGGTGTACTCTGTGACGCTTACTGTCTCGTCAACAAGTACGGCATTCTGTGCATCGGCTGTATTGCTCATGCAAAAACCGGCAGCACAGAGAGCAGCTACGCAGTAGAAATTTCTCACTTTCATAATAAACTTATTTAGTTTTACAATAATAATCTCTAATTTACGTCAAAAACAATTTATCTTAAACTATTTTTGCTTTTGATAATATATAAACACTCCTATGGGAGTTTAGTTCATCGTACTTTTCAAGTTTTTAAGGTTGCACACCTGATTTTTCGGCGCAAAGATAAGGTTTATTTTCTTTATCAGCAAGAGCTTTACGAAAAAATGTTAATTTTTCTTCAAAAATATGTTTGCCTCTTTTTTCTTCTGTTTTCCCCTCCGCCTCAGCTTTCCAGTGCGGTCTCTCACTCTCTAAGACAGCACTATTTCAGGCTCTTCGTTTTTTTTCTTAATTTTGCGTGTCTCAACCGACCCATTGAACAATGAAGAAAGCCAAACGCATTTATAAGGTGACTTTAGAGGATCGTTCGCGATTGCGCGAAGTGAAATCCTTTACCTTCACACTGCGCAAAGCTCTCTTTGTGGGATTCCTTGCCCTCATCCTCATTGTGACCCTCCTGTTGCTCCTTTTATTCTCCGGGTCGTTACACTCCATAATAAATAAGAATGACGAGCCGGATGAGAATACCCTGATTGAGCTGACGGCTCGTCTCGACTCGTTGCAGACAAAGGCCGACATCAACGACCGTTATTTCAATAATATCCGCGAAGTTCTCGATACGGAACGGGCTCCCGGTGATTCTGCTCAAGCCGGAGTATTGCTCAAGTCCCTTCCGGTCGACTCGCTGATGTCCGGCTCCCCGGCGGAACGACGCTTTGTCGCCTCGATGGGAGAACGCGAGAAGTACAACCTTCAGGTCCTTTCTCCGGTGGCTGCCGACGGCATGATCTTTTGCAATCCGGTTGAAGGGGGCATCGTGGCCGAAGAATCTGCCGGAAGCTTCCTCCTGCGGATGATCGTCCCCTTGGGAACCGGCGTATGCTCGGTAGCCGACGGAATAGTCGTCGACAGTTACAATGCAGGCTCTTCGGATCGCTACACTATCATCATTCAGCACCCCAACGGATTTGTCAGTCGCTATACGGATGTCGCTACTCCGCTTGTAGACAATGGAGCCACCGTATTTGCCGGACAAGCAATCTCCGCTCCGACCAATTCCCGAAACCTACCGAAGTACGGAGCAAAAATCGGCGTGGAGCTCTGGCACGACGGAACCCCGCTGTATCCGGCCGATTACATATATCGTCTCAATTAAGATCGCCCTGTCCGAATGGAGGTTTACAACTACGTCAGCGGAAGCCAAGGCAGCTACTTCCGTTGGCAATGAGATTATTCAGATTTTTTGTTACCTTTGTGGTCTGAAATCATCATTTCCGAGTAATGTCACAGAAGAAAATAGCTGTGTTGGGAAGCACCGGATCCATCGGAACCCAGACACTCGACATCATAGCTGAGTATCCTCATCTTTTCAAGGCCGACGTGCTGACCGCACGAAGCAACATCTCGCTGCTTGCAGAGCAAGCCCTCCGGTTCAAACCCCGGAAGGTCATTATTGCCGACGGGAGCCGCTATGCGGAGCTGTCGTCACTTTTAGCTTCCACCGGAATAAAAGTGGAAGCCGGAGCCGATGCCATAGCTGAGGCGGCGGCCGATGTCGAGCCCGACATAGTGGTCACAGCAATGGTCGGATTCAGCGGAATGGCCCCTACGATTGCCGCTCTCAAAGCAGGCAAGCGTGTTGCACTCGCCAACAAGGAGACGCTCGTAGTAGGCGGAAGCATCATAGACGCCATGCTGAAAGGGAAGCTGGCGCCCGGAGAAAATGCCGCTCCCGGAGCATGCATCGTGCCGGTTGACAGCGAGCACTCGGCCATTTTCCAGTGTCTCGTCGGCGAAGACCGCAAGCGCATGCGTAAGATCATCCTTACAGCAAGCGGAGGGCCGTTCCGGAAGTTCAGCTTCGGGCAGCTGGAGATTGTCAAGGCTTCTGATGCCCTCAAACATCCCAACTGGGACATGGGCGCTAAAGTCACCATCGACTCTGCTTCCATGATGAACAAAGGCTTGGAAATGATGGAGGCCTGCTGGCTTTTCGGTTGTACTCCGAAAGAGATTGAAATCGTCGTCCATCCACAGTCCATCGTTCACTCAATGGTGGAATATGCCGACGGATCGGTGAAAGCCCAGCTCGGCATGCCCGACATGCGGCTGCCGATCGCATACGCCCTCAGCTATCCCGATCGTTTGCCGACGGAGCGAAATCCTCTGACTCTTCCCTCATACGCAAACCTCACCTTCGAGGCTCCGGACTTGGATCGATTCCCGATGCTGCGCCTTGCCTTCGAAGCAATGGAAAAAGGCGGAACAGCTCCTTGTGTACTCAATGCGGCTAACGAAATTGCCAACGATGCTTTCCTCCATGACCGCATCAAGTTTACAGACATGGCTCGCATTACAGCAAAGGCCTTGGAGGACTTCCCCATCAAAGCCTCTCCGACACTTGCGGACCTCTATGAGACTGATGCTCAGGTTCGAAGGCTCTGCAGTAGCTGGATTGAGTAAATTATTTTTCGTTAACAAATTTTAACATCAACTTTCCCCCTTTCCTATTTCTGAAATAATAATGAGTGTATTCCTTCTTAAAGCGTTCCAACTTATACTGGCCTTTGCTATTCTTGTCATTATCCACGAATTCGGGCATTTTATTTTTGCCCGGATATTTGGAGTCAAGGTCGAGAAATTCTACATTTTCTTCGATCCGTGGTTTGAGTTTTTCAAATGGAAGCCCAAGAAATATTGGGGCTTCTTCGGCAAATCAAAAAAGAATCCCTCGGCCGACGATAAAAAAACCTCGACCGTAGAACCTGATTCCCGACAGAATGCACCGGCATCCGAGCCACCGAAAAAGCATAAAGGATTCTGGAGCGACACAGAATATGGCATCGGATGGCTGCCGCTTGGAGGCTACTGCAAGATTTCCGGTATGATCGACGAGTCGATGGACACCGAGCAGATGAAGCAGCCGGCGCAGCCGTGGGAATTCCGAAGCAAGCCGGCGTGGCAACGTCTTCTCATCATGATCGCCGGCGTGCTGTTCAATTTCCTTCTTGCAATAGTGATCTACGCCGGAATCGTATGGTGGTGGGGAGAAGAATTCGTTCCGTTCAAGGAATCCAAAGGCCTTACGGTGTATAGCGATGTTGCCCGTAAGTATGGCTTCCGCGACGGCGACATTCCTCTTACAGCCGATGGGAAGAAGGTTGACACACTGAATGAGGACAGTTTCGACATCGGCAACGCCCGTAATGTGACGGTGCTTCGCAACGGCACCGACACGGTGAGTCTGTCGCTGCCATCCGACTTCCTTGTGAAGCTCGATAAGGGCGCCAAGACCGACTCCCGCGGTATCGGGTTCATAAGTCTCGACATCCCGGTCATCGTCAAGGAAATTTCCAGCAAATCGGCTACAGATGCCGGACTCCGTAAAGGGGACCGCATAATCGGAATCGACTCTCTCTCCACACCGGGCGCCACTTCATTTATGCCGGCACTTTCGGGGCATGCCAATCAGACCGTGGACATAACCGTAGTGCGTGAAATCAAAGGCTCCGAGAAGCCTGACACCGTGGTACTGCCGATTAAACTTGACGGCGCATCCAAAATAGGCTTCCAGCTGGAGCAGGATCCCGGCAAGCTTTTTAATACAACTACCGTTAAATACAACGTCTTGGAGTCCATACCACGCGGCATCGAAAAAGGGAGCAACATGATGATCGACTACGTCTCCTCTCTGAGACAGGTGTTCACAAAGGAGGGCGCTCAGAGTATCGGAGGCTTCGGTGCAATCGGAAGCATGTTCCCTTCAAGCTGGGACTGGTATGCCTTCTGGAACATAGCAGCGTTCCTCAGTGTGGCGCTCGCGTTCATGAATATCCTTCCCATCCCCGGGCTGGACGGAGGACATGTGTTTTTCCTGCTCTGGGAGGTCATCACGGGTAAAAAGCCAAGCGATAAGTTCATGACGTACGCACAAGTGACGGGAATGGTGATTCTGTTACTTCTGCTCCTATACGCAAACGGAATGGACATCGTGCGTCTCTTCAAGTAGTCCACAGAACAGATTTCAATCCAAACATTAATATATATACCCGACTTTATGAACGGAGAATTGCCGGAGATACGACTTAAGAAAGGTAAAGAAGAATCATTGGAACGTCTGCATCCTTGGGTGTTCTCGGGTGCTGTGGCAGGGTTGCCCGAAAATCTGGAGGAAGGAGATCTGGTAAAGGTCGTCAGCCACAACGGAGCTACCATCGGAGTTGGACATTACCAGATCGGGAGTATCGCGGTACGGATTCTTCAATTCGGTGTCGACACACTTGAGGATGATTATTTCGAGAAGCGTATCGGAGCAGCCATGACCCTCCGTAAAGCTCTCGGGCTCATCCGCCCGGACAATAATTGTTTCCGCTTGGTGCATGGAGAAGGGGATTTTCTTCCGGGTCTGGTCGTCGACATATATGATGGTACGGCCGTAATGCAGGCGCACACACCCGGCATGCATTTCGCCCGTTTCCGCATTGCAGACGCACTCACTAACCTACCCGGAATAAGAAGCGTCTACTACAAAAGCGACACGACCCTCCCCTACAAGGCTCATCTGGATCCCGTCAACGGATACATTGCAGGCAACGAAGGGTCTTCCATCGCCATGGAAAACGGCCTCCAATTCAATATAGACTGGCTTCGCGGACAGAAAACGGGATTCTTTGTCGACCAGCGCGACAACCGGTTATTGCTCGAACATCTATCCCACGGGCGAGATGTACTGAACATGTTCTGCTACACCGGAGGATTTTCCGTCTATGCATTGCGTGGCGGCGCTTCGAAAGTCGATTCTGTCGACAGCAGCTCGAAAGCCATCGCCCTCACGGATGCCAACGTGGAGCTGAATTTCCCGGATTGCCCGAACCATCGAAGCTTTGCCACGGATGCGTTCCGGTATCTTGACGATATGCAACCGGGAGCTTACGATCTCATAATCCTTGATCCTCCGGCTTTCGCCAAACATAGAAACGCTTTGAAGAACGGCCTCATGGGCTACCGACGTCTCAATGCAAAAGCATTCGAAAAAATCAGAAGCGGCGGGATACTCTTCACCTTCAGCTGTTCTCAAGTCGTCACACGCGAAATGTTTCGTCTGCAGGTTTTCAGCGCCGCGGCCATGTCGCGCCGGAAAGTGAGAATACTTCATCAGCTCACACAGCCGTCAGATCATCCAGTGAACATATACCAACCCGAGGGGGAATACCTTAAGGGTCTTGTCCTCTACGTCGAATGACAACACCCCGGATTCCCTTCTTCGATTACAAAAACGCCTTCTACAGGTCATCAACAATAACAGATAACGATATTCACCTGATTATACACCAGATATGAACAGAATTCTCCCCACACTGGCAGCAGGATCACTACTGACCTTCTCGCTGATCCCGGCAAAAGCCGAAAACAAGGACAACTTCGACTATATTGTCGATCGCTTTGCAGACATCGAGGTATTACGCTACAAGGTACCCGATTTTGAGAATCTTTCCCTGCGGCAGAAAACCATGATCTACTATCTTTCGGAAGCCGCTCAGATCGGGCGGGACATCATTTGGGACCAGAATTGCCGCTACAATCTTCCGATCCGTAACGTTCTGGAGGCAGTCTACACAAATTACAATGGAGACAAGGAGAGTAAGGACTACAAGGCTTTCGAACAATACCTCAAGCAGGTATGGTTCGGAAACGGAATCCATCACCACTACTCCACCGACAAGTTTGAGCCCGGTTTTACTCAGGATTTCTTCGTCGCACAAGTCAATGCCCTTCCGGCGGATAAGCTTCCGCTTTCCGGGTATGGCTCCCGGGAAGAGATGCTCAAGGAGCTGCTTCCGGTAATTTTCGATCCTCAGGTTATGGCTAAACGTGTCAATCAGGACGGCACACAGGATGTCATCCTCACATCAGCCAACAACCTTTATGCTCCCGGTGTCACCCAAAAAGAGGTTGAAGAGTATTTCGCTAAAATCAAAGATCCGTCCGACCCCACCCCTATCAGCTACGGACTCAACTCCAGAATGGCGAAAGATGCCGACGGCAACCTGAAGGAGGAGCATTACCATCTCACGGGGCTCTACGGCGAAGCGATCGCAAAGATAATCTTCTACCTCGACAAAGCCAAAGAGTACGCTGATAACGATGCTCAACGGAACTATATCACGTCACTGATCGACTACTACATCACAGGTGATCTAAAAAAATTCGATGAATACTCCATCCTTTGGGCAGAAGATACAGCCTCAGATGTGGACTTCGTCAACGGTTTCATTGAAAGCTACGGGGATCCGCTCGGAATGACCGCAAGCTGGGAGTCATACGTCAATTTCAAGAATAAGCAATCATCCGCAAGGACTGAAACCATCAGTACCAATGCACAATGGTTCGAGGACCACTCTCCGGTCGACGACCGTTTCCGTAAGCCCAAAGTCAAGGGTGTATCGGCAAAGGTAATCACAGCGGCAATGCTCGGCGGCGATGCCTTCCCCTCTACCGCTATCGGCATAAACCTTCCTAACGCCAACTGGATACGAGCAGCTCACGGGTCGAAATCCGTGACGCTGGAAAATATCACAGAAGCATACGCGCTCGCATCGTTAGGCAATGGGTTCAATGAAGAGTTTGTCATAGACAAGCCTACCGCCAAACTTCTCGACGATTATCTCTACATCACCGACATGCTTCATACCGACCTCCATGAATGTCTCGGCCACGCCTCGGGACAGCTTCTTCCGGGAGTAGATCCCGACGCGCTCAAAGAGCATGGAAGCACTCTGGAGGAGGCGCGTGCGGACCTTTTCGCTCTCTACTATCTTGCAGATCCCAAGCTTCTCGAGCTCGGAATTCTCGACAATCCTGAAGCCTATAAAGCTGAATACTACAAATACATGCTCAACGGTCTGATGACACAACTTAACCGTATCGAACCGGGCAAGGATATAGAAGAAGCCCACATGCGCAACCGCCAGCTCATCGCCAACTGGGTTCTGCAGCATGGTAAAAAAGACAAGGTCGTTGAACTTGTGAAAAAGAACGGCAAGACCTTCGTGAAGATCAACGACTATCGCAAAATGCGTGACCTCATCGGTCAGCTCCTCGCCGAAGTGCAGCGTATCAAGAGCGAGGGAGACTATGCAGCCGGGAATAAACTCGTCAACGACTACGCCGTAAAGGTGGACAAGAACCTGCACAAAGAGGTTCTCGAGCGTTATTCCAAACTTAACATCCCTCCATATAGAGGATTCGTAAACCCGGTATATACAGCAGTGTACGACGATAACGGCAATATCACGGACGTTACCATCTCATACGATGAGAACTACGTCGACCAGATGTTACGTCTAAGTCGCGACTACTCTACACTCAAATAACCGTATGAACGATCAAGAACGCATCAAGGAAATCAAGCATAGATTTATGGCTATGCGTAACGGAATAGTGGCTGATGTCTACCGCAAGGCAGGCATCAGTTGCTATAATATAATCTTCGGTCTGAACCTTCCTCAGATGGCAGCTATAGCAAAAGATACCGGTAAAGATGCTTTACTGGCGCAGGCTTTATGGGACGACAAGGGTGTACGCGAATCACGTCTTCTCTCCACATGGTTGTGGCCTGCCGAAGCTGTCACACCGAAGCTTATCCACCGTCTTAATTCCGAAGCCCAGACCAAAGAAGAGCGCGACTACCTGAAACTCCACCTGAGCTAATAGAGTCCGCTTACTTCCGCCCCAGCCGCCTGCTCTCAATTACATCTTCCCATTACTACAGTAAGGAATCGGGTGAACATAAGGGATACAAGCATTGCGAGAGGCTGTATCAAAATGAAGTGGCCCCTGAAAGTCAGGCAATTGACTTTCAGGGGCCACTTCAGAATTTCAGATCATCCTCTCCGATGAACGTTATTATTTTTTTGAGCAACGGACAGGGAGTGCATCGACCTTCAATTTATTTCCTATAGGATAAAAAGGCACTTTATATTCCGTCGTATTAATTAGAATACCGATTTCGTTGCCGTTTTCATCTTTATTATATTGAGAAATTGTCCCAAACGCATTTAGCCATAGAAATGCACCGCCGGGACGAAATATGTAATTAAAATCAGACGAGACGTATGGGTCTGACAATAATCCACTTACAGGTATGTTCAATCCCTCCCATGACGAAGCTATTGTCCAAGAACCGGCAGGAGTTTCTTTTTGCTTTTCATCCGGCGGTAGCACCCATCCTTGAGGAGATGGATCCTCCGGAGTCCAAAAAGTTGTAGCGACATTCCATGAAGCAGTGACTTCATTCTTATAATCCTTTTGCGCTACTGTTCTGACCTTGCTGGCGTTAGTACCGGAGGCTGTAATATTGGTGAGGTATAGAAGCGTGAAAGGGGAGTTTACTCCCTGTAATACAACTTTTGCTTTTTCCTTAGTAGTAGTAAGAGGCTTGGCATCGTTCCAACGACAGAGCATGCTGACAGATGTTTCATTACCTTCCGGCCCGACTTTATGTCTGAGTTGCGTCAGTTCCTTACCATTGATATCATACACCTTAGCATTCCAATTCGGAAACGGGTCTTTTCGGTTAAACTGATAGTAGAAACCTGCGTCGCCGGGCTCTATGGCTCCGATATTGCGGTCCATGGTAGAATGTCCGGCTGCGGCAGGATTGTAACCTGTAATCCACAGATGCCAGCTCCAGAGATATTCCCGTTCAGTCAGCGGGGGGGCTTCCCCTCCGGCTTTTTCTTTGTCGGTTTTTTTGCGGATTCCCACAATGACGTTTCCTTCTGCTCCGGTCGTCTTGAAGAATATATCACTTCTGGTGGGATTTTTGTCATTTAAGGGATCCTTAAATGACGTTGGGTCAAAAACATATTTCCCTTGACCTATAGGTTTTGAAAAAAATGTTATCTTATAATTATTAAATTGACTTGTCTTTACAGGAAGCCACATGGCACCGGCACTTTCATAGTAGTCTCCATTATGTGTGAGCAGACCTAAGTAGTCGCAGAAATTTATCAGTCTCTCCGGTCGGTCCTGCCAAATGACTTCCGCTATCCATTCAGTGCTTGGCAGAATGGCAAACGACATTCCTTGTATACTACCCGTGATCCCCGTAGCAGTGAAGTACACATCGCGGTTTTGCCAAGTTGCAGGGTCCTGCGTAAGTTTGCCGGTAACATCATTATTTACCATCTTAAGCTCCTGCTCATAGATATTAAAATATGTCTCCTCCCAATATTTACTACTGGTTCGAGTAGGATAAGCACCGGTAGCATAGTTGTTGACAGGGCTTATCGGGAATCGGTTTACGATGTGGGTGTCATAAGGGTCGACAATATATGCATTCGCTTCTCCATAGCGTCTGTACATTTTTTTGACGGGACCATTATCGGTAGGGAAATTACTGAAAGTAAAATCAATATCATAATATTTACCGGGAATGATATTGTAATCGTTTACATCATTACCGCCGGGCAGAAACTCTATGCGCCTGTATTTATTTTGCTGGGTCTCTTCTTTGTCGGAGGTCACTAACTCCAAGAAGAGCGCATGGTCCGTGGCATAAGTACTCTTTAGATATGGATCTGTGTTTTGATTGACTCCTTGCGTGTTGCGAGGCAGATAAACGTCTATGGTCGAGGGCTTGTCAGACATGTCCAAGGAGTAGCCTATTATCGTATTCAATGCGTTCTTATCGGTTGTGATCGGGAAGACATTGAGATTGGCCGGATTCACCGGAGAGGGGAATCTATGTTCATCGTCATTGTAGTTGTCTGATTCATAGAGAATATCGGCGTAGGGGATGTCCGGAACATTTCCCCAATTCACTGCATGGGTTTTGCGCTTTCTGTCCCAGCTATTGCCGCCGCCTGCATCACCCTCTCCATCAGTGGTCTTCATAAGCTTGAAATAGAGGTGAAGTTTAGCCACATTGGGGCGAAGCTTTGTGCTCAAAGAAACAGTATTAATATCAATGTCTGTTTTGCCACTCATCAGCAAATGTTTTTTATCGCCGATGATGTTCCACACATCATCGGCGTTTCTCATGGGTTTGTGGACATTCTTGACTTTCCTGATTGTTGCAGAGTTCTCATCAGTAAAGAGGGCAGGATCTCCGGTATTGGCAACCACTACGGTGGAGAATCGGCTTCCTTCTACTGTCGGAACCAAAATAGGGATAACGGGTTTCTCATCTTCGCCGGAGTAAACCTGATAATATGGCATACCGACTCTGTAGCCGGCAGCGTTATATTGCAAGACCCAGAAATCGTGCAGTCGTTTCTCGTCTTCCAAAATGGTGGGGTCGGGAGGCGTAACAACAACAGGATCATCCTCGCTGCGAGTAGCATTGCTTAAAGTGACCATATCTTCCACGTCGAGAGAGAGTGGCATCATAACTTCGCGTCCCGGATCATCACAATTATCGATAGGATTCAGGAGTAAATCATCGGTACATCCTGTTAAAGCCAACAGCATGAACAGTATTCCGACGGATTGGAAGCGGAAAAGATTTATTGGTATTTTATGCATAATTATTTTTTACTATATACGTTTGGAATGAATGTAAGAGAAAAATCACTTCCACCAAACTGTTCCATCGGGAGCAGTATCATTAGAATTGGCACCCCATCCCTGATTCTTGATAATTTCCCCGTCACCCCACAGGGAGGTAGTGGTTGTAATCACCACACCATCCCAATCTACGATGGGACTCGCCGGATTACCGTCAGCCGGGTCATGGACACCCACCCCCTTTGAATAGTCGAGCACATAAGCGTAAACATAACCGGCCTTCCATTCAAAGGCAGCAGGAGCCGCCGCCCAGCCATAGGCACGGACCTCCTCCGTGGGAGGGACCTCATAGACGGTATCAGTACCGAAGATGTTGCCGTTCTTATCAAGACGCTTCATGACAGTACCGTCAGACTTATTTACCGAGAGATAAACTATGTAGTCTTGTGAAGTAGGATCCGTGGAAGGGTAGATGACGTGGTGGTCGCCCTCATGCTGAGTCATGCGAAGCAGAACGCTTACGTATGCCCCCCTCTCCCCGTTAGTCCTGTCATTCTTATGATCCCATTTCGCATACTTGTAAGGTAAAACAAAGGCCTTACCACCATTACCCATGATAGAAGCGACCTTGTCAGCCGCGTTATGACTTGTTGTGTTGACAGTCACCACTTTATCACCGGGAGCGTAGACATAATCCACGTATCCCCGAAGCGACGAGTCAGTAATAATCCAAGAACCGATGCTGTTTTCCTCCTTGGAAGGCTTTTCCACCTCCTCAGAAAGGCAGAAATCACCTTCAACCACTATGCCTCCTATCCTCACGCCGGCAATCTCAATATCGTATAGGGAGCTGGCACCCCATACTCCGATCTGGACACCGGAGAGCTGATGCTCAAAATCGAGCTCGATCGTGTTGTATAAGTTAACAGTCTTGTTGCCTTCGCCTATCGCCGTCACGAAATCCACCTGCTTGGAAATGTCGGGAGCAACACGGAACTTCGTCAGGCGGTAATCATAACTGATTCCGGCATCGTCCTTAATCGTGGAGTTGGAATATGCGAAACATTCGTCGCCTACTCCGGCACGCTGCATCATATCAGGAACGGAAGGGTGGAAAGCGAAAAACTTCAGACTACCCATCTTAGCATTGTCGTTCAGGGGCCATCTGCACTCTTTTGAACGGTAAACGCCGTCGACTTCCCTCATGAGAATCTTGCCCTCGCAATGAGGTAAGAGTAAACCACCCTCTTCCGGGTCATTTTCGGGGCAAAATGCAGAAACAGTAATTCCGTTGCGGGGGAATTCGACAGACAAATCATAATTGGAGCGCGTATCAACTCCGGGCACCATCGCCTGAAAAGAGACCACATCTTCATCTACGAGGCCGGTTTCCGGGAAATCATCTTTGGAACAGGATGTGAGCCCCAAAGAAACCGTCAAAAAAGATGATAGAGAAAAGACAAAAGTATGTTTAATTCGATTCATAAGATTAAAGTCAATTTAGTGTTCGGGAACAATGAATTGATCTCCTTGGCCTACTTTCCACTCCTTTACGGTGTAAGTGATGCCGACCTTGTCGCTGATGACAGGGTCGCCTGCACGGGGAGAAGCAGTGGTGACCTCGGGATCGAGAAGACCGACACCGAGAGTGTAGTCGAGCTTATAAGTATAAATATTGCCGGGCAACCATTCCGCCTCAACGGGCAGGGCAGCCCAACCAAATTCTTTAACCTCCTCGTAAGGCTCCAGAGAATAAGGCTGCGTGCAGTCAGAATCCTCGAAATAACCGCTATCGTTCTTATAAAGCCGGGTAGTGACCTCTCCGGAGTCCTTGTCAACTGCCAGATATACCACATCGATTTCAAGAGCATCAGCACCTTGAGAGAGATCCTTATATGGATAGCGCTGTATATCCACCGGCTTCTCGCCGGCAGTGGGCGTGGCATCTGTTATTCTAAGCAACACACTGATGTACAACTGTTTCTTTTCGTTATTAGGGTCTCCGGCAAAATTCCAAGGGGCGTAGGTGGAGGGGATAAGCATGGCACAGTTTTCATAACTTTCGTTTTCATACTCTCCCTTGTGTTTTGCGCCCATGATTGAAAAAGCGTCATTGATGTCAACAGGGTTATTCTTACCAAAGGAAACAATCCTATCGCCCTTACGATAAACGTATTCCACAATACCACGCTCGGGCTCGCCTATCCAGTTGCCAGCGCTTTCAAAGGGCTTGAATTCGAATGTATTCTTTACACCGGCACCTCCGATACGGACACCGGCAATCTCAATATCACAGCTTTTGTGGGCACCATAAGCCATGATTTCTATTCTGCTAAGCTGATGGGAGAAGGGAAGCGTAACGCCCTTAAAGAGATTGTCAGCCATCGTTCCGGTGGAATAAGCCGTGATAAAATCAAGCTGCTCGGCGATGTCTTCAGCGATACGGAATCCGGAAAGTTTGTAGTCTATAGTGCCCGGAGTGGAGGCATTGACCAACCTTGCGCCATCAACTTCTGACAGGCCGGGATAGAATCCGAAGAAAGATATGGTATGGCTCTCCTTTGTCTGATCAGGCCAACAACAGAAGGGAGAAGTATAGATGTCTTTATTGCTGACTAAACTGATTCTTTCATTGGCATAGAGGGGATACATGTGATTGGTATCCATCAACGTCCTGTCTTCTAAATCAAAGGCAGCCACATAGAAATACGGGAGATTGTCTTTCGTGACTACTTCGGCACGGGTAGTCACACCGGGGATTGAAGTACGGAAAAGTATCTGCCTGCTATCAGCGTCGATACAGAAGGGTTCATCGCTCTGCGAGCAGGATGAGAGCATCAGAACAGTCCCAATAATAAGGTATATTGGTTTTAATAAAAGTCTCATATCTGATAGGTTAAATATCCTTGGTAATATCACGTTGTAAAGAAACGAAAAAACCGGCGAAGACAGGGGATCTATCCGGAATAATACCGAATAAATTCATCTTCTTAATCTCACGTCACTTTATGTGACAGATATTACTAAGTTTTGAGATGCAAAATTACTAAAAGGCAAACGATTTCACAAGGAAACAGAAATTTTGAGATTTAAAAAATATATAAATTATGCTAATTCATGCTCATTGAGAGTGATAAGGTACCAGCACAAGATGGAAACAGCCACTTGTCAAACAACAGCCACGGACCGTAAACATGTCGAAAATAAAAAATAAAAATGATATATTATCCGGGTATTGTTTAATAAATTTCATAATGTCAATGTACGACCTTTTCATTATAAATCATTTGCTTGAGCAAAACTCGCTGTTATTTGATGGTCTACCCTCTCCTACCTGAATTTCAAATAAAAAAGTCCCTCCAACATGAACAGATAATAATGAGAGAAGTTGAGAATCAACAAATTATGGTTTATAATAAATTTATCCAATGATAAAAAAATGATACCTTATGAAGTAAATTTCAGTATAAAAGAAAGAGCCGAGGTGTCAGGGAATTTTGAACCCCAATCGATTCCATTATATGAAACAGGTTTAAAATAATGAACTTTCTCATTGGAGTTAATGTTTTTGTAACAAAAGCATAAAACTATGGCAACTGTATTGCTCTATATCGGAATCGTGCTAATTGTCTGTGGCTGGATCGTTTTGTCGCTGTTTGCCATCAAGCAAATGAGAGCACAAAAAGAATATGAAAGATTACCTCAAAAATGGAACGAAATAAAGCAAAGTTTCATCTATAAGCGATGGATAGCCCGAGGCATAATCTTGGTCGGAATGATCCTCCTTATAATTTCGATAATACTATAAATTTTAGCGGACAGAATGACCTGTGAGTCGAGTATTACGAGTATCCGGTAAACATGGTCAGCCGTAGCCATTCTTCGGAAAAGAAGCGTCATAACAGTTACTGACGTAGAGGGACGGGGAGGAATCAGGAAGTAATCAAAATGGCGGAAAGAGTTAAAAATTGACTAACTTAGCCATTTCAAAAATGATTTCAGGATGAGAAAGAACATAGTGGTTATAACGATTATAATGGCTCCTTCGACTCTTTCCTTTACTAAGATTGAAAAATATAATATAGAAGAAATAGAGGTATAAACAGGAGTATACGGAGGTGGACAGTACCTTAATCCGGTCAAATGAGGTATGGGAGCAGTCAGACACAATAAAATACATTATCGCCCCGTGAATCCATGACCGTATAGATAGCACGAAACAGCCGGACAAATATCGGTTGTGAGAATCCGGTTCATTTTTGGATACAGGTGATTTAGAGCGTCTTAAGGATAAAATATCCGGCCTACTGGAAGAATAAAATTCAAAAACGATCCATTCTGGGTAAGATAACAGCCGGGGGAACAAAACGACAATACGGTGGGTCATAATAGGGCATCTGTGTCGTTGCTTTCGGAATTAGGACTCAGTCACATACGTATGTATGTTCCTTTCGTCCTCATCCTCAGCGCCTGACATCTTACCTATTCTAACAAACCTTTAGGGGCTGCGCCAAAATTTTCATTTTGACACAACCCCCGTTATGCACAATCACAATGAGAAGAGATTTCTTATTGCGATATGTTATTTTTCAGACTTTTCGCAAAGAAACCTTCGATATAGAGAACGAGAGAGCGTTAAGGGGCATGACTTCACTATTTCTCAATACTTGCTTTTATAGTGTCGACAATATAACGCACATCGTCGTCGGAAACATACGGGCCGGCCGGCAGACAGATTCCGACCTTGAAAAGGGACTCGCTGACACCATTGACATAGGCGGGAGAGTCTTTGTAGACCGGCTGTTTATGCATCGGTTTCCAAAGTGGTCGAGCCTCGATGTTGGCCTTGTCAAGATAAACTCTTAAAGCTTCAACATTATCGTTAGGCTGACAGTCGGTCGTGGAAGTAGATGCGGTATGTACTACACCGGCAGCTCCACCGACAGCGCCCTTTATAATGGACTTGTAAGCTTCGTCCTGTCCCTTGATTCGAAGGGAGGGGTCGAGTGTGGCTGCGCATAGCCAGAAATTGGAGTCAGATTCGGGCCACGGATTGGTGTGCATATTGAATCCGGGAACATCTTTCAACAGCTGGCAATACATATCCTGCACGTGCTTATGGTGAGCGATATGGTCTTCAAGAATTGTCATCTGGCCGCGCCCGATACCGGCACAGATATTGCTCATACGATAGTTATAGCCAATGGCCTCGTGCTGATAGTAAGGATAGGATTCGCGCGCTTGGGTTGCATACCACATAATAGTGTTCTTATCCTCTGCATTGTCGCATATCAAGGCCCCACCTCCTGAGGTCGTAATCATCTTATTGCCGTTGAAGGAAAGGACTCCGAATTTCCCGAAAGTACCAAGCATTTGTCCGGCGAAGCAAGAACCAAAGCCTTCGGCAGCATCCTCTATCACCGGAATCCCATAACGATCGGCAATCTGCATTATGCGGTCGATACGGTAAGGCATTCCATAAAGTGCTACTGGGATAATCGCCTTAGGCTTCCTGCCTGTCTTTGCCATACGATCCTTAATGGCTTCTTCGAGTAAATCGGGATCCATGTTCCAAGACTCCCGTTCGGAATCGATAAACACAGGAGTTGCACCCAGATACGTAACCGGATGGGATGAGGCACAGAAAGTAAACGACTGGACAAGAACTTCATCACCGGGACCTACGCCACAGCCAATCAAAGCAAGATGAACGGCAGCGGTACCGGCTGACAAAGCTACCACTTCCTTACGCAAGGAGCCGGAACCTTCACGCCGGTTAACAAAATCCTCAAGATCCTTCTCAAAGCCATTGACATTGGGACCAAGAGGAACGACCCAGTTTTGTTCAAAAGCCTCCTTAATGAAATCCATTTCCTTGCCACTCATGTGAGCTAAACAAAGTAGTATCCTCTCCTTTTCCATTTTCTATATAATA
>CAYPBS010000033.1:0-18222 GCA_964409015.1 uncultured Sangeribacter sp.
AGACCGAGAGCGATACGCTTCTTCTCGTCGTCGAAGTCGAGGATAACGACGTTGAGTTTCTGATCGAGCTCAACGACCTCTTTAGGATCAGCTACGCGACCCCAGCTGAGGTCCGTGATATGGATAAGACCGTCGACACCGCCGAGATCGATGAACACACCGTAAGGGGTAATATTCTTGACGGTACCTTCGAGTACCTGACCTTTCTCCAGTTTTGCGATGATCTCTTTCTTCTGCTGTTCAAGCTCAGCCTCGATAAGAGCCTTGTGAGATACGACAACGTTGCGGTATTCCTGGTTGATCTTCACAACCTTGAATTCCATTGTCTTCTCGACATACATATCGTAGTCTCGGATGGGACGGACGTCGATCTGCGAACCGGGGAGGAAAGCCTCGATACCGAAAACATCGACAATCATACCGCCCTTTGTACGACACTTGACAAAGCCCTTGATGATCTCGTCTTTCTCGAGAGCTTCGTTGACACGCTCCCAGCTGCGGGCGGCGCGGGCCTTGCGATGCGAAAGGATGAGTTGACCTTTCTTATCTTCCTGATTCTCGACGAATACTTCTACTTTGTCGCCGACCTTAAGGTCAGGATTGTAGCGGAATTCGCTGACAGGGATGATACCGTCGCTCTTATAGCCGATGTTCACAACGACTTCACGCTTGTTGATAGCGATAACGGTACCTTCGACAACCTCCTGATCCTTAACGGTGTTGAGGCTCTCATCGTAAGTTTTTGTAAGTTGTTCGCGACTCTCACTGGTGAGTGTGTCGCCTTTCTCATAAGCCTCCCAATCGAAATCTTCGATAGGAGTGTTTTTAACTTCGCTCATTAGGATGCGAAAAGAAATTTTGTGGGTCTGCGGCGGATATCCCCTGAAAGCCGGAGCTTGAAATAAGGATGGCAACCGCATCACCGGGTTAATAAATAGGGTTAATTACTCGTAGCAAAAGCCCCGGCAAAATACGACAGGGCACATTTCTACGCCACAAAGTTAATACAAAAATCCGTAACTGCCAAAATTTCAGTAAAATCGCAAAAAGAAAGAAGGGGGCGTACCGGATTTCCGATACACCCCCCCGTTGATAATACTGTTTCAGAATCTGAAAACTGTTTCTTACATACCGTTGCCGGGGTAAGGATAGGTCACGTTGATGTTGTAGTTGGTCTCAGAACGCGGGATACCGTAACGCCAGAGATTAGCATCGTTGGGACCTACGTTACATTCAATAGCACCGGGCATGTTGCCGGAAGTGGGGTCACCTTCGATCCAGCATCTGCGCTCGAGGTTCATACCCCAACGCTTGAGATTGAACCAGCAGAAACCCTCGCCCCAAAGCTCGATACGTGTATAGTCACGGATCTCGTCGATAAGCGACTGACCGGTTGCAGTACACTTGTAAGCTGTGTCAAACTTACCGTTCACCTCGTTCATGATAGTCTGAGCCTCGCCGGACTGACCGAGCATCGCGCATGCCTCAGCTTCGAGAAGGTACATCTCCGTAGCACGCATGAAGGGAGGGAAGCTCCATCCATTCTGACCGAGAACACCGTCTGACCAGAATTTCATCTGGGCACCGTCACAAATAATAGGAGCGGTAACGTCTGCGGTAGAACCTTCAGTCTGAGAAGTAGAGGTATAAGCAGGATTCAAGGTACCGAGGTTGTGATCCTCAATCCAAGCGATGGCAGCACGACGCATGTTACGCTGGCGGATATCCATGTTCAGAGGATTGATATTCTTAGCCACATAAAGGTCGTCACGATTCACATTTTCCAGCTTATCAACCGTGAACCAGAGGTTACGACGATCGTCAGTGGCAGGAATCTTGTTGTAAAGGTCAATGTTGATACGGTTTGTACCGGAAGCATTACAAGCGCGGAAACCGTTGCAAGCCCAGTTTGTAGACCAGTTGGAGTAAACGTGGTTGTCAACGGGATTGAAAGAAGCAGACCACATCCATTCGCCGTTAACGTATGAAAGATAGCCGCTGAAAGCTTCCTTCGAGGTAGCTGAGTGGAAGCCCTGACGTGCGTTATGAGCCATTGTCTTCACCTTCTCCCAGTCATTCTTGAGAGCAGCGACACGGGCATAAACACCGTAGCATACGCTGAGGTCAGGCTCGTAGGTAAGAGTACGGGAGTAGTTGCCTGCCGCCTTGTAGCACGAGATAGCCGTCTCGAGGTCGGCATAGAGCTGGTCAAGAACATCATTCATAGTGGAAAGGGGGAGATCCTGTTCCTGAACCGCGCTGGTGCGAAGGATGACGCAGAGAGACTGGCCGTTGTTGGACGCCTCCCAACGGGGAGCGTAAGCCTGAAGCAGACGCCAGTAGCAGTGAGCACGCACTGTGAGAGCCTCACCCTTGACAAAGTTTCGCTCATACTCGTCGCCTTCGGCACCGTCGATACCGTCGATGACCTCATTGAGCTGGCCGATCATTGCGTAAGACCAATTCCATACCTTATTATCCCAGACATAGTTACCCTTACCCATAGTGTCATCCATACGGTAATAGATGTCCCAAGAGGGGTTCACATCGAGAAAGAAGTTGTTGAAAGAGTCGGTACCGGGCATCTCACCGTAGAAAGTGCCGATAGCCACATCGCCTACTCCAAGGAACTGGTAAAGGATGTCGTAGCTCCAGACTCCGGAAAGACCTTGGCAAGCACCTATCACAGCCTGATGGGCGCTCTCAGTTGTCTTGCATATATCGGAGCTATCCATATTTCCGTGGTGTGGAGTGTCCAGATAGTCGCTTGCACACGATGCCAGACCCGCAGAAAGTAGTGCAGCAGCCACACCTTTCAGATATATATTCTTTTTCATATAGATTGTCTGATATTAAAATTATATAGATATGTTGAGTTATAAAATCTGCCGAAGCATCAGAAGCGAGCTGTGAGCTGGAAGGAGAACACACGTGAGGGAACGAATGTACCGTCGCTGTTCTGCTGTCCCGACCATGTCTGCTGAGGATTCAGACCTTTACGTCCGGCAACTGTGAAGAGGTTGTCGCAGCTGAAGCCAAGGTTGATATTCTGAAGCTTGAGAGCATTTACCCATCGCTTGGGAAGGTCGTAGCTGATGTTGATGTTCTTGAACACGAGCCAGTCAGCATTTGTAAGGAAGCGGGTAGAGTTGGCGTTGTTGTCCAGAGAGCTTGAAGGAAGGATCGCGGGGACACCGTTGGGATCGATACGGTTGGGATCATCGGCAGTCATGCCCTCGGGAGCCTGCATCCAGCTGTTGAGGATATCCTTGTGCATTGCAGAGGTGTAGTCGCTTACGGACATCAACTTCTGATAAGAGCTGTCGAATACCTTACCACCGAGGCTATATGTGAAGAGGAGGCCGAGGTGGATACCCTTATAAGAAGTGTTGAGACCGAAGGAACCGTAGACGGTGGGCATTGCGGTGCCGTGCCATGTCTGTGTAGCAAGCGATGTATTGGAAGTATAGTACTTACCGTTACGCTCGATAAGAGATCCCTCGCTGCTTGCCTGCTCGAGTCGGGAAGCCCAAAGAGCATCGAGTTCTTCCTGAGAAGCTGTGGAGTGCTGGCTGCGATAGTAGTACATGAGCTGATCGTAGTCCATCTCGTACATTGCCTTACCGGTGAGCTGATCGACGCCGGCATAGGTCATGAGGTACCACTCGTAAAGTGACCGACCTTCGCTGAGACGCTGCAGACCGTTGGGAAGGTCGCGACCGCCGTAAGGAAGTCCGCTGACGGTATTCTTGATGAAGGTCATATCGAGGCTTGCGCCTAAAGTGAAGTCGTGAGCAGGATCATCTACGATTGTTCCGTTGAAGCTGATCTCCCAGCCGTGGTTACTCATAGAACCGATATTGATCGGGGTTGACATCGAAGAGTTGGAAGCAGAGAAGATCTGGATACCTATGGATGCAGGAGGCGAAACATTGAAGATAAGGTCGGAAGAACGCTTGTCGAAGTATCCTACGCTGAAGTTAAGACGATTTCCAAAGAGAGCGCCTTCGAGAGCGAAGTCAAGAGTCTTCTGAGCCTCCCACTTGAGAAGAGGATTACCCTGCGTCACACGGATCAGAGAAGCTACGTTGGACATCGAGGTATAGTATGCATAAAGAGAGGTGTAAGACTGTGCTGGAGCAGAAAGGTAGTTACCCACTGTACCGTAGGATAAACGAAGTTTAGCATAGTCGAGCCATTTGCTTGTCGACTGCATGAATTTCTCCTTTGTCAGAATCCAGCTTGCACCCACAGAGTAGAATGTACCCCAGCGATTGTCCTTAGCAAAACGATCGGAACCGTCGCGACGGATAGATGCTTCAAGGAAGTATTTCTGCAGATAGTTGTAGCGGGCACGTGCAAAATATGACTCAGTACGAGCCTCGCCGTATGCTCCACCGGGTTGACCCATCTCATCCGTGAAATTACCGGCGGCATAGTAGTCATCCTCAACCTGTTGCTGAACAGTGAAATAGTTGTAGCCAGTGTAGTTGACCATATTCTCGTGGCCGAGGATCACATCTACATTGTGTTCAAGATCCTTACCGTAAGAGTGATTCCAGTTAAGAAGCTCTTGGAAAGTATGATACTTGATTTGGTCATCTTCTTCCGTTAGACGTCCGATCTGGGCAGCATCACCGAGGACATTGTTCTGATATTCTTTGAAGTTGGTCATACGACGGAACATGTTGCCACGGAATGTCAGCTCAAAACCGTAAGGTATGATGGCGGTGGCATAAGCGTTGGCATCGATGATCGTCGACATGAAGTTGGAGAAATTATGACGAAGCTCATATCCTATATTGCGGAGGTCGCCGTTGCGTCCGGCCATGTTCCACATAGGCTTGCCGTTCTCATAGAGAATAGCTCCGGTCTCGGGATCATGGGCATAATAGGGGAAGATGGGAGCATAGTACATGGTTGCGAAGGGGTTGACGATCTTCGACTCACCGGCATTGTCGTTATACTCCGAGTTCTGATAAGAAGCGGAGAGGTTGACACCGAGGCGGAGATAGCTGACCGGCTCTACATTGACATTGAAACGGGCGTTATAACGCTCGAAGTCTGTGCGGAGCAGATAACCTTTCTCGTTAAGATAACCAACGGATGCGAACATGTTGTATTTGTCTCCGGCAGAAGCGAGGTTCATGTTGTACTCCTGACGCATACCGGTGCGAGAGATGGCGTCCCACCAGTCGAGGTCGGTGTATCCGGGGAGCACATGGCCCTGAATCTGTCCATTCTCGTTGAAGAGCTGGTCGGCCGGAAGGTTGAAGATATTGTTACCCTTCAGCATATCGTTGATAAGACCGCCGCCTGACAGATAAGCATTGGCAGCAGCCACGGTAGGATATGTCTTGGGGTTGGAGTCCATGAGATAGTTGCGGGCCTGCACGTAGGTCATGTTCATCCAGTCGTTTGTACCGAGACGGTCATACTCTGCGAGACCGCGGGTGTACATACCTTCGCGCACCTGAAGCGTAACCTCCACGGCATCTTTCTTCTTGGCTTTCTTGGTAGTGATAAGCACGACGCCGTTGGCGGCACGCACACCATAGATTGCGCAGGAAGCCGCATCCTTGAGCACGGTCATGGACTCGATATCGTTGGGGTTGAGATCAGAGATATCGCCATTGAAGATAACGTTATCGACAACATAGCAGATAGCAGCATTACCGTTAACGGTACCGATACCGCGGATAACGATCGAGGGAGAAGAACCGGGCTGACCGGTAGATCCGTTGACCTGCACACCGGGGGCGTTACCTTCGAGAGCCGAGGTAACGGAAGTGACGGGACGATCCTCGATCTGCTTGCTGTCAACGACCGAGACGGAACCTGTGAGCGATTCCTTTGTGGCCGTACCGTAACCGATAACCACAAGATCCTGAAGAGTGGAAGCTTCGGCAGCGAGATACACGGTCATACCATTTTTGAGGGTCACGGTCTGGGTCGTGTAGCTCACATAGGAGATCGTTGCGGTCTTGACGTTGTCAGGCACATTGAGAGTGAACTTACCGTCGATATCGGTAGCCACACCGTTACCACCTCCAACCGGCATAACGGTAGCACCAATCAACGGCTCATTGGTAGCCGCATCAACGACGGTACCGCTGTAAGTACGTGCCTGTACGGAAGCACTACAAACAGCCGCTACAGCCATTGTGGATAAGAACAGTTTTCTCATACTCTTGATAGTTTAGTGAAAATAAATAAATGTCTTCTTATGGTCTCAGTCTTACCTCAAGGAGATTCCTTATTCCTTCGGATGCTTCTTTCCGGTCAATACCGGAAATTCAGGTCTCTCCTCGCCGCTCAGGCAGCCTTAAAACGCCCCTTGATGCGACACAGTAAGCTCAACAGTTATATCAGGTTAGTCAATACTTTGATTATAAGTAAGTTAATCCAACACTTGCTCTCAAATGTCCTATTAGTTAAAAATAATCAATTACACTTAATATTACGCAAAATTAATAGTTTAATTGATACAAGCAAGATTTCTCAGAAATTTTAACACTTGAAAAGCTATTTTTTCAGGCCCTGAAGGGTGTCCGAGGCCGAAATCAGATTTTCGGGCCTATGGCATTTTGCCAGCATCAACGCCCTCAGGAAGCTATTTCAGAATTTAACACTTGATTCTCAGCAAAAATTCCACCCTTTACTGCTTACAAATTGATATTTCCTTTACAGAATTCGACTGCGGAAAAGGAGAAAAAATTTTTTATGTTGTACAACACATTTTTTAGACTTGCCCGAAAATTAACTTAATTTTCTCCGGATTTTAACATTTGAGAGTTTGGCCCACATTAAACCTTCCCCTCCGCCCCCGGTCTTACATACAAACAAAATGCAGCACTGATACATTATATTAATAATAGTACAAGATCAGCTGCAAGGATTATATTCACCCTTTAAATAATGACCGGTATGAACAGAATTACACACATTCTTCTCTCTTCGGCTCTGGCAATAACACTTGCCATACCTACGACACTCCGGGCACAGCGCCAGACAACCGGATCGAACAGCCATCGGGGACAGGCAACCGAGCGCACCTCCTCCCGGTCCGGAGGGTCTGCCGTCAGCCGACAGGCTACATCTGCCCGCAACAACGCGACAGCCCGTCCGGCAACCTCCACAACTCGTCCCACCTCCGCCACTCAGGCCCGGCCTACGACAGCGACGCAAGCCCGTCCGGCCAACAACGCGACCACCCGCCCGGCTACCTCCACGATACGTCCCACCTCCGCCACTCAGGCCCGGCCTACGACAGCGACGCAAGCCCGTCCGGCCAACAACGCGACCACCCGTCCGGGCAACAACACCCGTCCCGGTAACAACGGTCATCCCGGCAACTCAGTGCGTCCCGGCAACAACACCCGTCCCGGTAACAACGGTCATCCCGGCAACTCAGTGCGCCCCGGCAACAACACCCGCCCCGGTAACAACAATCACCCCGGCAGCGCAGTGCGTCCCGGCAATCATACACCTTCCGGCGGCCACAGCGCACAGAGACCCGGCAGCTATCGTCCCGGCCCCCGCCCCAACTACAACTATACCCGACCCAACTACGCACCTCCGCGCCCCGGAGGTGGATACTGGGGTGCTCCACCCATCAACAGGTACCGCCCTGTCTACTACCTCCCTCCCCGTCCGCCCCGTCCTGTGTATGTGAGCTACCGTGTGCCCTCCATCGGCACTATTCTGGGTCTGACGTTCGGCTCCTTTATTGACGCCGGCATCAACGCTCTCTTCAACTCCGGTTACAACGTGCTCGGATATGTCAACAACGCCGTATATCTCGGCAACGTAACCCAGCTCGGCTACGTATGGCCCGAGGCAACCGTCTATTACACCGACGGACTCATGAGCAACACGCAATTCCAGTACTGGAGCTCGGCTCCCGACGTGGCACGCTTCAACAATGTATATGCACAATTAGCAGCCACATACGGTGCCCCGGCTTCAAGCAACACTGTCAACGGAGTCACGACAGTAAGCTGGTGGGGCGGCAACAACACCGGCTTCATAACCCTGCAATACGGCCCCGGCACATCGGCCAGCGGACTGGCAAACTACTATACCACACTGACTTACAGCGACGACTATTAAGCACTGCCGTATCGCTTACACATAAGGAAAGAGGGTGTATCAGAACCAAATACAGTCTGATACACCCTCCTTATATATAGTAATTGCCTTATTTTACCGCCGGGTACGCACCACCGATGTCGCCGTGCCCACGGTGGGCAGCTTCTTGTCCCTGAAACGCCTCAGCACCGGCAGGAGCGCCTCCACGGAGTCCCCGTGAGCGATGGCCACATAGTATCGCTCTTCGGCACCCTTCACGAGCACCATCGGATACCAGTCCCATCCCTCCGGGACGGAATCAGCCACCACCTTCTCCCCCTTCTTCGGCTTCGGAGCCTTCTTGTCAGACTCGACGGCAGGAGGCATGAATTGCATCGCATGCGCACGCGCATTGGAGGGATTGCGGTACTCCCCCACCACGAGGTTGAACGCCGGAGCTGTCGTCACAGACGTATTGGCCGAACCGGGCTGCCAAAGTATCAGCAGCGATTCGCGCGGAGACATATACACACTGTCCTCGCCGTACATCACCAGCCGGGGCATCTCCTCGGTTTTCAGCTTGGCAAAGATATCTTCGTCGAGATTCTCGCGCTCCCGCTGGCGGGCGAGGTCGTAGGCTGCCTTGTAGTTGGCCTCCGAAGGTTTACACGCCGGAAGCATGGCGATGCCGGCCACGGCAAGCACCGGCATCAGCTTTAGGATGGTTTTCGCTTTCATTTCGCAATTCTCTGCAGGATACGCACAACACGTCCGGGGAAGTACATCTCCGGTTCTATCACGACCTCCTCGCCGGTCATCACGTCGAGGAAGCGATCGCCTGCCCTGAACACCTCAGCGTAACGGCTCATGTCGGCCGTACCCTCATCGTCGCTTCCGTAGAACATCACGACGACCTCATCGGAGGACTCCGGGTCCAACCGCTGATAGAGGTACAGGGGACCGTTGGGCGAGAAATGCTTCATCGAGCCGTCGGCCACAGCCTTGGAGCCACGCCGCCATTTCAGAAGGCGGGAAAGGTAATCGAAGGCCTCATTCTGCATCTCCGAACGTCCCGAAGCATCAAACTGATTGACCGTGTCGCCGGGGAATCCGCCGGGCATCGGGAGACGCACATTGCCGTCTCCACCGGCGCGCGTGCCGTTCATCAGCAGCTCGGTACCGTAATATACCTGAGGTATGCCGGGGATCGTAAGCAGCAGAGCCATAGCCTGTTTCCACCCGTCGAGATTCTCCGGCACAGAGGTGATGAAGCGCTCCGTGTCATGATTGTCAAGGAAGCGGAGCACCTTCTTGGGTTCGGGATAGATAAAATCGAGTCCGAGGTGATTGTAGACCTTATGAAAGCCTCCGTGCCAGTCCCCCGTAGGCTCCTGATATGTCTTGGCTTCCCTGCTTAAGATCATGAGGGGGAAATCCATCACGGAGGGGAGAGAGCTGTCTGTGGGCGCCAGTCGCGAACCGCTTTGCCAGTATGACTCGCGCTCAGGAGCGTCATACCAGCACTCCCCTACGATATTGAACGACGGATATTCGCTCAGGACGTCGCGCACCCACCCGGCCATGGCATCGCGGTCGGCATAGACATAGGTATCCATGCGGATTCCGTCGATACCGGCTTCTTCGATCCACCAGATGGAGTTCTGAGTCAGGTACTTCATAAGGTGGGGATTGCGCTGGTTAAGATCGGGCATCTCGGGTACGAAACAGCCGTCGGTGGTACGGATACGGTCGTAGTCCGCACCGTAAGGATCCATCAGCGACCCCAGCTTGTGATTAGTCACGATGACGGTGTCGGGGAAGTTGAACCAGTCGCGCGACGGACGGTCCGTGAACCATACATGGCCCGAGCCCGAATGATTGAAAATCATGTCCATGACGGTTTTCATCCCGTGGTTGTGGAGCGTATCGATAAGAGCGACATACTCGTCGTTGGTTCCGAAGCGGGAATCCACCTTATAATAGTCCGTCGTGGCGTAGCCGTGATATGATCCGTAGGGCATATCATTCTCGAGCACGGGGTTGAGCCAGATGGCGGTGACGCCGAGAGAATCGAGATAATCCACATGGTCGGCGATACCTTTGAGGTCGCCCCCCTGACGCAGATTGATATTCGTGCGGTCCACGCCGACGGGATAGTGCATCGTCGGGTCCAGATTGTTAGCCGGGTTGCCGTCGGCAAAGCGGTCGGGCATTATCATGTAAAGCACGTCTGAGGAGTCGAACCCCTGCGCGCCCCGCTGTGCCTTACGCTCCAAGAGCTTATAGCCGACCTTCTTGCTCTTCTTTCCCTCGGAAAAGGTAAAGGAAAGGTTGCCCGGCTGAGCTTCCGGAGAGATGTTCAGGTAGAGGAAAAGGTAATTGTCAGACCCGTCGAGGCGGGCTATGGAGTCGACACTGACGCCGGGGTAAGGAGCGAGGGTGACATCGGCGTTTCTGACGCCGGAGCCGTACACCTGCAGCTGCAGCGAGGGATTGTTCATTCCCGCCCACCAGTGGGGAGGATCGATCTTCTCCACCTTGACCCCTGAGGCCATGGTGGAGGCGGCCGCTAAGAGAGCCGCTAAAGCACTGAGAGAACGATACATGGTTAGTTGATGTTTAGATTGGAGGATTCAGATAAATGTGAAACGGTGTGTCAGGTCGGAAAAATCCGCTGACACACCGCTGTAAGTCTCAGTCATTCCGGGAGATCGCGGCGATCAACCCAGCTTGATAACGAGGTATCGCGAAGCATTCCAGAAACGGTCGGGATTGGTGATCACAAGAGTCTTGTTCTTGTTGGCGTCTACCTCGAAGCGATACGAGTCGGCCGGCTGATTGCTCATGACTTCAGCCTTCTTGTTCTTGCACTCGATATACTTGAGGGAACGCTTGTCGGCACATGTGAAGTAGTTCTGGTTGTAGTTGCCCTGAAGCACCTTGTTACCCTTGCCGAGTATCTGATTGTTCTGAAGTTCCTTCTTGGTTCCCAGAGCGTAGTAGACCTTGTTCATCTCGTTCTCGTTCTCCTTGAGCTGGACTGTCTGGCGCTCGGTCTGAGTCGTAAGAGAATCGTTGGCTGTCGTCACGACGCGCACCTGCTCCTGAGAAGTGGCGAGATCCTGACGCAGAACGCCGTTCTCGGCCTGAAGGCTCTCCACCTGCTTCACAAGATCGTTCACACGCGACTCCGACGAGGCGAGCTTCTTCTGAAGCGTAGCGACCTGATTGCGCAGAAGGTTGTTCTTGTCGTTGCCGTCGTTAAGCTGAGAGTTGTACTTCTCGAGCATGGCCTGCTTGTTCTTAAGCTCCAGCTGTATGCGGGCGAGGTTCTCGACTATGGTCTGACGTTGCATGGCCTGATCGCCGTTTCCGCGGATATTGTAAAGCAGCTCCTCCTGCTCGTTGATCTGCTCGATACCTGTATAGATGTCGTTCATCAGGAATATGAGAGAGTCTTTGCTGTCCTGTGCTATGGCGAGCTGAGTGCTGAGAGTCTTGTTTTCTGTCTCGAGTTGACGGTTCTTCTCCTCCTCTTTCTTGTTGCATGCGGAGAACACAAGCACGGCTGCGGCAGCGAATGCCAATAGTGATTTTTTCATAACTTAAAATATGGATAATGTTCTGTATTCTTTAATTCCCGGAAGCTGGAACCGACGCCTCGGCATCTTTTCCTTTGCCACCTATAACAATAACAATCTCCCCTTTAGGTTTGTTTATCTCGAAAAAAGAAAGAAGTTCCCCGAGGGTCCCTTTATGGATGGTTTCGTGGAGCTTTGAGATCTCCCGCGCGACGGCAGCCGGGCGTTCGCTGCCGAACACATCCGACAGCTGACGCAGTGTCCGGGGCAGACGTACCGGAGATTCGTAGATGACGACGGTACGTGGATCGACAGCCAGACTTTGAAGCCTCGTGGCGCGTCCTTTCTTGGGAGGCAGAAACCCTTCGAACACAAATCTGTCGCAGGGCAGCCCCGATGCCACGAGCGCCGGCACGAAAGCGGTCGCGCCGGGAAGGCACTCCACGTCCAGTCCGCGGCGGCGACATTCGCGGGACAGCATGAACCCGGGGTCGGAGATCCCGGGCGTTCCGGCATCGCTCACCAAAGCTATGACGCTCCCCCCCTCGATGAGATCCGCTATCCCTTCCGTGGCCTCATGCTCGTTGAATTTGTGGTGTGAACGCATCGGCACGGTGATGCCGTAATGCTTCATCAGGACGCCGCTCGTCCGGGTGTCTTCGGCAAGAATCAGATCTGCGTTTCGCAACACTTCCACAGCCCTATAGGTCATGTCGCCGAGATTTCCCACCGGAGTCGGAACAATGAAGAGTTTTCCGCTCATGTACTTCTACTTTACTGAAGATTTGAAATATCGCTCGACAATGCGGCAGAACAGCCCCACCTCCGGATTGTCCATATCCCATCCCAGATCATCGGCCATGTATTCCGTAGCCTGTTCGGGAGTTTCAAGCGATTCTATCAGCGAGAGTGACTCCAGAAACTTCGGATTGCTACCCTCGAAAAGCGACCGGCGGAAACGGAAACGGTCGTTGATGGTGAAGAACGACAGAAGGGGAGCGCGCTTGCGGACCGGTGTACTCAGCTCCGGTTCCTCCACCTTTTCCTCTGCTTCCACGAGATCCTCCTCCTCGACGAAAACCGGCGCCTCATTGCCGGAGGCCTCCGGACGGCGCACATTCTCCTCGGGATCATAACCCTCCGCAGGGTCGAACCGCACGTTGTCCACTGTCTCCTTTATCTCCGGGTCAAGCTCGGAGGTCATGTATTCCAGATCTTTTGGGTCGACCTCAACCTTCTCCGCCTCATCCTTCGACGGTTCCTCATCGCCGGGATCAACGGAGGCCATGGCCACGATCTCACGCATCTCGTTGTCCGCCAACGCGACATCGTCGGCTTCCTCCTGAGACTGCATGGTATCATATACACGCGCTCCTTCGGATTCCTCCTCCGGAGCCGGACTCTCCGGGAGTTCCCACGAAGATATTATCGACTCCATCTGACGGCATTTGTCGGCCACTAACCTCACCACGGTAGACGAGGGCGAGGTGTTTCCGCGACGTAGCGACATCTCGATCAGGGCCTCTGCCTCGTAAAGCACATTGAGAAGCTTGCGAAGATCTTTTTCCATATCTGTTTTCTTTTGTTTTATGGTTTAACACACGTCGGGGTGTTTCAGTTGTCAAACATGTCCAGAAGCATACGCGAAACCGCCTTTTTTAGACCATCCCGCGACCCGCGGAGACCGTTGACGATCACGACGACGGCATGGGTGGGAGCGTAGTCATCATCAAGCTTATAGCCGGCGTAACACTGTATCCCGTTCATGCTTCCTGTCTTCAGCGCGATATAACTGTCCAGCGGCGTGTCTTTTAAGAAGTTCCGCAACGTGCCCTCCTGACCGGCGAGAGGAAAGAACGAGGCGAAGTCCACGTTGCCGGCCATGTATTTAAGCAGAGCGGTCATGAATTCGGCCGTCATGCGGTTACTGCGCGAGAGGCCGCTCCCGTCCACCAGTACGACCCCCTCCATGGGAAGATGTTTCTTCCTCCAGTATTCTGCTTCGAGTTTGGTCCCGGCTTCAGTTGAAGCCTCCTTACCGTGAAGCAGGGCCAAGGTGCGCACCATCGTCTCTGCGTAAAGATTGTCGGAGCGCTTCATGCAGCTGCGCATGATCTCGTCTACCGATGGCGATCTGTGAGTAAGCAGCAGCTTATGGTGTTTCGAGTCGTATCCCTCTCTCCCGGACACATTGATTCCGGCAGCCCGCAACGCATCGCGCAGTCTGGAGATAAACACGGCCGAAGGATTGGCCACAGAAGCGTTTCCGGAACAATTCCGACGGTAGTTGAAGCCGTGACATCCTGTCCCGTAGGCGCGGCTAAGGTCCCCCGACTGCCATGATGGCGGCGTGCATGGACCCGGGAAAATAGACTCGTCGACCTCGATCTTCCCCAAGATATTCCTTACCCCTTTCTTGCGTAGCTCGTCGACGATCTCCCCTATGATGTCTGTCCCGGTGGGCTCGACGTCCGCCCCTAATGACGGGTCTCCACCGCCGACGACGATGAGATTGCCCTCGAGATCTCCATGAGAGATTCCCCCTCCCGCATATACCTTTGTCTCGTATTCGTAGTCTATGCCTGACTTCTCTATCAGTGAGGCGATCGTCACGACCTTATTGATCGACGCCGGAACCAGCCCTTTCGAGATATTATGGCTCCCCAAGATTTTTCCGTCCGAGAGGTCCATCACCATCACGGCGCATTGCTCGGGATCAACTGTGCCGGAGCCGAGAAAACGCTCTACAGGTTCGGATGCCGACACCGCAAAGGAGAAGAACGCCCACAGAATCAGAACACATATCCTCATCCGGCGACCTCTGCAAACAGCATCATTACTTGGTCTGTTATTATTTTCCGTTACTTGTCCCATATACCTGCAAAATTACAAAAATCTATATTTTATTTCATGCCGTTCGGGAATATTTTCCTAATTTTACGCCATAAAGCCGTCCGGCATAAGGCCTGAATCTCCCTCCCGACGGGCGGTAAACTCTTTATTATCTCTGAAAATGAGCAACAGGCGACGTCCCTTTACTTTCGATCGTGTGGCCCGCATATTTTTCACGGTTTGCGGTATCATTGCCACACTTTTTATTCTCGACACTCTCAAAGGGGTACTTCTTCCCTTTCTTGTGGCTTGTCTTATCGCTTACACTCTTGAGCCGATTGTTATTTGGAACCGCAAGGTGCTGAAAACGAAAGGCAGGGTGATGCCCGTCATCTGCACTCTGCTCGAAATAACCATCCTGACCGTTATTTTCGGAGTTATATTCATCCCCTATCTGCTCAACGAGTGTACTCAGATGGGCCAGATGATAAAGCTCTACGCCACTCAGACGATGAATACCCCCTATCTACCCCCCGAAGTCCATCAGTTTATCAAGGACAATCTCGACTTCAACCGCATAGGCAAACTGTTCACCCCCGAAGAATGGAAAGGAATCCTTACTCAGGCCGTCTCAAGCGGATGGACTTTCCTCAGCAGCGGTCTCAGCTTCATCATAGGCCTCTGCAGCTGGCTGATTGTTTTTCTCTACGTGATTTTCATAATGATCGACTACGAGAAACTGATGCTCAGTTTCAAGCAGCTGATTCCCCACTCCCATCGCGACGGTGTCATGGGTGTCTTCAACGATGTCCGCAACGCGATGCACAGCTACTTCCGCGGACAATTCCTCATTGCAATGCTCGTTGGCATCCTCTTTGCGATAGGATTCGCCATAATCGGACTCCCTATGGGCGTAGCTCTCGGACTCTTTATCGGAGTTCTCAACATGGTCCCCTACCTTCAGCTTATCTCGCTCCCAATAACAGCTCTGCTCTGCCTGATAAGCTCTGTCGATACAGGGATCGATTTCTGGGTGATTTTCTGGGAAAGCATGGCGGTCTACATTGTCGTGCAATCGATTCAGGACCTCTACCTTACCCCGAAAATCATGGGTAAAGCGATGGGGCTGAATCCCGCCATAATTCTCCTATCCCTTTCCGTATGGGGTTGCCTCTTAGGCTTTCTCGGACTCATCATTGCTCTCCCGCTTACTACCCTTATCCTCTCTTACTACGACCGCTACGTAGTGGAGCCCTACCGCGATAGGGAAAATCGCGAACGGGGCGACGACGGCAACCCTCCCCCGCCCGATTCCCCTCTCGACACCCCGTTCTGACCGCTTTCGTAAAGAACCGTTTTTTCATCTTTTTATCTATCGAATCATCATGGACCGAATTGGTAAACTATACTTCCGCTACGGCACTATGGGCTCTGCCAAAACAGCCCTTCTGCTTACTACGGCTTATAATTTTGAAGAAAGAAACATGCCATACATTTGCTTCAAGCCGGTTATCGATACCCGCGAAGAACGCAATGTCATCCGTTCCCGTATTGGAATCGAACGCGCATGCCACTGGATTTATGCCGAAACCAACCTTTACAGCCTCATAAGCCACATCTTTGAGAAAGAGGATGTCAGGCCGCTCTGGATTCTCGTCGACGAAGCCCAGTTCCTTACCGGGTCTCAGGTCGACGAGCTCGCGGCCGTAGTGGACGATTTCGGGTGCAACGTACTCTGCTTCGGTCTGAGGACCGATTTCCGCACCCATCTTTTCGAAGGGAGCAGACGGCTCTTCGAAATAGCCGACAGTATTGAGGAAGTCAAATCAACTTGCAACTGCGGACGAAAAACGATCGTCAACGCGCGCATCGACTCCAAAGGTGAAATCATCACTGAGGGTGAACAGGTCGAGATCGGAGGCAACGACAAGTATGTCTCAGTATGCCGGAAATGCTGGCGCAACCGACGCATAGAAAGCGGAAGCCGCTTCCGCCTCCCTCTGGAATTTCCCGACGACATTCCGGCCGCGGCCGCAGAACAGGATCCATCCCTCTCCTAAGCGGATTATCCTTAATCCCCATTCCCGCTCATCAACCGACCTTAAACTGATATCATGATACAAAAACCTCTTCGTGACTCCATCACAGACCTTATTAAGAAGGAAGTCGTTCCGGCAATAGGATGTACCGAACCGATGGCCGTAGCATTATGTGTGGCCAAAGCGTCTGAGATTCTCTCAGGCTTGCCCGATAAAATTGATGTCACTCTTAGCGGCAACATGCTCAAGAACGCTATGGGTGTCGGAATCCCCGGCACGGATATGACCGGTTTGCCTGTGGCTATTGCTCTGGGTGCCATTGCAGGCAAGCCCGGTTATGGACTTGAAGTGCTTCGGGACATCACTCCGGAAGATGTCGAGAAAGCTAAAGATTACATGTCCCGCGGGACAATCAGCATTGCCGTCAACCACGATGCTCCCTCTAAACTCTATATCGAGGTAAAGGTAACATCCCCCTCTCGGGACGTCTGCCGGGCTGTCATTGCCGGAAGTCATACCAACTTTATCCATATCGAACACAACGGCCTCACACTCCTTGATATACCTTTTGAAGGAGAATCGGCCGGAGATGACAACACTCCCCGCCTCTCCCTCTCGGCAGTGTGGGAGTATGCCACCGCTTCCCCGCTCAGCGAGCTTGAATTCATTCTCGAAGCAAAAAGGCTTAATCTTGACGCTGCCCGTAAGGCGCTCGACAAAGGCTTCGGCCACGCGCTCGGATATACGATACGCACCTCCGGCAAGAAATACTTCGGCGATACACCTGTCGAACACATGCTCGCCTTCACCTCTGCGGCCTGCGATGCCCGTATGGCCGGACTCCTTGTACCGGTAATGTCCAACTCCGGTAGCGGCAATCAGGGAATTACCGCGACTCTCCCGGTAGTAAGCTTCGCAATGGACTCCGGTGCCGACGAGGAACACACCGTGAGAGCCCTCATCCTTTCCCATCTCATCTGTATCTATATCAAGCAGAGCCTCGGACGGCTCTCGGCTTTATGCGGATGTGTGGTTGCATCCACCGGTGCGTCCGGTGGTATCGTCTACCTTATGGGGGGAGGATATTACGAGCTCTCGGCCGCTGTCAAGAATATGATTGCTAATCTCACCGGAATGATATGCGACGGTGCTAAGCCTTCGTGCGCCATGAAGATTTCCAGCGGCGTAAGCACTGCACTGATGTCGGCCATGCTCGCCATGAACGGGCAATGCGTCGAATCCACCGAAGGCATCATCGACGACGATGTCGACGAGACGATCTCCAATCTGACCTCCATCGGACGGGATGCGATGAAAGACATTGACAATCTTGTCCTACGCATCATGACCTCCAAGTAAATACAGCTTACGAAATATCAGGAAAATAATGAAAACCTCCACCGCTTCATCTTCATAGGGACACTAAATCTCAGCGATATTAACAAAATAAGAGGCTGTGTCAAAATAGGCGCAGCCTATTTTTATGCTGTTGAGGTTTCGATATTTGTCAGGCAACCGATTTTTGAGGATTTTTCCAAAATATCCGATTCTCAGGCAGTAAAATCTTAACTATAATGCCAAACAGACCAGATTGGGGTGTATTTCCTCCGTTTTTGGCCTGTTTCGCTATCTTTGAGCACAGTTTCTCCTGACTTCGTCACTCAAAAAAATGCCAATTTTATAATTGATTAATAGTAAGA
>CAYPBS010000034.1:0-18182 GCA_964409015.1 uncultured Sangeribacter sp.
AGGGCGGGGTTTCGTGTGTATGAGATACGATCGTATTACGCGATTTGCGGGTTGATTTGCAAAATATATTTTGGTGTTTAGAAAAAAAGTTGTACCTTTGCAGCCGGGTAAGTCCTACACGACTCGCTCCCCCTTAATCCCCCAGGTCTTGACCGAAGCAAGGGTCGGGGGTTGAGCAGTGCGATGTAGTAAGCTTACCCTTTTTATGCCTCTTTAGCTCAGTTGGCCAGAGCACGTGATTTGTAATCTCGGGGTCGTTGGTTCGAATCCGACAAGAGGCTCACTCGGGGGTGTATCAAAACGAAGAGGTTTGGTACACCCTTGTTGGTATAACAGGACGAAGGCGTGTCGATGCATGCTTAAGGTGTGTCTTTCCTATTGTATGGATTGCACGAGCAGCGATAATCTCTCATTCTTTATCTTATGGGCATAATATACAACATCACTTTTTTTGTGGGCAAGGAACGCGAGGCGGAGTTGCTTACGATGTTGCGCGGAGACTTCAAGAAGGTGGCTACGGCCACGGATGGCGTCACTTTCCTTCATCTGACGCGAGTCATCGGCTCTGCGGGAGCCGGTATGATGGAGGGGGAGCAGCAGGCTGTCAGTCTCGGGATGCAGTTTTCCTTTCCTGACGTGCATGCCTTCGAAGATTGGCGTGCCGGAGCGCTTCGCGAGGCCTTCGGACTGGTGACGTCGCGCTTCGGTGAGGAGGTGCTTCATTTCGACACAGTGCTGGAGGTGATGGAGTAGCTCCTTGAGGGGCGTGTGGATGTTTCGGCTTGTCCGCAATAGAAAAGTAGAAAATCAGCCGTATCTTCATGCGCCAAACTTCTTTGAGGATTGTTATAGCAGTAAAAACAATCCTATTATGATACAAATTAATTTTCCTCTGATAATATGGTGTGTGATTCTTGGGTCCATAATTCTGCTTGCAATTTTCCACAACAGGATCCACCGGCATCACCGCCACTTCAGCTTCGGTAACGTCATAGACACTTGCAGCGAACGCGAGGAGTTTTACGTTCCGGGCGACAATCTCGTTGACGACGAAGATGACTGAAAGAAAGGTTGATTGTGGAGCCGGAGTGTGTTCAGATCCGGATTCGACAGTCGAAAAAATATGTGAGTTTCTCTGCGAGTATGCTACCTTGCTGCTCGGCAGCGGAGCTACGTGCATACGCTTGGAGCAGAATGTGAACCGTATGGCGGCTGCCTTGGGATGTAAGGTCGCGATGACCGTCCTTCCGCGCCACATACACATCACAGTATGCCATGAGGACTGTCACGACAGTTTCACCTATACCTGTGCCACTCCCCACGTACCGATAAGTTTTGCTGTCAACACACGGCTCAGCGGTCTTAGCTGGTCGCTGGCCGACGGGAGGATAAGTTTCACGGAGGCATGCCGGGAGCTCGAGGTCATATCGCACGGAGAGACAGGATCTCCGGGCTGGATACTGATAGCTGTCGCGTGTGCCAATGCCGCGTTCTGCCGGCTGTTCGAAGGGGACTGGTATGCAGTAGGGGTGGTCTTCTTCTCGACTCTGGCCGGATTCTATCTGAAGCAGGTTCTTGTGCAGCGAAAGGTAGACATAAGGCTCATCGTCATATTGTGCGCCTTTGTATCCTCCGTGCTTGCGGGAGGAGCCTCGCTTTTCAACATCGGCACCACCCCTTACATGGCCGTAGCCACGAGTGTGCTGTATCTCGTGCCCGGGATACCGTTCCTGAATTCTTTCAGCGACATGATCTCCGGCAATTATATCTGTTCTTTCTGTCGATTTACGGAGGCCCTGATCCTTACGGCCTGTCTCTCGATAGGGTTGTGCGGAGGACTTCTCGTGATGAATCTCGGTATGTTCTGACCTAATATTTCTGAAGCTATGTTGATGGATATCATACAGGACGGACTCTTCGCCGCCATAGCGGCCATCGGCTTTGCCGCCATCAGCCATCCGCCCCGCCGGGCATATCTCTACTGCGCTATAATAGCGGCCATCGGCCACAGCACGCGGTTTCTGCTGATGCATGAAAGTGTCCTTGACTGCCACATAGTCGTGGCCTCCACGCTGGCGGCGCTGGTCGTGGGAGTCTTAGCAGTGCTGTTGTCCCCGATGGCGAGTGTTCCGGCCGAGACATGTCTCTTCCCTTCGCTTCTACCGATGATTCCGGGCATGTATGCCTACCGCAGTTTCGGAGGGTTGGTGATGTGTCTGTACAGCGGACAGGAAGCCGGTTTCGACCATTACTTCTACCTTTTCGCCTACAACGGTCTGACATGTCTTTTCATCCTGCTGGGAATGGTGATAGGAGCGACGGCGCCCATATTCATGATGAAGCATATCTCCTTCCGGGCGACCCGAAGGACCCTGTTTTGAAATAATTCACTTAACTACACGCGGAAGCAACGACATGGAAGCAGATCTGGATATAAGGGGTTATGACCGGATAATCATGGGTATAGACCCGGGAACAAACGTGATGGGCTACGGTCTGCTCGGTGTCCGCCGCTCGAAACCGGAGATGATCCTCATGGGAGTTATCAAGCTCAATCGCTTTGACGACCACTATCTGCGGTTGCGGCGCATCTTCGAGCGTGTGACACAGCTTGTGACCCGTTATCTGCCGGATGAGGTGGCTATCGAAGCCCCCTTCTTCGGCAAGAATGTGCAGTCCATGCTGAAGCTCGGCAGGGCTCAGGGAGTGGCTATGGCGGCCGCTCTCGCCCGCGATATCCCCATCAAGGAGTATGCCCCGCTGAGCATCAAGCAGTCCATCACCGGCAACGGCGCGGCCTCGAAGGAGCAGGTGGCCAACATGCTCAAGCATATACTGAACATACCCGAAGACAGGATGCCCTCGCTCCTCGATGCCTCGGATGCGCTGGCGGTGGCCCTGACTCACTTTTACGAGACCGGGAAACCGAAGGTGCCCCGCGGAGCATCGTCGTGGGAGGAATTTCTGAGGCAGAATCCCGATCGTCTGCGGAAATAAAAATACCGGCCGGGTTCAATAATATAGTGTATCGTCAGTTTTTCAGATATAGATATGGAGGTAATCAAGAAGCACATCATAGGGCGTGAGGCTGACCTTCGCACAGCCCTTACGAGGATGAACAGATTGTCGGGGAGCGGTATGACCCTCTTTGTGACCGATAGTGATGGGAGAGTGGAGGGCACGCTCACAGACGGCGACATCCGCCGCGGACTGCTTTGCGGAGCTTCGCTCGAGACCTCGGTAGAGGAAGTGATGCACCGCAGATTCCTTTATCTCAGTGATGATACCGACTCTCTTGCGGTCACGGAGGAGGCTCGCCGCAGAGGTGTTTCTCTCCTTCCCCGCCTTAACTCAGAGGGGCGTCCCACAGGTGTCGTCGATCTCCGGCGTCTGAGAGCCGTCCTGCCGCTGGATGCGGTGCTGATGGCCGGCGGTAAAGGTATTAGGATGCGTCCGCTGACGCTCACCGTTCCCAAGCCGCTGCTGCCTGTAGGAGGGAAGCCTATAATCGATTACAATGTGGAGCTCCTGAGACGTTACGGTGTGGAAAATATATTTGTCACTGTCAACTATCTTCGCGAAAAAATCGAGGAACATTTCGAGGCCGGGAAGCAGAAGGAGGCGCAGGGAGGTTCCGGGAGTGTGAAGTGTGTGCCGGAGCCCAAGCCCCTCGGCACTTTCGGCTCGCTGGCTCTGATCGAGGGATGGCGCAGTGAAAATGTCATCGTCATGAACGCAGACCTGTTTACGGACATCGACTTCGAGGGGATGTATCGCCGGCATGTCTCCGCCGGCGCGGCTCTCACGATCGCAGCCGTACCCTATACGGTCTCCGTGCCGTATGCCATCCTTCACACCGTCGGGATGGATTCGGTGGACGCCATAGAAGAGAAACCGACCTACAACTATTTTGCCAACGCAGGTGTTTATATATTGCGTCGGGAGCTGATCGACGGAATCGCTCCGGGAGAACCGCTGGATGCACCGGATTTTATCGACAGACTGATTTCGGGAGGCGGAAAGGTGGCCTATTTCCCGATCGAGGGTATGTGGACGGACATCGGATCTCCGGACGACTACCGTTGCGTATGCGAGCTTCTTGCCCGCAAGAGCGCGCAGGATTGAGGGGCGCAGACCGAATCTCAGCCCGGGAGACGCATAACAGATTAAAGAACCTCAGGATAAATCACAATAAGACTCATGGCAGACTCTAATTTCATAGATTACGTGAAGATAATGTGCCGCTCGGGTAAGGGTGGCGCAGGTTCGCGGCATTTTCATCGTGCAAAATATGTGCCCAAGGGGGGGCCGGACGGAGGCGACGGCGGCCGGGGAGGTCATATCATTCTGCGTGGCAACGGCCATTTATGGACACTTCTTCCCTTGCGATACAGGCGTCATATCTTTGCCGGAAACGGTGAGTCGGGCGGCGCCGGACGTTCGTCGGGTAAGGATGGTGCCGATCAAATTGTAGAGGTGCCGGTGGGTACGGCTGTTTTCGACGCCGAGACCGGCGAATTTCTATGCGAGATAACCTCGGACGGGGAGGAGATAAAGCTTCTGCGCGGCGGTAAGGGGGGATTGGGTAACTGGAATTTCGCAACTTCCACCAACCGTACGCCCCGATATGCGCAGCCCGGACAGCCCGGACTGGAGAAAACGGTCATTCTGGAGCTGAAGCTTCTCGGAGACGTAGGTCTGGTAGGATTCCCTAACGCCGGAAAGTCCACACTCCTCTCGGCGCTCTCTGCAGCCCGGCCCAAGATCGCAGACTATCCCTTCACGACGATGGAGCCCAGTCTGGGCATTGTGGAATATCGGGGCGACAAGTCTTTCGTGATGGCCGATATCCCCGGAATTATTGAAGGCGCCAGCGAGGGTAAAGGCCTCGGACTGCGTTTCCTGCGCCATATTGAACGCAATGCGGTGCTTCTTTTCCTCGTGCCTGCCGATTCGGATGATATAAAACGTGACTACGAGATACTGCTCAACGAGGTGCGGACCTTCAATCCGGATCTGGCCGATAAGTGTCGGTTGCTGGCCGTCTCCAAGAGCGATATGCTTGACGACGAGCTTAGAGAGGCCATCGCTTCTGAGCTTCCCGCAGATGTGCCGTCGGTGTTCATCTCTGCCGTGACCGGTCAGGGACTGACGGAGCTGAAGGATATACTCTGGCGCATGATCAATAGTGATGAGAACAAAGTTTCAGGCGGTATCACACATCGCAATCTCGACGTGCGTCACCGTGTGCCGGAGGAGGATACCTTTATCTTTGAGCAGCCGGAGGCGCCCGAAGAGGATGAGCCGATGGGAGAAATGACCGACGAGGACTGGAACGACATGTTCTGGGAGGAGGAATCTTCAGTTAACGATGAGGAGAAATGAAAGTATCCCATATTGAGCCCATAAGGCTGACACCGTTCCTCAGCGGCGATCCGCGTGCAGTGGCCGGGACTACTTATGTCCCCACAGATCTGATGCGTCGCGATGACTCGACACGCCTCGGGCCGATGGCTGAATACATGATCATACTCCCGGAGCAGACCCACAGTACGCGCGTAAGATGGGTGGACGAGAGCACCCTGAATCGGTTGAGCCCCGATATGATGCTTTCCGATACAAGAAAGATCTTTCCCGATACCGATGCTCTTCTGACCTCGATGCGGGGCGTGGCGATAGGGGTGCGGACTGCGGATTGCGTGCCTATACTCTTTTATGCACGCGACATACAGGTGATCGGAGCCGTGCACGCCGGATGGCGAGGTACACTTGGCGGAATTGCCGGGAAGACGGTCGCGACACTCGTGGAGGCCGGAGCGAAACCGGAGAATATTCTTGTGAGGTTCGCGCCGTGCATCTGCGGCCATTGCTACGAGGTCGACGACGGGCTCGCCACTGAGTTTTCGCAGGCTGGCCTCGGAGCGTGTGTCCTGAAGGCTCCGAAAAAGGATCTGCTTACCGACGAACCCATGGAAGCCGCAAAGCCTCATCTGGATCTCGTGAAGGCCAACCGCATAATCCTCTCGAGAGCAGGAGTGCCGGCAGTGAATTGCTATCAGTCGGACCTATGTACGCGCCATACCTCCCTGACCATAGCGGGCGTGAAAGGTTCCAGAACGCATTTCCCGTACTACAGCTGGCGCAGGATGCCGGGTACGACACGTCGCAACACATCTTTCGTCCTCTTGCTGCCGAGATGACATGATTTGAGCAACGAGAACGACCATAATCAAATTAAAGAAAATCCTGAATTATATTCCTTCTTTTCAAATAAGGAGAGTCCCAGACTTTAAGCTCACGTCATTGAAGTCTTACGGTAGGGAAACTCAGGCATAATTTACGAAAGTCCGGCGGCGATCCCGCATTATCCAAAGTTAACTCCCACTTGAATATAATATAGAATTTAACCTCGTACCTTTTGCGTTCCTATAAGAAACCTAACGCAAAGGTACGAGGATGATTTTACTATTGAGTGAAATCTCGAGGATTTTTTGAGATCCCACCCGGATTGAGGGATAGAAACTACCGCGCTACTGGATTAGTGTCAGAAGCTCATTCCTACTTTCATACTGAACGTGCCCGTCGTGCCCGAGTGTTTGGGCGTCCAGTAATGACCCAGATAACCGACTCCGGCGTAGTACTTTCCGAATTTAAAGCCAAGCATCGGGCTGAGCAACAAAGCTCCGCAGGAAGTATTGTCGGTGTTGATCTCGTAGCCGGCATCAAATGAGAAGAAGAAATCGTAGCGACCGAATGCTGTTGTTACTTCGCAGCGGGCAAAGAGCGGGATGAGAGGACCGTTGTCGAAATTCCACCTCTCCGTCACACCGGCTCCGGCGCCTACGTTTACTACCCGGTGGACAGGAATGGTCACACCGCCCTGAACATTGAAAGCAGTCCACCCTTTTCCGGCCTGAATTGGTTGTAACTCGACAAAAGGGGAGACGGCAGAGGCCGAGAATACGCTCACCATTACGAGCGCAAGCACGATCAGGTATTTTTTCATAAAAAACGATTAAAATAGTTAATATGATATAATAACGTACCTGTTCGTAGGGATATTATGTAAGGGAGTGTATTCTGCTGATATTTTGGTGGTTTGGTCTCATGGGCGTATCCCGCGCTTGAATTAAAGGAGATCTCGAAGCGGATAGTGCACTTCCCGTTCTACAGATTTATTCTTTTTCGACAGAAATAAGTTTCAATTCTCCATCCTTACGCTCATATATTTCAGTAACCAGAACTCTATCTACTGTATAGTTGCCACGCTTTTCACGTATAACTCTGACTGAAGGTTGCTCCCATTCTTCATCCTGACCGTATTCGGCCAATGTTTCAATATAGCTGCAACATCCTATTTGCTCAAAAATATGTATTGTTTTTTTCTTATAGTCGAACTCAGTGCTAATTGCATCTCCTTCGTGAACAGGTGAGGGACCCACGATATTGTTATAAGGAGGATTATCCAAGGGCGTAAGAAATCCCGGAGCAACAGATGTTTTTCCGTTAAGCAAGTCAAAACAAGCAAAGTATTGACGATTATAGCCGTGATGTTCAATGACCAGATCTTCTTCTCCATCGAAGTTCACGTCCATAAAGAAAATGCCGGAACCTAACTTTTCTTTTTCAATAGGAATGTCAATTTTTCGATATATTGAGCCTATCATATCGTCCGGTATTTCTTGTTCGCCAACAATGTTAGGGAAATAGGTAATAGGAACATACTGATTTATTGTATCTCCTCGCCTAAGATTCATCAACATGATGTCATCAGATTTGAAAATCTTGATATCATATCCGTTGGGCTTATTTGTTGAGATAATTGTTAAGGTAGAATCACCGAAGAACGCGGTTTCTGGAGCGCCATTTGAACCGTATTTACTGTTATTGTCGCACGACACCAATGAGATAATAGGTGCAAAAAGAATAATGTCTGTAATGAGACGACGTAGATTATTTAGCATAGCAGAAAAGATTTGTGGAGTCAACAAGCAAATGCGAAATTAACTATTTTGGCAATATCGACAAACTCTTACTGAAAAAATCCTCATAATTTCCGATATTGCGATATGGTTCCTTTTTGTTAAATTGTTAACTCTCCCTTATTAGTTGAATTAGATTAGTAAAAAATTATAGTAAAAAAGTGGTACATATCACTGTTATTCAGTAAATTAGAAGTGGTGTTTTGCGTTGAGTTGAACAAGCCGATAGCATTGCCACAATCGCTAATATGGAGAGTGCTTTTTTCATCTTATCTGTCTGTTTCAGTTAATTTGTCAAAAATGTATTCGGTTTTTCCCTTTACGCCATGCTTCATTAACCGATGTAGATCCAAGATTGCCAAGAGCTTTGCCGATTTCGTATAGATATGGTCGTATTGGATTATCCTTAATAATAATAATCTAAATTGATAGTGTCAGTTGGTGCAATATATTGATTTGGAGTATATATTTCCTCTACGGTGCTATTTGCTCTGAAAGCAGCGTTACGTATGCCCTCTGACAGTTTATATTCAGCATCAAGGAATTTGCTTGATTTATATTTGCGAGCTTCAGACAAAGGAATAGTGGCTAATTGGTAATCATCGTATGCCATAGTTACATTGCCGTATTTATCGGTCTGCGGATTTTCAAAGCGAACCCAAACAACTGCATTTCCTGATGATTTTGAAGAAGAACATTCTATATAAATATCCTCAACAACTTTTTTAAGTTCTACACCACGCCAATCCTCCATTCCAAGGCCGACTATTCCTATTGTTGGGTGTGGCATGACAACACACAAATTATAGTCTTGCCAATAAATAGAATATGGCTTTTCTTGTTGTGATTGAGTTGGTGTACAAGAACTAATGCACAGCAGTATCACTATGATGATTGAGAGATGCTTCATGTCAAATCCTATTTCTTCCGTTTTGTATCTCGCATGATTATGCCAAAGACTATGAAGAAGCCGATAAAGAGAATCCATCCAATAGCCAGTCCTCCTAATTGTTCTAAAACCGATTTAAGCATTTTCCAGATTGTTCAAAAGACTAATAAGGGTGTCTGAACATTCACTTTTCGGTATGAAGTGACCACTCAGTTTTGATGTGCACAACACGTATCCGTACTTTGATGCTTTCACTGTATATAAGATGTCGTAAGGGAGAGTCGATGAACCAAACTTATCAGAAACGACAAAATAATTGTCATAGAAATCTGAGGACACTATTAGGCCATGATATATTTTGTATGATTTGTATATTGCTGAATAGGAGTTTCCCCGATATTTGCTCCACACACTATAAATGACAATGATGCCTAATAGTGCTCCTGTACAAATATTGAATGTAGCACCAGTAGACATTAGCAACAATGCCATAAACAGATACCAAGCAATAAAGACCCAAAAGATAGATTTTCCTATGAGTGATTGGTTCAGTGTTTCAGCAAACTGTTTATATTTTTCTTCCGTCATTTCGTAGGATATTGAGGCGATAAATTGGTTGGCGTTTTGATCCATTTTGATATTATGTTGTTTCTCATCCTCCGTTGAAACGTTAAAGTTTTGACATAAAAAAGGTGTGAGGATTGTATCTTGTTTTATCCGGTCTCAGGTCTTGGTCTACCTAACTGCATGGATAAAACAATAGCCCCACACCGATAAAGCTATATAGGCTGTCCGTCACGACAGTGTATAAGCTACCGATGTAGGTGCTATTGCCAATCTCATCTTCATGCAGTTTTCAGACGACCAAGTTTGAGAACCGAAGATAAAATTTCAATAACACCTTTTTACAAAGTTGTTGATTCAGTATGCCAACTCTATGGCTTTGAAATCGAGTGCAAACTTACAAAAAAATGTTATTGGCGGGGCTATTGAAAAGAATGTTTTTCAGCATATAGGGGTGTAAAACTTAAGTCCATCCTCACGGAACCTCAAAAAATATAATAGTACCACTTCGTTCAGAAAATTATGATGAAGGAAAAGGGTTGGAAAATTTGCCCGAATGAGGAAAATTGTCTATCTTTGCACCGCAAAAATAGGCCGCCATGGCAATAATAAGTGACGCACGCGATGTGTCCGCCCAACGGTATAACTTGATAATCAATTTATTAGATGTACGCTATCGTAGAAATCAAAGGACAGCAGTTCAAGGCCGAAGAAGGCAAATACCTGTATGTCCACCACCTCGGCGATGTGAAGGCCGGCGATGCTGTTGAGTTTGAAAAAGTGTTGCTGCTCGATGTCGATGGTGATGTCAAGGTGGGTGCTCCTACTGTCGAAGGTTCCAAAGTTGCCTGCGAAGTTGTTGAGCCGCTCGTTAAGGGAGACAAGGTGATCGTATTCAAGAAGAAACGTCGCAAAGGCTATCGTCGTAAAAACGGCCATCGCCAGCAATTCTCCAAAGTGATAATCAAAACCATTGTAAAAGCTTAATCCTCTATTCAGAAATGGCTCATAAAAAAGGTGTCGGTAGTTCTAAGAACGGCCGTGAATCAGAAAGCAAACGATTAGGTGTGAAGATATTCGGCGGTAGCAACTGCAAGGCCGGTAATATCATCAAACGTCAGCGTGGCACTCAGCATCATCCCGGTCTGAATGTAGGTATGGGCAAGGATCATACTCTCTTCGCTCTTATCGACGGCGTGGTAGTTTTCACTACCGGCAAGGAAGGTCGCAGGTATATCAACGTTCAGCCTCACGACGCTAAGTAAATCTGACTTCAGAAAACTCAGTATTCTATAATTCAGGCGATTCCTCTTTAGGAGTCGCCTGATATTTTATTCCGTTTAGGGGACGTAAAGTTGTCGAAGTCAGGAACGAGACCGGCTGAGCGCCTACGGTTCAGGCTCTGGATCTGTTTCGGAGACGGAGGACTGACGATTATAGAAGGGAAGAGTGTAGATAACGGAGAACGTGAAGCCGAAATGGGTGGTACGCGGACCGTAGCCCGGTATATACCAAGGTGTGAATTCTCCTCGGGGAGACAGTCCCGATAATCCGCTCTCATGTATCGGATTCTTGACATTGGTGGGTTTATTATGGAGCAGGAATCTGTAGCGTGCGCTCCAACCCATGGCAACGTTCCGCACGAGGTTTACTTTTATCCCGATGCCGGCTTCTCCATATAGTGCCGTGCTGCTGAGGGATTTGAAGTCAAGGTGCTGAGTCTCACCCCAGTAGTCGCTGCTCAGGGTGACATCTTCGAGAGAATACTTAAAGGATGAGAAACCCAGTCTCACTCCGGCCATGAGCTGATAGCGCGGATTGCTCTTATAGAGGAAGTTATAGTCGGCTCCGACTTTGGCATAAAAAGAGGGACTGCCACGATACCGGAAGTTATTCCCTTCTGGTGTCTTGGCCGCGGCTCCGATACCCAATTCCACGGTAGGGAAAAGCCAGTTCCATAAGCCCACGTTGGCCCACACATCCGCCCCGCCATAATGACTGCCGGCTATGGCCATTATGCCATCGAAAAAGTTGAGTCCTATATTGGCTTCCGAAAGCTTCGGATAGACCGCCTTCGGCGAGAGCTTACCGGAATCGACGGTGTCCAGTGTGGCAAGGAAGAGAACCGGCTCCTTGAGTGCCTTCCCATGCTTGTCGTAATAATGAAGAGTCGGCGAAGGTGGCTTCTTGTCGTCTGTTTCCACAGGGGTGACTGTTCGCTGTGCAAGCGCCGGGAATGCAAAGGAAAATATAAGCGATATGGCGAAAAGGAATCGAAGCATAGGTCACTCTTCTGTGGATTCATTGTGGAAATATATCCTGATATTAGCGCTCGGGGTATTGTCGATATATCCGTCCGGACATGTCACGGAGTCAATCATGAAGGTGGTATGGCGTATCGTCACGTCATCGTAGCGGTAGAAGACTCCGCATGATTCCGATTGGAATTGAGGCACGTTGACGTAACTGAACGAGATCGTATCGTCCGGTGCTTGGGGAAAAATCCGGCGTATGGCGTCGTAACGGACCACGAACGATGTCTCGTTTTCATCGATACGGAACGGAAAATTGATCTGCTGGACGTTGAGTGCGGTGTCGAGGATCATGGAGTCCCGGGGAACGCCGATACCCCAGACGGAAATGCTGTCGATGCTTATCTTCTGAGGAGTGGGAGAGGCGGTATACAGATCGGCAAGCGGGATGGCATTGCGGTTGTCGTAACATTCGTCTGACCCGCAGGACGCAATTACTCCGGAAAGGGAGACCGTCAGGGCGACCAAAGGAAGATGTCGCAGTCCAAGGAATGATTTTCCCATCGTCAGATCTCCTCCTTTATTCCGTAAGAGTTGCGCTCGGCTGAATTGCGGGCTATCAGCTCTCCCATAAATCCCGTAAGGAAAAACTGAGTCCCGACGACTATGGCGGTGAGAGCCAGATAGAAATATACGGAGTTCGTCACATAGAAATAGAACGAATCGGATACCAGAGAAACGAACTTAAGGATCAGGATAATGATCACTGCAAGGAATCCGAGCAGAAACATCAGGGAGCCTAACAGCCCGAATATGTGCATCGGCTTGACCCCGAATTTACTTTGGAACCAGAGGGTCCCCAGATCCAGATATCCGTTGACGAAGCGGTCGAGGCCGAATTTCGTAGTGCCGTATTTGCGCGCCTGATGCTTCACGACCTTCTCTCCGATACGCTTGAAACCTGCGTTTTTAGCGAGATAGGGGATATATCGGTGCATGTCGCCGTAAACCTCTATGTGCTTCACCACTTCATTGCGGTAGGCCTTAAGACCGCAGTTAAAGTCGTGAAGATTGCCGATGCCGCTGACTTTGCGAGCCGTAGCATTGAAGAGCTTGGTCGGAATCGTCTTGGAAAGCGGATCGTAACGTTTCTTTTTCCAGCCTGAGACGAGATCGTAGTTCTCTTCGGTGATCATGCGGTAAAGCTCCGGAATCTCGTCCGGGCTGTCCTGAAGATCGGCGTCCATCGTGATGACAACATCTCCCTTGGCACGTATGAATCCCGTGTTGAGTGCAGGAGATTTGCCGTAATTACGTGAAAAGGAGACGCCGTGTATCCGTGGATTGTGTGCGGCAAGTTCTTTGATGACACTCCAAGAATTGTCGGTGCTTCCGTCGTTGACGAAGATAATCTCGTAGCTGAAGCTGTGCTCCTCCATGACTCGTTCGATCCATGAGGTCAGCTCAGGGAGAGATTCAGCTTCATTATATAGAGGAATTACGATTGAAATATCCATCACATTTGGGTGTTGAAGAAATCGTTGGAAAGTGGTTCATCATTCTGAGAATCAGCACATACGGCTCATGGAGCGCCGCGAACGCATGATGAGTACCCACGAGCACACCATCGAGATTATGCTTCCGAGGAACACCGTGGACCACACCATCGAGAGGACAAATTGCATGGGCGAGGGCGAGGCGCCGCTCTCCAGCGCCTGCTGAAGCATCTCGGTCTCCGCCTGATATTCAGCTCTCATGTCGGAGAGCTGAATCGTCTGTATGGCTGAGCGGATGTAATCCGCAAAAAAATTCGGCTGCACGTAGATGAGCCAAGCGGCGGTAGCAAGTGCGCAAATGAGACAACCACAGAGAGTTGACATGATTCCGGCCGTCCAGAGAGCCGAAAAAGTCCTGTTGTGGGGAGACTCACGGTAGATATTGCGCAGCTGAAAATAGATAATCACGGGAAACGCAATCAACATAACAGCCATGACAAGAGATAAGACAGGAAGGCGGGAACTCCCTATGAAACAAGCCGATAAGGCGATGAGATACATCCCCATATAGCGCCCGTACTCGGCTCCGTAACGATACACAGACTTTCGATTGTCACTTTCCATATTTCGGCAAAGTTAACAATTTTTGGCCATAGACGAAACTTTAGAATGTCAAATGTCGTTAATTAGGAAACGGTCTATGCTTGCCCTTGGCACACTTTCTCCGGGCGGTACGTATTAAGCCGGATTAAGAGAGCAATTATTAAAATTTGTAAACGAAAATAATTTTGACAAAAACATGAAAGCACTACTCAATTCCATGGTCGGATCTTTGCTGCTGGGTTCAGCTGCAATTTTGACTCCGGATTCATCAGCTTGTACCCGCGTTGTGTATGAGGGTAACGACAGTCTCTATATCGTCGGGCGTTCGCTTGACTGGAAGACACCAATCCCGACCAATCTTTATGTGTATCCGGCCGGGATGGAGAAGAAAGGCAACGTTCAGGAGAATTCCGTGAAGTGGAAGTCCAAGTATGGCGCCGTGTATGCTGTCGGATACGACGGAGGCGTCACCGAGGGAATGAATGAGAAGGGACTCGTGGTCAACGGGCTTTTCTGCAAAGGCACCGTCTACTCCAATGACTCCACGGTCAATCGTCCTCCGATGTCTCTGGCGATGTTCCCCGCGTGGCTTCTGGATATGAACGCTACCGTGCCTGAGGTGATTGAGGCTGTGACCAAGCATGATTTCAATATCACCGGAGCAACTTTCGACGGAGGCACCGTGAGCGCGCTCCACTGGGGTGTGACCGATGCTGAAGGGCGATCGGCCGTGTTTGAATTCGACAACGGCACTATCAGAGTCTACGAGGGAGATGCGTGTCGCGTGCTGACCAACGATCCTCAATTTCCGCAAATGCAGGCCATCAACGACTACTGGAAAGCCGTCGGAGGTGTCAACATGCTTCCGGGCACCGTGCGAAGTGCCGACCGCTATGTGCGTGCGGCGTTCTTCATCCGCAACGTCGAGTCTGTGGCCGATCCTCAGACTGCAGTTAGCATCGCTCGGTCAGTGCTTGAAGTTTCTTCAGTACCATATCTTTATACTGTCAACGGTGAGCCTAACGTAAGCTCCACGCAGTGGCGTTCCTTCTCCGATGTGAAGAATAAATATTACTATTTTGACATTGTGACGAATCCCGGAATGTATTATGTTGATCTGAAGTCTGTGGATCTCCGTCCCGGAGCTCCGGTCCTTAAACTCGACACATCCAAAAGCTCCCACCTTGTCGGCGATGTGACCAAGCAGTTCAAGAAATCCGCTCCTTTCACACCGATGTATTGAGTGTGGTGAATATAAATTGTTTATGAATACGATATGAAATCTACGCATAGAGCTTTATCCATGCGCCATGGGCAACCGGCAGTACTCTTACTGTCGGCTTTAGCCTTTCTGATGGTTGGAGGATGCCGTTCATCTCAGACATCCGATGAGGCAGCTAATAAGGCTACGGTGCCTGCTGCGGATAATTATGCGATGCCCGGTCCGGTAGGATTGCCGGAGCCTAAAGCCGTGGTCTACCGTACTTCGGGGGATTGTCCGGAGCTTGTGCCCGTGACTCTGACGGCTTCCGGGAGCGGACTGCTGTCTTATCCGTCTCCAACGGATCTGACATCCGGAAGCGAACCGGTGGCCTTGGCAGAGGGATGGTGGCTCGACCGACGTGGAATCAGCGCGACATCCCGGTTCACGACATATACATACTCAGATTATCGCGCCATGAAAGCCGCTCCAACACCGGAAGAGATACTCTCACATCTGAACAGCGATTGTGTGATCACCGAAATACGGCAGTTGCCCATGTCTCTGTCCGAAGCATTGTCCGATACATCCGCTGTCAACCGGATACTGAGGGCGGATGGAGGATCGATTCCGGGGAGTCCGAAGGCAGCTCCTCTTCCCGACAGATAATGCAAACCTTATTTTATCCCAAAGACTTACATAAAACAAACTTCACAATATTCAGGATATGAAAAAGAAAATTTCCTTCTTGCTTCTTATGGGCGCCGGTGGGCTTGCCCTGCCGCTTCATGCGGAGGTTCTGAGTCCCGCTCAGGCCTATATGGCGGCGACTGCTCAGGCCGAGGTGACGTCAGTTTCCTCCCGCAAGGCAGCTCCGATTTCCACAACGCCGATTCTGACCCTTAAGGCTGACGGCCAACCGACGGTGTATCTTTTCGGAGATGCCAACGGCTGTCTTGTGGCCTCCGCCGAATCTGAAACTCCGGCACTTCTCGGATATATGGATTCGCCGTTGGCGACATCAGACGAAATACCTGACGCCATGCGTTATTGGCTTGATTACTATAGCCATGAGATCAAGCAACTTCGTAGCGGGAATGTGATCCGTCGTGTTGTTCCGACTTCAGAGGATTACGCACCGGTTTCCCCGATCCTCAAGACTCTCTGGAATCAGGGCTCTCCTTATAATAACCTTTGTCCGATGTTAGGTTCGAACCGGAGTGTGACAGGGTGTGTGGCTACGGGTATGGCACAGGCCATGAAAGCCCACAACTGGCCTGTCCGGGGTCAAGGAGAGATAAGCTACAAATGGACGAACGGAGGAGAGACTCTCTCGTGCGATTTCTCGGAGTCAGTATATGACTGGGATAACATGCTGGATTCCTACAGCGGTCCCGCTTCCAGAGTTGAGCGTGATGCTGTCGCCACTCTGATGCGCGACTGCGGCTATTCGGTGAGAATGAATTATTCGCCCAGTGCGAGCGGTGCCTCCGCTTACTCCATCGCTCTGGCTTTCTACACATACTTCGACTACGATCGCAGCATGCGTCTGGAGATACGAGATAATTTCTACACGGACGAGTGGACAGATCTTGTGTACACGGATGTTGCTGCCGGGCGTCCGGTTGTATATTGCGGCTCGGGAGCTGCCGGAGGTCATTGCTTCGTGGCCGACGGCTACAGCTCCGACGGTTATTTCCATTTCAACTGGGGCTGGGGAGGCGTCAGCGACGGTTACTTCCGTCTTTCGGCACTCGCTCCCGGTATTCAGGGAATCGGAGGAAATGACGACAACTTCAACAGCAATCAGTCGATAGTATATTGTCTTCGCAAACCGGTGGAAGGGAGCAAGCTCGGAGTTGTCCTTGAAGGGGAGAGCGCTCTTGTGCCGAAGAACATGACTAATGCTCCGGGGAGCACAATACGTTTCGGCAATTTCGAGATTGTGAATCTTTCTGTCGAGGAGGTTTCCGGAACATTCGGACTGAAACTCATTCCGGATGAGGGAGAGCCTGTATATGTGGCAGGAACTACCTCGTCTACAATGGGAACCCTCTACGACAATAACAATTCGGCTACCGGCTTCCGGGTGCCTGTCGACAATTTCCCAAGCTCCGGCTCATACGCCGTGCGTCCGGCTTTCCAAATCGACGAAGAATGGTACGATGTGGAAATGAGCACCACCCTTCCCGAGTCCCTGCGATGCAAAATAGAGGAGGGCACAGTTACATTCGAGGAGGCGGATCCGGCTGCAATGCTTGATGTGACAGATCTCAAGATAACCTCCAAACTCTATGCCGGAAAACCTTTCTCCGTTTCGTTCGATGCAAGCAATCCCGGAACGAAGGATTATTACGGAGACATGGTATTCGTACTGTACAAGGAAGATACCGGGGTTACAAATACGAGTTATTTCACAGTTGATGTACCTGCCGGAGGGGAAACGACAGTTGACTTCGTAACGCAGTTCCTTTCGACTGCACGTGCCGGCGACTACACCCTGTACCTTATCAATAGATTCGGGAATGTCTATGCCTACGACGACATCACAATCGAGGATGCGCCGGACGAGGAGACAAAAGTGGAATTGACAGATCTCGAAGTTTCCAACGCGACATCCGTATCAAGTACCGGAGTTTACACCGTGAATCCGGATTATATCAAGGTTGAAGGTAAGATAACATGTACCCAAGGCTATCTGACTGACAGTGTCTACGCATATCTCTATCCGATCACCGGTGGCTACGCAGTTGCCAACATGGGAAATTCCTCTCATTTGCTTTCAAGCGGAGAGAGTGCCGATGTCACATTCGAAGGTACGTATCCCTCGGCTGAGAACGATACCGAATACATGATCGCTTTCTTCTTCCAAGGGAGTCAATTGCCTAACATCTTAGTCATCAAAGCGGATAAGAACTCTTCTGTAACGAGTGTACAGGGAGAAGAGATGAATGTGAAGTTAGTAGGGGACATGCTTTTCCTTGAGGGTGTGGAGCAGGGCGCTTACACACAGATTTTCACAGCTGAGGGCGCTTCAGCGATGGAGGCCACCGGCAATGCCATCGATGTCAGCGGTCTGAAAGCCGGTGTTTACATCGTGGTGGCCGTCAGTGGCGAGAAGGTGCAGACCGCCAAGATCATTCGCTGAACCTATTAACACGAGATCGGGATAAGAAAAGTCCTAAAATAGTTGAA
>CAYPBS010000035.1:0-16800 GCA_964409015.1 uncultured Sangeribacter sp.
GGATGGGCTATCCCATGCAGATCAAGATCAACTTCCTCTGCCGCGACTCAATCCTCGCAGCTCCGCTATGCCTCGACCTCGTACTTCTCAGCGACCTCGCAGCTCGCGACGGACGTTACGGCATACAGCGCTTCCTCAGCTTCTTCCTCAAGAGCCCGATGCACGACTACACAGAAGACGAAGTCCCCATCAACCACCTCTTCCAGCAGTACACAATGCTCAAGAACGCCATCCGCGAGATGGGAGGCTACGAAGCCGACGAAGAAATCGACTGACAACCCCCACACACCAAACAAACCATAACCCCGGAGAGAGGATGTTACACCACAACATCCCCTCTCTTTTCTTTACCCCCTCAATCACCCACCCACACACATAAAGCCCGCTCCCTCAAACGCACGGCTGCCTCAATTTCCCGATAAAACTCCACCCAACAATAACCACCCGCTATCGTGCCGTCGTATCTCCCAACATCCGCCCTCCTATGGGCGGATTCTTGTGATTGGCCATAATTGGCCAATTTTCCCTCACTATACCCGCATCGCGGCGTCGGACTTCCCGCCAAACCCTCTACCCAACCATAACGACACGCACATCGCGGGTCGACCCTGTGATTGGCCATAATTGGCCAATTTTCCCTCATCATCCTCACTATACCCCATCGCGACGTCGGATTTCCCGACAAACCCTCTACCCAACCATAACGACACGCACATCGCAGGTCGTCCCTGTGATTGGCCATAATTGGCCAATTTTCCCTCATCATCCTCACTATACCCGCATCGCGGCACTTCGCCCATTTCCCTCACCACACGACAACCCGCAAACACGATGAAAAACAAAAAGGATGTACCCGATGTACACCCTCTTAATTCGTTTTCATAAACTACGTAACTCAAACAAATTCTTGATCATGACGCAAACATTAACATCGACGCGGCAAATGCAAGCAACATATATACTGCCGGTGTAAGTGATGGTGTGGATTTCATAGCAATATAAAAATTAAATTTCGTAACACTTTATTCCGACTATCCGGAAAGATTTTACTAATATCATCTCCTTAAGTCCTTTATCACTATTATAACACCCTGTACACAAATTAGTTTAAGCAAAAAGGAAATTTTATCATAAAAAAGAACCCCTCCCATATATTGCAAAAAAAAGAATCGCAGAGTCTGATCTCTACGATTCCCTCACAGTAAGCTCGAAGCTGTCCTGTTTCCTTACATCTCCGACAGAAGATACTTCTTTGAGGATCTTAATTGGCTATGGTCGATCCATGGTGGCAGATTGAAATTGAGCACCTCTCAATCGGCGATGTCCTAATATCTTTTTCCCTTCCTTAGCGAACGCGATAATCCTCGAGAAGCGACTGAAGGCGCTGGCGGGCAAAGAAGATACGGCTCTTCACAGTACCCACGGGAAGATTCATCTTTTCAGCAATCTCACTGTACTTATAGCCGGCCACATGCATGGTGAACGGAATGCGATACCCGTCGCTGAATGAATTGATCACAGTACTGATCTCGTGTGTGGCGAAGCTACCCTCCGGAGAATCTATACCTGAATCCTGAGCCAGATTGAGGTGATAAAGATCCTGAGTCTGATCCACTACAGTCGCGCAACGTGCCTGACGGCGATAGTTGTTGATGAAGATGTTGCGCATGATCGTGAAGACCCAACCCTTGAAATTGGTATTCTCCGTATATTTCTCCTCGTTATCAAGAACTTTCAGAGTAGTATCCTGAAGAAGATCTTCCGCTTCCTCTCTGTTATGTGTAAGCTGGACTGCGAAGCTCATCAGATTGCTCTGGAGTCCTACGATGCGCTGTTTGAATGATAATGCCATAGCCAATGTTTTTTTAGTTAGATGTCCTGCAACCATTCCGTTTGCGGTTGCTATATCTTAAAAACACACCTCACGAAAAAAAGTTTTGAACCACCCATCTTTTTTTTGACTTTTTTCTCCACCCGCACCATGACCTCCACGCAAGACACCTGTCCGTGAAGCAGGTTAGGAATTTTTAAGATTCCACAACTCTGTTTTTATCAATATTATAGTTAATTTTGCAAACATTTATAGATATGGGACGCAAACTAAAACGCATAAACTGGTGGATCAGACGCCGCTCACATTTACCTGTGATTCTCCTTGCCGGTGGCGTTGTCGCTCTTCTTGTGTTCAACGAAGAAACCTCCACCAAAAAAGCGAAAATACTCGACAACCGCATTGCCGAACTCAACGCTCAGATAAAACAAGCCGAAGACTCGGCTCAATATTATGTGGATGCGCGCCGGCAACTTCTCACAAACGCCGAAGAGCTTGAACATGTCGCACGCGAACAATACGGTTTTCAGCTCCCGACTGAGGACGTTTACTTAATCAAGTAACCACCCGCCCTCCTCTCCCCTCCGTCTCCGTCCCTTTTATATCACCCGGCTTCATAAACTTGACAAACTATATATATGAAAAAGAAAGACATCCCCGACAATACCGAGGCCTGTATGCGCCGACGCAAGATAGCCGATTTTGTCGGTGGTGGAGGAATGATACTCATTGCCGTCGGCATGCTCATTCCCCTGTTCAATCTCTATGATGGCTCCATCTTGCCCGTATGCAAGTGGGTGTTCACTATCGGTGCGCTCATGTTCACAGCCTCCAAGTGCATCAAGACTCTCCCCTCCTCTGCCTCCTTCAGGCTTAAGCGACTCAAAAGACTCGAATTCTGGGCAGGTATATGCTTCGTCATTGCCGCCGGTTTCTGGTTCTACAATCAGGAGAAATTGGGAAACTCACCTTACGCCGGCTCCTTAGCCATAATCCACGACACAATTCTCTTCACCCTTTCCGGTGCAGTCCTCCAGCTCGTTGCCGCATGGATGATATATTTTCGCGAAAAGAAAGAAGCCCGCGAGACACTCCCTTCCGATAAAAATACTCCCAAGAAAGCAAAAAAGAAGCAATAGCGCACTCTTTTGGCCGTACAAGTCTAATTTTATAACTTTGTAGCGTGGAAACAAGTCTGGTAATAGACCGTGGCAACAGCACCCTGAAAGCATTTATCTTTCAGGGTGAAACCTGCATCTATACCGACAGATTCCTCGATGACGCCCAGAGGAAAGACCGGCTCGCCAATCTCTTCTCACGCTTCTCTCCGACCCGCGCCATATACTCCTCTTCAGGCCCGCAAGACCCACGGGACGTCGAATGTATTTCCTCTCTGATGCACCGGAATCCCCTGATATTCAGCCACTCCACCCCCATACCCATTCGACTGGAATACAAAACGCCCCTCACCCTCGGTCTCGACCGCATCGCCGCGGCTGTAGCAGCATTCCGCATACTGCAGAAATACCCCGCACTGAATTTCGCCCTCACGGCCGATGCCGGTACAGCACTCACTCTCGACATAACCGAAAAACCGGGACGCTTCGTCGGAGGAAACATATCCGCTGGACTCAATCTCAGGCTCAGGGCGCTCAACAGAGAGACCGCATCCCTCCCGCTCGTCCCCCCCGAAGGAGACTGCCCGCTCTTCGGCTTCGACACCTGCACCGCCATGCGAGCCGGCGCAATCCGCGGATTGGCAGCCGAAATATCCGTGGCTTCCCAACAAGCGCAACACAGCTTCGGAAATGGAATCATCCTTCTTACGGGTGGCGATGCTCCCACCATCGCCCCATACATTGAATCTTCACTCCAAGTCATTCAGCAACCGGCTCTGGTTGCTGACGGCCTCAACAGCATACTCCACTATAATGAAAATATCCAGAAAGCTAATTAGTGCCATTTTTGCCACACTGACCCTTGGCTCGCTTGCTCAGGCACAGACATCCTCGATCACGTCGACAACATCCCCATACTCCATGTATGGCTACGGTATGCTCAACGACAGAGCCACAGCCACTCAACGACAGATGGGTGGCATCGGATACGCCATGAATTCCGGTCGTCAGATTAACCCGATGAACCCGGCCTCTTATGCCGCCATCGACTCTCTGACATTCCTTTGGGACATCAGCGCCGACATCACTCTCTTCAATCGAAGCGAGAACGACGTCAACGGCGAGAACCTTAAGGGACACGGTGTCGGTGGAGGTCTGGATTACCTCGCCATGCAATTCCCTGTCGGACGCCATTTCGGTATGTCGGTCGGTCTGGTTCCTTGGTCTTCGGTAGGCTACTCTTTCGGCAAGGAAGTCATACACGGCAATCTCAGCAACGAAGGCTCCGGCGGTATCACAGAGGCATACCTCGGCTTCAGCGGAAGAATCAAGGGACTGAGCGCCGGTGTAAACATTAGCTACAACTTCGGAAACGTCATCAACGATGTCTACGCAATAACCACCACCGGAAGCCGTACCCTCTTCGAACACGTCATGCAGATCCGCGACTGGAACATTCTAATGGGACTCCAGTACACTCAGAATTTCGGCCACCACGACCGGGTCACACTCGGCGCCGTCTACTCCCCCAAAAAGACAATGCGCGGACACACTTGGGGCGCCTACTGGGACATCACCGCAGACACCAAGGCCGACACGGTTGGATACATGAATATCCGCGACCACTACTACCAGCCAAACACCTTCGGCGTCGGTATCAACTATATCCACAGCCGTTCACGACGCATTATGATCGAAGCCGACTTCACGTATCAGGACTGGTCCAAGGCCAAATTCGATCCTCTGCTCGATGACAAAGGAAGCGTTGTTGTTGACGGACAGCAATTTAACAATCGCTACCGAATATCGCTCGGAGGAGAATACGTTCCCAAACTTCGTGGCAGCTACCTCCAGCGGATCGCATACCGTGCCGGTATATTCTTCAACCGGGACTACATCCGTGTCGGCTCTAATCAGGTCAAGGATTTCGGCCTCGGATGCGGATTCGGACTCCCCACTCCCGAAGGCAAAACGATTGTTAACCTCGGATTCGAATACAAGCACCGCCAAGCCTCTCCGCAAGCGCTCGTAAAAGAGAACTACTTCGGAATAACGCTCGGATTGAATTTCAACGAGCTCTGGTTCTGGCAGCGCAAGATCAAGTAGCCCGGACTCCCACCCATCCTGCGTTCATGGCAAGGCGTCACAACCCCCACATCCACCTCCCGGCACGGCGTATCTCCCGGATGCGTCGCTGCCTCTGGGTCATGGCTGCCTTTATCGCTTTGGTCCCCTCCCTTTTTTCCTGCCGCGAGGAAGACAAACTCGCCACCTACAACATCAGTACCGCACGACGTCCCACAATGACCACACACGACGTCATGACGATTATCTCCGACTCCGGAATCCCTCAATATCGGCTCGTTGGACCCGTCTGGTATGTCTATGACAACCTCGACACCCCGCTATGGATTCTCCCCGGAGGTCCTTATCTTGAAAAATTCGACCCGAATTTCAATATCGTTTTCACCGTAGCGTGTGACTCGGCCGTCAATAATCGCCTCACCTCCGAATGGCTCCTCTTGGGAAATGTCGAATACCGACAGGAACCCGGCACTCTGATTCTGACCCAGCAGCTCCGCTGGAACCAGCGCGAAGGAACCGTCCGCTCCGACTCCTTCATCCACCTCGAACAACCCGGCAAGGTCATCGAAGGATACGGATTCGAAGGACGCACATCCTCCGGAGGAAGCCTCAAGGAGTACAGACTCAGGAAGCCTCAAGGCGCACTCCCTTACGTGAAACCCGGCAGCGGAAATCCCGCCGGCATGACGCCGGCAGCCGTCCCCGGACTCCCCGCTCCCCGCGGGCAGGCTCCCGCAGCCATGCAGGTGCCCATGACAGCCGAATGAACAGAAAGTAATCTCTTTGCCCATGTCAGTCACTACAGCACTCATAATCACCATAATAGCAATACTACTCTCCGGATTTTTCTCCGGAAGCGAGATAGCCTTCATGCAATCCAGCAAAGTACGCATCGGCATCGACGCCTCTAAAGGTGGATTCATCAACCGGATAATCTCCGGCTTCAACCGAAGCCAGAGCATGTTCATCTCCTCGCTGCTCGTCGGCAACAACATCGTACTCGTAATCTACGGTATCTCGATCTCGGTCATCATCAATCCTTGGATTGAGCAACGGGTTGACAACGAGGCCGCAATGCTCATCCTCAACACCCTGATTTCCACCGCAATCATACTCATCACCGGCGAATTCATACCCAAAACGACCTTCCGCATCAATCCCAACGCCACACTGAAAATCGTAGCCATACCGCTCTTCATCGCCTACATTATCCTCTACCCGATCTCTCTTCTCACCTCCTCCATATCACGAGGCCTGATGTATCTCTTCGGAATCAAGGACAAAGGTGAAAGAGCCGACAGACTCAGCATCGACCAGCTCGATGACTACATCCAGCAAGCCATAGACGACAACACCGAGGGAGAAGCGATGGAAAATGAAGTCAAAATCTTCCGCAACGCCATCGACTTCAAGGACACACACATCCGTGACTGCATGATTCCCCGCAACGAAATCAAGGCCGTAAACATCCATACCACCACCCGCGATCAGCTCCTCAAACTCTTCGTCTCCACCGGCCTGAGCAAAATCGTTGTCTACTCCGACGACATCGACAATGTCGAAGGCTACATCCACATCTCGGAACTCTTCAATCCCGGAGCAGACTGGAAAAAACACCTTAAACCGGTCATTTTCACTCCCGAAACCATGCTTGCCAACAAGATGATGCGCCGACTCCTCGCCGAAAAGAAGTCCATGGCCATCGTAGTCGACGAATTCGGAGGAACCGCCGGATTGGTGACGCTCGAAGATCTCGTGGAGGAAATCTTCGGCGAAATCGAAGATGAGCACGACAAGCAGCACCTAATCGCCCTCAGGATCGACGACAACACCTACGAATTCTCCGGACGTGTGGAGATGGAACGCATTAACGAAGAATTCCACCTCGACCTCAAGGAGTCGGAAGAATACCAGACAATCGCCGGCTTCATTCTCGATCACTTGGAGGAGATTCCGGAACAAGGAGCCGAATTCGACATCGACGGCTGGCGCTTCACCATCCTCAAGACCTCGACCGCCCGCATCGAACTCATCCGGATGAACCGACTTCCCGACTCTACCAAGGAATAATTCCCCCGACACGGAATCATCCTGTCGAAAATCTCAATTTTGCGGAAATTATTTTCGTTAACAAATTTTTACAATTACCATTAAAAAGGTGCTGATTTCGAAAGAGAAAAATTTTTTCAATTTTTTTGCTCCAAAAATTTGCTGCAAGAAAAATTTGTAGTACCTTTGCTCCGAACTAACCGGGCGATCTCGCATCGCCGATCATATTTATTCCGAGAATATACATACAATGCCCAAAATGAGCAAATTCCAAGATCGCGTTGTGGACGAGCAGAGAAATCTGCTGAATTTTGCCTACAAGCTGACATCAGACCACAATGCCGCGAGCGACCTTGTGCAGGAGACGACTCTCAAAGCTCTTGATAATGAGGAGAAGTATGCTGACAATGTGAATTTCAAAGGTTGGGTGTTCACAATCATGCGCAACATCTTCATCAACAACTACCGCCGTAACGTGCGCCAGAACACGATGGTAGACACGACGGACAATCTCTATCATCTGAATTCATCTGCCGAGGCCGTCAACGAATCTCCAGAAGGCGCATATACGATCAACGAGATCTCTCAGCTCATCTCGCGTCTTCCGGAAAATTTCAGCAAGCCTTTCTCCCTTCACATCGCCGGCTACAAGTATGAGGAAATCGCAGAAAAGCTCAACCTTCCTCTCGGCACCGTGAAAAGCAGAATCTTCACGACACGCCATCAGCTTCGCGAGTTGCTCACCGACTATCACATCTGAAATTATCATTACAACGAATAAAATTTTGCCCGCAGTAAGATCCGATCAGGAAATTTCTGCGAGCAAAATTTTTCTTTATTCGTCTCAGCGGCCGAGAGAACTGAGCGGAGGCATGAAGGCATCTTCAATGTGATAGAGTCGCACGCCGTCTCCTTCTCCTGTCACCACGATAATGTCAAAGCGATAGTAGAACAGGTAAGGCTGCATCCTGAGATATGTATCGGCTGCCCTTGCAATAAAACGCTGCTTGCGGAGATCGACCGCCTCAATTGCAACCTGCGGGTCGGGATTCGAGCGAGCCTTCACCTCGACGAAGATAATCTCATTGCCTTTCTGAGCGATTATATCCACCTCATAATGAGACGTATGAGGGCGCCAATTCATCTCGCGGACGGCGTAGCCCTTCGAGACGAGAAAGTCGGCAGCCAGCTTTTCAGCCTCACGACCTTTCCGGATCTTATTCACTTTGCGCTCATACATGCTCCCTACGTCAATCATTCATGCCTTCAAGGAGATCGGGGCGAAGCCTCTTGGTGCGTTCCAGCGCCAACTCATAGCGCCATGCATCGATCTTGGCCTGATGACCGCTCAGAAGAATGTCCGGCACTCGCCAGCCTTTGTATTCCGCAGGGCGGGTATAAACCGGTGGTGCGAGCAGATTGTCCTGAAAACTGTCGGAAAGAGCCGACTGCTCGTCGCCGATGACACCGGGGATAAGCCGCACTGTAGCATCCGCTATCACTGCTGCGGCAAGCTCTCCACCGGTCAGCACATAATCTCCAATGGAGATCTCCATGGTGCAGAGATGTTCCCTGATACGATAATCCACACCTTTGTAGTGGCCACAGAGAATGATGATATTCTCCAGCATCGAGAGCTTATTAGCCATCGGCTGGGAAAACTGCTGTCCGTCCGGCGAAGTAAAGATCACTTCGTCATATTGCCTCTGCTCCTTAAGCCGGGATATACAGGCATCCACCGGCTGGATCTGCATCACCATTCCGGCCTCACCGCCGAAGGGATAATCGTCGACCTTACGGTGTCGGTTGGTAGTATAATCGCGCAGATTGTGGACAGCGATCTCAACAAGTCCCTTATCCTGAGCGCGTTTCAGTATCGAGCAGTCAAGCGGACCCTCAAGCATCTCAGGCAAGACCGTTATAATATCTATTCTCATGTCAGTAAGTAAAGTTTTTCGACTTTCCACATTATGAGTAAGCCTCATTCGGGCACAAAATTAAGAATTTTCATTTATACTTTTCCTCTCATAATCCAATAAACCCACATCCACATCCTGACAATGGGAAAAAGTGGCTGCGGGGAGATGATCAGACTCTTCCTCGCAACCACTTTACAAATCAAATCAATATTCTATCGTATTTCCGTCAGGAGTCTCATCAGTTCCGGATAAGGAGCTTGGCAACAGCCGTAGCACCACTATCGGAGTCGGTGATCCTTACGATGTAAGCACCGCAGGAAAGAGCTGATACATCCATCCTAAGCTTGCCGGACACGGTCGCGTCTGCCGCTACCCGAATTCCTTCCGCAGAATAAATCTCAACGGTAAAGGATGATGCCGGGGCGGTCACAGTAATATGGTCGGATGCGGGGTTAGGATAGACAGCGGTTCCTTCCAGAGTGACGCTGTGAATGCCAAGTCCCTTCAGCTGCATCCTCACGGGCATCCTGATGTATTCGCTGCGTCCGCGCTGTGTGGCGCGCAGATCGAGCGTGAATTCCGTATCGGCTGGAGCTTCAACTATGAGGTTGTCGTTTTCTATGGCGGCATATTCCGTATCGGAAAGGAGCGTATAGCTGATCGTTCCTTCATCGTCATCAAAACTGAAGAATCCAGCAAGATTGATTTCCTTAACGGGCTCTTCCTGATTGACCTCCAGAATCTGTATGGGTGTCTCGGTGATTGCGGGACCGGAGCCGACATTGTCAATGCATACGTATGTCGGAGTGGTGATACCGTTGTTGTTCTTCTTCGAAGAATCGATATCGAAACGCACCTTAACGATCTCACCAAGAGGCTTCAAATCCACCCATTGCCAAGTGTCGAGATACCAGCGGTTCATCACCTTGTCAGCGCGATAGTCGGCCAAGTAAAATTCGACAGGATCTGTTGCCCCGCCGTCGGCCTTCAGACCAATGAGCTTGAGTTTCAGCCAATCGCCTTTACCGAAAGCGCCTTCCATTCCATCGCCATTGACAATGGCATCCGTGACCCACGCGGAATTAGTCACCCACATTCCTTCCACCTTCTCACCGGCAGTGGTATTGGAGAGGGTCATCTCCGTAGCGCCCTGCCAGTTGCTTACGAACACGACACCATAAGATTTGCTATCGTCGACACCGTGACCGACAGAGGAGTTGAATTGATCCATGATATAGGAGCTGAAAGAGGTGGAGGTCATATCGCTGTAAGCGAAACCGTTCCAAGAATTCCACTCGGCGATATAATTGTTATTGAAACCGAAGGAACCGCTGTAGAAAGACCCGGAAGTATAACCGGGCTCATCTGTGTAAGCGTACCAGAAGGATTCGGGCGCGAGAGAGAGATCGTCGAAAGTGGCAGTGTATTGCGAGCCGGTCACAAGAACGACAGTACGCGCGGAGGCCTTATTGCCGTGGGCATCCTCAACAGAGAGGAAGTAGGTTCCTGAGTGAGAGGGAGTGAGCGTAAGAACCTCCTCATCCCCTACAAGCTTATCGGCTTCATCGGTCCAACAATAGCTGAAAGGTTCGACACCGCCCTTAACTTCAGCGGGGATGGACAGGGATGTACCCTCATCGATACGCGAGGACTCGTCGTGAGCAATCTTAACGGAGAGAGGTTGAGGCTCACCACCAAAATTGTCTATGCTCAGATCTCCGTCCGTTTCAAATTCGAGATATGTCATATCCTTCATATCGCGGAGATTAATGTAAGTCCAAGCCTTGTGAGCAGGTATCGTCTTTGTAGCGACAACAGCCAGTTTATCATCTTTTGAAGTCAATGTCGCCTCCGAGGAATTCTTCACATAGAATCCTTCAAGGGGAAGATTGTCTGCGTTAGTGAGCTGAACGACGGCATATTCATCATCCATAGTGGCGGCGTGAGTGTTTGGAAGAGGAGCCACGCCATCGGAAATACCGGTGATTCTGAATCCGGTAAAGGAGAAAGTACCGTCTTCAATCCGATTATCGATAACCTTAGCGTCTTCAAAGTCTGCCACAACGGTAGGATGATAAGTTGTCGTGAACGAAGTCGAGAAATAATGCTCCGAAGTCATCCCCCGCAAGCTTGTAAGAACAGCGTAGAATTTATATTCGTTCTTAGGAGCAAGATCCGTTATCTCCACCATATCTTCCACACCCTTACGGAGATTGAATGTCAGGGACGAGGCCTTGATATCCTCTACGGAAGGAGCATCCTCAGAAGCCGGCCGAACCATGTAGTTCCCAACGGAGGTCAGAGAAGCCTTCATCGCCACAGATGCAGAATCGTAGCCGACATTATTGGCAACCGGATAGCTGTCATCCATTACGGGAGCCACGGTGGATTCAGCATATTCGTAAGCACCGATAGTCGGGTGTTCAGTATCACGGGGCGCACCATAGAGATCGACAGCAACGAATCCGAGCGGCGTACCATTGAGCAGGTTGCCCTTATCAGCAGGCTCAAGCACGTCAGGAGAAAGGAAAGTGGTGAGCTCATTGAAGGAACCTTTGTCATAACCCAAAGTGTTCCACGCATCCATGTTCTTGTTACCAACATTGTCTCCGCTACCGCCTATGTACACAAGTTTGTCGGCATTGGCGGTATAGAGCATATTGGTGTACAAAGGTATGCCGTAGTCCTTGATATAATCTTCGCGGTTGAATTGCAGAGCTACGCCGGAAGTCTGATTCTGCACAATATTATTAGCAAAACAACCCTCTTTTGTGCTTCCACCGAAGAAAACTCCGGTAGCGGCCGGACTTATATCCTCCGAGGGCAGTATAGAGATAGTATTGTTTGCAATCTCAAGACCGGGGAGATCATTGTTGACCCTGATAGCCGTGACAGCAGAAGAGACATTTCGCATGTTGATCTCATTGTTAAAGATACGACGATGGCCGGGAACAGCCTTGTCAGGATTGTACATGCGGACATACATACCCGTGGCACTACCTTTTGGAGCATCCATGAGGATAGAGTTGCCGGAGACCTCGATATCGCCTTGGAATTCATTTAGATCGATAGCATAGTAGGAAGTGGTCAGATCCGTACCGGAAACGATGGTATTGTTTCTCACCACAGCATCCTGTTCGGAGGAAACATATACGGCCTTGCTACCCTGATTGCAGAATCTGTTACCAATCACACGGCCTCCCATCTGCTTGGGGAGAGCGACATAGCTCGTGCCCTGAAGATACACGCCGATATATCCTCCTTCAAGGTTACAACCTTCGAGAGTAAAGAAATCAGAGTTGCAATTGGCTTCATTCTTGGAATACATATAGACAAGGTTAGTGCCTTTTGCGGCATCGGTACTCGGAGGAGACTGAACGACAGAATTTCTCAGGGTACAATATCTCGATGCGTTACGCAGGAACACAATGCCCGGGAAACCGGTATATGTACCCGCAGAAACGGTCACATTTTCAAGCGTAAAATGGCAAACACCGTCAAGGGTAAAGATACCGTAACGTTTGTCGTAGTTAGAGCTGCCGGGATCGGTGTAACGGTCGTAGGTAATGACCACGTTTTCACGTTTTCCACTTGCAGAGCGCATCGTAATCGTATTGATCCCGGAAGCACCGGTTACGGAAGGCACCGTGACGAGTTCCCGGTAATTGCCATCTGCAATCTCGAAGACCACCGGGCCATCAATTCCGGGCTCCAGAGAAGCCACGGCCTCACTGATGGTCGAGAAATCATATTCTCCGGAGGTACCGATCGTGAAAGTACCGTGGATACCATCCTGAACAGTAAGCAGTGCATCCGTAGCGGCTTCGTCCGTCGCGACCTGATCTCCGTAAGAGAGATTACCAAAGTGAGCCTGCACCTTAGAACCGGATTCCGCTTCCGTGGAAATATCGTAGCTTAGCCAATAATAAACTTCGGTCGCTTCATCGTATTTCCGGGAACCGGAGAAGAGCATATCCTCCGAGGGGAGAGCCTCAGCGTAGAGATCGAAGGTGGAGAAGTTCGGGTCTGTGCCGGTGTACCACAATTTTGCAGAAGTAACAGCCTCATGTTCCGTTTCGAGAGCAGAGAAACGGAAACCGGTCAGATCCACAACACCTTTATCGCCGGAGAGAGTCACCTTAGCCCTGAGCATCTTATTGTTCATGGAGCCACGGAGCATCTTGACGTCATTAACCGGTGTGACCTCAACCTTGCTTACAGACAGCGGTTGAGGGACAAAAGCTTCGACAAGGGCATCCCAGCCATTGTTGATATTGTTCTTGATTGGCTCAAACTTTACTGTCAACGCACCGCTTTCCGACTTGGCAATGACAGTAGGGAGATCTGCTGTAGCCTTGCTACTTGAAAGATCAGCAAGAACGGGGCCATCAGTACCCACACCATCGTAGACATAGAGGTGGTCCTGATAGTTGGTCCAGAATTCATTAAAGATCATACGGAGAATCTTGCCTTCGGCGGGAACAAAGACCATCACACCGGAAGTCGCGCTGGTGTACTTACCATCGGGGCCTCCATCGTCATAGAACATCATTGAGCTATTGACCTGCACAGTGCTTTTACCGTCGAAATTAACCATATTCTTTGTCAGGCGATTGCCCTCGGGGTCTCCCGAAGCAGGCAGGATGACTGCATTTCCGACCTTAACATTCACAAGCGCAGCATCAACCGAAATATCGGAATCGAGACCGGACTTCATGTCGTATGCGAGATAGAAATAATTGTCCTTCTCATTCAAGGAAACTGACGGAGACAGCGTAAGAGTCTGCTGCGCCTCAGAGGGGACAACCGAGATTTCGCCGACCTTATTATCAGCTGAAAAACCCTTCTTCGCCCCCGTAGCGTAAAGTTTAACAGAGGTCACCTTATCCTGAGCGCCTTTCAGGTCGACGAGGACTTCCTGAAGAGAGAGGGGATCGAGGTCGCCGACGGCGTAAACATCGAATCCGATAATCTCCACATCAGTCGCAGAGGGTCGGATTATGTCGGAGTTGTTCTGGAAAACAGTCAGGGATTCCACCGTCATAGGCTTGCTGACATACTCGCAGAGATCAGCTTCCCAGCCGGCACCCGAGGCGCCTCTCTGTCCGTTGCTATTGAAAAGCACCGTGAGTTTGCCTTCAGGGTTAGAAGCACGGAGAACATGGCCCGGTCCATTGTCCTTGTCAGCCTTAGCCATACGCCATATCTCTGGTGCAGATGTATCGGCACCATCGTAGACAACGAAGACGGGGTCGCTACCGGAGCTGTAAGAGGGATAGGATATGGCAAACTTAGAGAAGTCAAGCTCGATGACAGTGCCGGGATTAGCCGGCGTGAAGGTTACGATCTGATTGCCCTCCGTGTTGTCATAGCCATAGTAGGAATATTCCGAGGGGGAATTACGGAATTTCCATTTACCGGAAATAAGCTTGTTGAAAGACCCGGTTGCGGAATAATAAACATTGTCAATCTTGCGATTACCATCGGGATTGCCGGAAGAAGCAGTCACCAAGTCAGAGCCGAAGGCGGCAGAGACCAGAGAGAGATCAAATTCAGAATCCTGAGCCGCCAGATCGCCTATATCGTATGAGAGGAGGAAATAATTAGCGTGTTCCTTAAGCACCTTTGCCTCCGTAAGATTTATCGTAAAGGTTGCAGCCGGATTGTCGACAGAACCGATGAGACTTCTGCTACCGGTCTTTTCCGTACCCAAGGAGTAAAGAGTAGCTTTATCCAACGGGAGGGAGCCTGAGGCACTGAAATTCATCGCTGTCAGAGACTTAGGCGGCTCCGTTCCATCGGTGTCAATCTCAATAAGCAACATCTCCACCCCCTTGGTTCCGGCAGAAACCGGATCTGCGGAAGGATGTGAAGCCACAAGGGATTGAACAGACATCGCTTGCGGAGTAAACTCCCGCACCATAGCCTCGAAACCGGGTTTAGGCACACCTGTCTTGCTGACAAGCTTCACAGTCAAGGCACCGTCCGGAGATGTGGAATGGAGGGTGACGGGATCTTTCAGAACCGAAGCAATAAGGTTGGCATCGGTAGCTTCGCGTCCGCTATAAACCTTAAGCTCGTCATTAAGTCCGGTGGTGGAGGTATTGAAGAGATCAAGCATGGTGAATTGGATCTCAACCTTCTTGCCATCAGAAGTAGGAAGGAATGTGACCTGCCCTGAGAACTGTTCGGAGATGTTGCCGTCAACGCCGCCGTCGTCATAGAATTGGAGATCAAGATTACCTATCTCTATGGTACTTTGACCGGGTTGCATATTGTAGATGCTTTTCAACTCAACAGAGCCCTCCGGGGCAACAGCAGAGGCGACCTTCTCCTCCCCGGATACGACGGCCGAGGTCAGAGCAGCATCGACCGTGGAACCTACGGGAGCGCTATCGGATATGTCAGCGACCAACCAGAAATAGTTATTGCCGTTTCCAAGGGTCTGATCAAAGCTGAATTGCAGAGCTGAGGAGCCTTTATCCACGGCTTGGCCAACCATCACGCCATCACAGACTTTTCGTCCTTTGGAATAAATCACCCTCAGATTGGACAACCCGGTCAAATCGAGCGTTCCGTCAAGAGCAAAGGAAAGGGAGGTAAGGGCAAGGGGATCAAGGCTTCCTTCTGTCGAAGCGTTGACACAGATCAGCGGCATATCTTTCTTTCCGGCGTAGGCTACGGGAAGGTCATCCTGAGATACGGAAATGGATTGCCACTCCTGTGACTTCGGGATACCGGACTCCACGAGCGCCTCCCAGCCGGCACCGCTACCACTTCCCTTACAGTGGTATAATACGGAAAGGGACCCGGATGTGGAAGTATAAGACTGACCGGCTTCAGTGCCATTAATCTGAGCAAGATAGCCTGCGGGAATCTCGGCGGAATAGGACTTGAACGATATATCTCCATCGTAGATATACAGTGAGGCATTGCCACCCAGATCGAGCATATTGAAAGTAATGGTGATTTGCTCGCCGTCCACAGCCGGAACGAAGCGGGTGTATCCGGCATAGTAACCCACAGTCTGCCCCGAAGGACCACCCATGTCATAGAACAAGAGGGGGCTTCCGACTATCCTGTCCCCTTGCTGTCCATCCTTCTTCGGCATTGTGAAGGTCTCATAGCCAGAAGAGGATTGAGCCGCCATCATCGGAGGGAAACCGATAATGGCCAGCAACATAAATAAGAGATTGATTTTTCTCATTGCGTATAAGATTGAAAAATGTTGATAAGAAATATCTGTTCCATCAACTGAATCTCATACGTGTGCAAAAGAAAGAGCCGGAAAGAAGGGACACATAAGTGAGTAATCCAAGAGCATACCAATCACCCCGACGACCCGGAGCCGCAAGGAATCAGTCAGCATCCACAAAAAGAATACTGCTCCGAGCGTAAGGGTCGAAACGATCTGTCCCTAAAGTCTATACTGGCAAGCGCTTTAACTCCCGAAAGCATGAGACACAGTCTTATTCGTGTCGGCTCTCCCGCCGGCAAACGAAACCGAGGCAGGTCTTCCGGCTCATCCCATGCACATACATTCTGTCAGCCTTCCCAAGGCGCTCCGAGGCCTCAGTGACTTTGTTTTGACAGCGGCAAAAGCTCCGTAACGGAGCAGGAATCACGGCAGCGGGTACTGCAACCGATTTTCACGGTTTTCCCTTTTCATCCGGCCTTCTCATTGTCCCGCCCATCAGCGATAAGCGAAACAGGAGGATCCGGCCGGAACCTTGTTTCGGGGGCAAAGTTAAACATTCCTTGTCTTGTCACCAAAAATATCAGACAAAAAAGGAGAGTG
>CAYPBS010000036.1:0-16766 GCA_964409015.1 uncultured Sangeribacter sp.
AACGATATTCGTTACGATTGCAAACGGAGATAAAGAGGAAGCATTGCCGCTAATCCCAAGACCGGCGAGCGATGCTTCGTTTACCAGAGCATGCACAATGCCTGCCTCAACCTCTGCCGTATAAAGACACGTGACCAGCTCACTCTCGACAAGATCGGATACCTGACACAATTCCCTCAGTATCCTGACGGCAAATTCGGCGACTGCGTTCCTCGTTCAGGTAACATCGAAGGTGGTGGCGTACTCGGTTGGACATACAAATGTAAACCCGCCGGAGGCTATGACTCCGAAGTGGACGCCAACAACTACGTATATGTGATCCTTCAGCGCGGAGAAAAAGACTTTGAACTCTTCTGTCAGGCTACCGGTTTCACCGACTGGCTCACCAACCCCGACTTCAATACTGCTGACGCCCGCGACCGCCACAAACAGGAAATCTACAAGCGTGTAGGCGAATGGTGTGCCGACAAGACCAAATTTGAAGTCACCGAGATTCTCGGAAAAGCTGGCGTTCCTGTGGGTCCCGTCCTTTCTACTAAGGAAATCATGACAGACGAAAGCCTCTACGACGGCAATACTCTCGTTCGTATCAATCAGGGTGGCGAAGTCGGTGAGTTTGTCACGGTTGGATGCCCCTTCACAATGAGCAACTATCAGCCAACCTATGGTCCCGCTCCTAAACTGGGCGGCAATACCGAAGAAGTCCTCTCAAGCTACGGCTACACCGCAGACCAGATCGCTGAGTTTGCAAAGAACGGTACGACCGCTCCTCTGCCCAAAGAGACTGCTAAATAAATAACACACATCAACGTCGGAGCTTTGGGAGTGGCTATAGCAGTATCCCATGCCACTCCCGGAAGCTGCGACCTTTTTTCTCTAAAGAAAACCTGATCATCCAAATTACTTAAAAGAATATTATGAATACCACAGATAACACTTCCACACAGCAGTCCGCCCCGAAGTTTCCCGAACAGGTGACCGGTATGTACATCCTCGCTGACGCCCTCCGCAGGCTTGGAATCGATACTGTCTACGGACTCGTCGGCATACCCGTGACCGAGACTGCATACGCCATGCAGAAACTCGGCATGAAATTCGTTTCCTTCCGTTTTGAGCAGCAGGCCGGCCACGCAGCAGCTACTCACGGATTCCTTACAAAGAAACCCGGCGTTTTCCTTACGGTCAGCTCCCTCGGATTCCTCAACGGCCTCGGTGCTACCGCCAACGCCACAGTAAACTGCTACCCCGTAATTCAGATTTCCGGTGCCTCTGACCCAACGATGGTCGACATGAACATGGGCACATACGAGCAGCTCGACCAATTCAACACCGCCAAACCCTTGGTGAAAGCCGCTTTCCGTTGCTCACACGCCAAGGACATCCCCTCTGCGGTCGCACGGGCTTACAGAGCTGCAATCAGCGGACGTCCCGGAGGTGTATATATCGACATGACAACACCCGCGCTCGGCGAAATCATGAATGCCGCCGATGTCGAGAAACTTTACTATACTCCCGTCGACATTTACTCCCCCGTTGTCCCCAACCAGCAATCAGTCGAACGCGCCGTTGAGATTCTCACTAACGCCAAACGCCCCGCAATCCTGCTCGGAAAAGGTGCCGCTTACGCTCAGGTCGACGAAAAAATCAAAGAACTCATCGAGACATATCAGATCCCTTACCTCCCCATGTCCATGGCCAAAGGACTGATGCCCGATGCCGGACCCTTGTCAGCCCTCTCATGCCGTTCGATGATTATGGAGCAGGCAGACGTCGTTATGGTCATCGGAGCTCGTCTCAACTGGATGAACTCCTTCGGCCACGGAAAGTGGAACGAGAATATACAGTTTATACAGCTCGACGTTGACCCCGAGGAGATGGATGTCAACCGTCCGATCGCTGCCCCCGTAGTCGGAGACATGGGTCTCGCCCTCGATGCGATGCTGGCCACTCTAAAGGGGCGTAAGATGTCAACTGATACCGCTTGGATTCCCGCACTGCAGGCTCACACAAAAGAGGAAAACACCAAATTTGAAGCCAGACTGAAAGAAGCATCCACAGCAAGCCCCATGACACACTGGACCGCATTGGGTGCCATCAAACCCGTTCTCGCCGCAAACCCCGACGTGATACTTATCAATGAAGGGGCAAACACGCTCGACGACACCCGCGACGCAATCGACATGTCGCTCCCGCGCCACCGTGTGGACTGCGCCACTTGGGCAATCATGGGTATGGGCATGGGCTCCACTATCGGTGCCGCTGTAGCAACAGGCAAGAGCGTCGTCGCTATCGAAGGCGACTCCGCTTTCGGATTCTCCGGAATGGACTTCTCTACCATTTGCCGATTCAATCTCCCCTGTACGGTAGTGATTTTCAACAACGGCGGTATCTACAACGCAATGGGTGAGAACCCCTCCACTAATCCCGCCAACGACAAGGATCCCGCTCCTACGACTCTCGACATTAAGGCCCGTTACGACAAACTCGGAGACGCTTGGGGCGCCCGGACATACTATGTGACTACCCCCGATGAGCTCACAAAAGCATTGACAGAAGCTATCGCTTCCAAGAAGCCCTGCCTGATCGACGTTCAGCTCGCCGCAGACTCCGGCAAAGAGAGCGGACACATCGGATACCTCAACCCGACTCCTCTTATCAACTATACCGTCTGATATAGCGTAAGAAGAAATATCTAAGACTCCGGGGCGACTTCCCCAACTCACTTTCATAACAGCTTTCGGAAGAAGTTGCCCCGGTTTTTTCACTCCCCTATTTACATGTCTAATTATTAAAAAATTGAATTATGGAACATATCATTCTATACGCTATTGTCCCGATTATAGTTGTGATGCTTGCGGGATATATTTCCGGCAAGAAAGGAGCCTTCACAGGTGAAGATGCCAAGAAATTCAATAAAGTAGTCCTCGACTACGCTTTGCCCGCTGCGCTCTTTGTCAGCATCGTCCAATCTTCTCGTGAAGACCTTGCCAAAGACATCAAACTCACCCTTGTATCTCTCATAGGCATCATGGCCTGCTTCATGCTCGTGTACTTTGTTTTCAGGTACTGCTTCAAGAAGAATACAGGCGCCGATGCTGCCGTCTCCGCACTTATCAGCGGTAGTCCTACTATCGGCTTCCTCGGATTTGCCGTACTCGAACCTATATTCGACCAGACTGCCGGCCTTCCCGCCGTCGCTCTCGTTGTCGCTATCGTTGGTATCGTAGTCAACGCAGTAGGTATCCCTGTCGGCCTTTCTCTTATGAATTCGTCCCTCGCTAAGCAGGATCCTAACCATAAGGCCGAATCTGCTTGGAAACCTGTCCTCCACGCTCTCGCCCAACCCGTCGCATGGGCTCCTATCCTTGCTGTTATCTGGGTTCTCGTCGGAATTCCATGGCCTAAGGAATTAAGCCCTTCCTTCAATCTTATCGCAAAAGCCAACGCTTCTATGGCCGTTTTCTCAGCCGGTATCACTCTGAGCGCAATCAAGTTTGCCCTCAACTGGCAGGCCATTTTGGGATCCATCATGAAGATGATCGTTATGCCCGCTGCAGTGCTGCTTCTCGGTCTCCTCTTCCACATGGAACCGCTCAACCTTAAGATGCTCGTTGTGGCTGCGGCCCTCCCCCCTGCCTTCTCAGGTATCATCATCGCCGACGAATACGACACATACGTCGCAACCGGTACCTCATCCCTGACGCTCTCCGTGATCCTCTTCATCGGATTCTGCCCGCTCTGGATCTGGATTACTAACTTGGCTCTCTCAAGCGGATTCTGATGATAGGTCTGAATTTCTGACAAAAGAAAGATTACAGTTTTATATAAAAAAGCGTTTACATCCAAGAGGGTGTGCCAAAAATAAGAAAATTGGCACACCCTCTTAAGGTTTGTTAGAATAGGTCAGATGTCAGACGCTGAGTCCGAATTCCCCGAAGCGACGCAGCAGTCTGACCTTTATGTCAGACCCCCTTTTCCCGTCATCATTATCAGGTGTACTTCTCCCCGAAACGCGAACGGATATCGTTGACCACACGCCTGATCTCCTGTTCCTTCCCGAGAGGATAGATCAGCAGTGCGTCATCGCTGTCCGCAACGATGTAATCCTTCAGTCCGTCCACCACGATAAGCTTATCCCCTCTGACGGCAAACACAGACCCCGTACACTCCTCCGCCAGCAGACGGCAATTCTGTGCGACATTGCCGTCCCGGTTCTTGGGAGACGTCTCGTAAAGGGCATTCCATGTCCCCAGATCGCTCCAGCCAAGATCAACCGTCAGAAGATACACATTGTCTGCACGCTCCATGATGGCGTAATCCACCGAGATTGAAGGTGAAGCCGGAAACGCCGTCTCGATAAACTTCTTCTCGGCCGGACTCCCGTAGCTCCTTCCCCCGGCATCGAATATTTCCGCTATGTCGGGCGCATACCGCTCAAAGGCCCGGAGAATACTTCTCGCGCTCCAGAGAAATATGCCAGCGTTCCAATAGAAATCGCCGCTTGCCAACAGCACCTTGGCCATATCCAGAGAGGGTTTCTCCGTAAACGATTTGACCTTACGGAACTCCGGTGCATCCCCGACAACACTCCCACGCTGGATATAGCCGTATCCCGTATCCGGACGGGAGGGTGTGATCCCGAGTGTCAGCAGAGCCTCGTGACTTTCCACAAACCTCAACCCCTTCTCTATGGCCTCGATGAAAGCGCCTTCCTTCAGGATGAGATGGTCAGAAGGAAGCGTCACTATCGATGCCTCCTCATCGTGGGAATATATGTGATGTGCAGCCCAGCAGATACAGGGAGCCGTGTTTCTGCGCGCAGGCTCAGCAAGGATATTACTCTCCGGTATGTCCGGAAGCTGTTCCCTGACCAGAGGCACGTATGACGAATTTGTGACGAGAATGATGTTCTCCTTCCTTACCGACGGAAGCATCCTTTCCACTGTCATCTGGAGAAGTGAACGACCCGTGCCGAAAAAATCAAGAAACTGCTTCGGCATCTCGCGTCGCGAGAAGGGCCAGAACCGTGATCCCACCCCACCGCACATTATTACACAGTAACGATGTGAGTTTTCCATACCAAATAAAAGATTTTAAGATTTATACAACAAGGCGAATTCTCACCCTCCGGCATACGAAGAGGCCTTGAACTGATGTTTGACACCCTCGACGACGTTCAGCATGTAGTCGCCCAGCTTTTCTGCTTCGCCTATTAGATCCATGAAGAAGATTCCTTCCTGATAGCCGTAACGCAATTCGTTGATATTGTCGATGTTCTTATCACGCAATTCGTTCCGCAGATTATTGATTTCTCGCTCCCTGTTGTAGGCCGCGATTATGTTGGCATCCTGCGGTGTCTCCATCTCGCGCAATAGCACGATCATATTGTCCATGGCTCCGTCAACAAGCTTGAACATCGTGTGGATCTGATGCATCACGGCATCATTGAACTTAACATGGTTCTGATTCTTTCGGGTGAGCGTCTTGGCCACATTGAAACAGCAGTCGGCAATCGATTCTATCTCGCTGATGATACGGAGCATTCCCGCTATCCGCATCTTGCTCTCCGGGCTCAGACGCCCCTCGGCAACCTTATTGAGATACTTCCCTATTTCGATCTCCATGCGGTCCGAAATCTCCTCATATTTCTCCAGACGGTTGTAGATAGTCCGGAACTCATCCTTGTCCGCCGGGATGTCCACAAGCTCCTCCGCCATCTTTAGCATCCGGTCCACTCGCTCGCCATACACAAGGATCTCCTTCTGAGCCTGAGCAATGTTGAGCTCAGAGGCCGATAGCATCCCGCGGCCGATATACTTGAGTGAAAACTCCTCGCTGTTCTCCTTATGGCGCGTAGGAACGATGAAGCATACGATCTTCACATACAGATTCGTGAACCATATCATCACCAGTAGATTGCACGCGTTGAAAATCGTAGGGAACATGGCCAGTCCGAAAGCCATGGCGCTTTGAGCCTTCGCCGTGAAGCCCCCCTCCGGCTTCAGAAGTGTGCTGTCGGCCATATTCGCCTCCTGAGCCTTACTGATGTCGATCGGATTGATGCCGCAGCATGCGCCCGCCACATCCCCCACCATATCCACAAACGGAACGAAGAAAAATAGCACTATGACCGAACCCAGAACATTGAAGAGGACATGCCCCATTGCAGTCCGCTTGGCTGCCAGATTTCCGCTCAGGGAGGCAAGGATCGGTGTGATGGTCGTTCCTATGTTTCCACCCAGAATGATCGCACACCCGAGTGAGAAATCTATCCATCCTTGCGAACACATGATAAGCGTTACCGCAAAAGTCGCGGCCGAAGACTGAGCCACCATCGTGAAGATGATGCCCACGACAAAGAATATGAGCACGGAACCGTAACCCATCGAGGTGTAATTCTGAAGAAACGACAGCATCTCCGGATTCTGCTGAAGATCCGGAACATAACGGCTGATGAAGTCAAGTCCCATGAACAGGAAGCAGAACCCCATAAGAAACTCCCCTAAACTCTTGTAGAAACTCTTCTTCAGGAATAGCATCGGTACCGCAAGAGCTATCAGCACGATCGAATAGTCCGAGATATTGACCTCAAAACTGAATGCCGAGATGATCCACGTCGTGAACGTGGTGCCGACATTTGCACCGAAAATCACGGCCATCGCCTGTTGAAGTGACATCAGACCCGCGTTCACGAAGCTTACTACCATTACGGTCGACGCCGACGAGCTTTGAATCAGGGCGGTTATGACGATACCGGTCATCACACCGGTAAACCGGTTGCGGGTCATGATGCCAAGTATGTTCCTGAGCCGGTCGCCGGCCACTTTCTGGAGACCTTCGCTCATGACCTTCATTCCGTAGAGGAAGAGGCCTACGGCTCCCAGAAGACTGATGAAATCAAGGATGGAATAATGCATGGATGATACGTTGAGAATGTTTCTACCGCGAAATTACTAATTATTTTCTTTACCACAACTTTTTTCACTCCTCTCCGATTTTTTCATTTGTCATTGCCGACAAAATAAGCTACCTTTGCCTCACTTCTTCAATGCGGAATCTGAAACACATAAGAGTTATCCTGTCGCTGGTTTTTCTCATGGAGGCTATCGTCTTTGTGGCGCTCGGGCTCGCCGCTCCGCCTCACTCTGCCGTCGCCTTCAGGATGCAGATTATCCCTTCCATGATCGCTGCTTCCATGGGCGCGACTCTCACTTGGATTATTCTCACCCTCTTCTTGGGCCGTATATACTGTTCCACTGTTTGTCCCCTCGGTACCATTCAGGATCTGTTCTCTTTTTCCCGCAACAGGATTTTCCGTCGTCCCTTGATACATCGGTTCAAGCCGGCTCGCAAGATGCGTTACGACATCCTGATAATCTATGCCGTCCTCACAATCGCAGGTACTTCCGTTGGCGTCCTTCTCGAACCGTGGAACTGGTTCCGCGGAATGGTCGGCGGCATCTTCCCTCCTCACGACACCGGAATCTTCGCCGTTCTCGCTCCTAACGCTTTATTAGGAATAGTCATGGCTCTCGCCGCTTTTGCGGTGATAGCGCTTTATGCTCTCCTGACTGGACGCGACTTCTGCAATCACATTTGCCCCGTGGGAACCGCGCTCGGTCTGATTTCCACACGCGCCGCTCTCCATATCGAGATAGACCCCGACAAGTGTATATCATGCATGAAATGTGAAGACGGATGTAAGAGCTCATGCATCTCAGTCAAGGACCGTATCGTGGACAACTCACGGTGCGTCCGATGCTTCAACTGCATAGACCATTGCCCCAACAACGCCATCCGGCTCCAATTCAATCGCAACGGGGTGATGTCACCTATGCTCCGGCGAACCGCCGGCACCTCGCCCGACGTCTGACCCTCTCCTCGCTCCCTTACTTAACGAGAAACATCCTTTTTTCCCCCTATACTCAATGCAACAATATCTCGACCTTCTTTCCCATATTCTCGCAGACGGTCACCGGCGTGAAGACCGTACCGGAACCGGAACCATCTCCCTGTTCGGACATCAGATGCGCTTTGACCTCAGCAAGGGATTCCCACTTGTCACCACCAAGAAAGTCCACCTCAAAAGCATAATCTATGAACTTCTTTGGTTCCTGAAAGGGGACACGAACGTCCGCTATCTTCAGGAACACGGCGTGAGAATCTGGAACGAATGGGCCGCACCTGACGGCGACCTCGGTCATATTTACGGCTTTCAGTGGCGCTCTTGGCCCCGACCCGACGGAACTCATCTCGACCAGATAACCGCAGCACTGGACGATATACGCAATAATCCTCACTCGCGACGCATCATTGTGTCGGCTTGGAACCCCGGTGAACTGGACAAAATGGCGCTCCCTCCCTGTCATGCCCTCTTCCAATTCTACGTCTCGGAAGGGAAACTCTCCTGCCAGCTTTATCAGAGAAGTGCCGACTGTTTCCTCGGAGTCCCCTTCAACATCGCCTCCTACGCCCTTCTTACCATGATGATGGCTCAGGTTTGTGGCCTGAAGCCCGGTGAATTTATTCATACGCTCGGTGATGCGCATATCTATACCAACCACCTTGACCAAGTGAAAGAGCAGCTGCAACGGACTCCTCGACCTCTGCCGCTGATGCACCTTAACCCTGAGATTGACGATCTGTTCAGATTCGACTATTCCGATTTTAGGCTTGACGGCTACGATCCTTGGCCCCCTATCGCCGGAAAAGTCTCCGTATGAGACCTCTGTTTCATTTTTACACGTTTTTTCAACGATGATTACGATTATTGTAGCTACCGCTCTCGATGGCGCCATCGGAAGCAAGGGAGACCTCCTCTGGCATCTCAGTGGAGACCTGAAACGTTTCAAGAGTATCACCTCCGGCCATGCCGTCGTAATGGGACGTAAGACTTGGGAATCCTTGCCGAAAAGACCCCTCCCGGGACGTTTCAATGTGGTCCTCTCATCCTCTCCCGAGTTTGACGCTCCCGGCGCTGCACTTGCATCGTCCCTTAATGAAGCTATCGAAAAAGCTCGTGCCGACGAAAATAGCGATGGCGATATTTTTATCATCGGGGGAGCAAGTATATATCGGCAGGCCCTCCCCTATGCAGACATGATTGACCTCACGGTGGTGGAAGCCCGATATCCCCACGCCGATGCATGGTTCCGGATTCCCGATCCCTCCGGATGGGACAAGATTCAGGAATCTGAGCTCCTCACCGACGGGAAAACCGGCCTGCGGTATCGACACATCACCCTTGCCCGACATGAGGATAGTACTCGTCAATAAAAGCGACACCCGCGGTGGTGCGGCCGTTGTTTCGCGACGTCTGATGCATGCGCTCCGGGATGAGGGCGTGGATGCTCGGATGCTCGTGGCGGAACGTTTCTCCGACGACCCCTACGTTGTGGCTGCCGCTTCACCGCTCAGAACTAAAATCCCTTTTCTGCTCGAGCGTTTGGAGGTCTTCGCCGCCAACGGTGGCAACCGCGCCACACTCTTTAAAATCGATACTGCCTCCCGGGGGCTCCCTCTTTGGAAACATCCTCTCATAAAAGATGCCGACGCCGTGATTCTTAACTGGGTCAATCAGGGGATGCTATCGCTTGAAGGTGTAAATCGTATCGCTGCTGCTAAACCGCTTATATGGACCATGCACGATATGTGGTGTGCCACGGGGATATGCCACCATACCGGACTCTGTTCCCGGTTTGAAACCGAATGTCGTCTCTGTCCCTTATTGGGGGATAAAGCCTCCGCAAACGACATCTCCTGTAAAATCTGGCAGAGAAAGAAACTCTCTTATGGGCGCCAGCCGATCCATTTCGTGGCCGTCAGTAACTGGCTCGCGGAGAGATGCCGGCTCTCTTCCCTTCTGCACGATAAGGATCTGTCTGTGATTCCTAACCCCTTTATCCTGAAAGAAAAGGTTTCCGTAGATTCAAAAGCTTCCGACGGCACTATCAGGGCCGTCATGGCCGCCGCAAGGCTTGACGACGATGTAAAGGGCTTCCCGATTCTTATCAAGGCCTTACAGAAGCTCTCAGAGCGCAATATGGAGATTGCCCGTCGACTACACATCATCCTCTGCGGAGACATCCGCGAGAAGTCCTTGCTTCAGCAGATTCCTGTCTCGTGGGAATGGAAAGGCAGCCTTCCCCCGGAAGCAATGCAGGAGATTTTCTCCTCCTCACACCTTGTCCTATCCCCCTCCCGCTACGAGACTTTACCCGGCACTCTCGTCGAGGCTCAGGCCTTTGGCGCGGTTCCTGTGGCATTCGACCGGGGGGGACAGCGCGATATTATAGATCACGGCCTTACGGGGTTTCTCTCGCCGTTCGGCTCCGACGATACCCAAGCGGCTGAAAACTTTGCCGATCTGCTCGTCGAAGCTGTCAGATTTATTCAATCAGTTAATTATAAGGAAATTATAAACACAATGTACTCCAGTGTACATTCTAATTTCGCTCCCTCGGCTGTCGCAGGTCGCTACATCGGCCTTGTGCGGAGCATGATAGACCGTAGAAACGCGAAGTCCTGAAGTTAACTTTTCTCGTGGGTTGGGGTCTTAAAGCCTGTCTCACAAGAAATGCTAACGATAGGGTCGCATATCATGTAGAGATTCTTACGTGAAAAAGGGAGGCGCGTGGACGTAGCCAAGTGACCGAGATGAACGGCAAAAAGTGCCCATGAGATGCTATGGTGAGGTAATTTCCTGTGATACAGGCTCTTAATCAAACATTCCGAAAAGAATTTCGGGGGAATTGATGTTATCGGCTCCCGGAAAATGCAAACCGAAATAACGTAATATACCTTCAAGTATCTCACGTCGCTGTTCCCGGGTGAACGGGAAGCGATGCTGATTGGCATAATTCATCCTGACGAGCAACAGCGGAATACGCGCCTCCTCCCCCCGGAGGATATTCCGATGAGGGGGAAGCATCGTTGTGTATCGCCCCGCACGCATGTCGAAGATGGATATCTCACTGTAGCCGGACACATCCGGAGCCACCCCGGCAAAGGTTGCAAGGCCCGATAGGAATGCTATCGGGAAATTGGCAAGCAGCCTTTCCTCTTCGATGTCATCAAGAAGTATCAGGGACTCCTTGATGTAACGGTACATCACCTCGTCCGGAGTTTCGTCCCGCAAAAGCCTGTTGAGAAACTCCGACAGCAGCATTACGATTCCCCTTTTGACAGGATCGAAATAGAGCGTCTTGTAGGTGTACACGCTGGATATGGAGGAGGCTCGCGAAAGACGTGTGGACGAAACGTTTGGAGGCAGCTGGAGCTCTATTATGGAAAGTGGCATCAGGGCTGCCTTACGTATGCGGGCTGTGCGTCCGTTTCCCGCAGCTACAACCACACCCATTCTGCCATACTGAGGAGAAAAGATATTCAATATGTCCGAGCGGTCGTTATGCTTCACAGGCGGACGCAGTACTATCCCTGTTACCTTCGTTTTCATCCCATGTCTGTTTTTCCGGTTGAAGGAATTTCCCTGCCGAATGACTCAAAGAGGATAGCGGCCTTCGCACGTCCCACACACGCTTGGACATCCTCCCACCCGGCCTCCTTAAGCCGCTTGACACTCTTGAATCGAGCCATGAGGGCTCTCGATGTAGCTGGGCCTATCCCCTTTATTGAATCTAACTCGGATCTTAACTGACCTTTTGAGCGACGGTTGCGGTGATGGGTGATACCGAATCGGTGTGCCTCATCACGCAGCGCCTGAACAACACGGAGAGACTCGCTCTTCTTGTCGATATAAAGCGGAATCTGATCCCCGGGAAAATAAATCTCCTCAAGTCGCTTCGCGATACCGGCCAGCGCGACGATTCCGCGTATCCCCATCTCCTCGAAAGCCTCTACGGCTGCATTCAGCTGCCCCTTTCCCCCGTCCACGACCACAAGCTGGGGAAGCTCTTCCCCTTCAGCCATCAGGCGCGTGTAGCGACGATGAAGAACCTCCTTCATCGAAGCGAAATCATCCGCTCCTACCACGGTCTGAATATTGAAATGCCTGTACTCCTTTCGGGACGGCTTACCGTTGCGGAACACGACACAGGAGGCCACCGGATTTGTTCCCTGAATATTGGAATTATCAAAACACTCTATATGGGTAGGATATGTCGAAAGCCTGAAATCTGTCTTCATCCGCTCCATAAGACGCTTCACACCCGCTTGAGGATCCAGTGCCTCAACCTCCTTCTCACGGTCAAGTCGATAGCGGTTGATGTTGCGCATGCCGATGTCCAGAAGACGCTTCTTGTCTCCTCGCTGAGGCACGACAACCTCCGTCTCGTCAAAATTGACATCCGGCTCGAACGGCACGATTATCTCACTGAATTTTCTCTCTATTCGGGTCGAGATCTCCCCTATCGCCGTAGAGAGAATCTCCTCCCGCGTCTCCTGAAGTCTCCGGCGATACTCCAGATTCATGCTCTGGACTACCGCTCCGTGGCGGATATGCATGAAGCCAACGAATGAGGTATCGGGATTTTCATCGTAACTGAATATGTCGTACTCCGTCTCGTCGGGTGGTGCTATCGTCGACTTGGCCTGATATTTCTCCACAAGATCGTACCGCGCCTTCACCTGCTCGGCCTCCTCGAAACGCAACTCTCCGCTCAAGGTCTCCATCTCCTTTCTCAAATGACGTAAGATATATCCGGTGTCACCGTTAAGGATCCGGCGGATCTGGGAGATAAAAGCCCCGTACTCTTCCGTGCTGACAAGACCTCGGCATGCCCCGCCACACTTGTGGATATGATAATCAAGGCAGAGCCGGCCCTTCCCTTTCGCAATGTAGTCGCTGTCTATGTTGTGTCGGCAGCTCCGTAACGGGAACACTTTTCGTATCAGCTCGAGAACAGCCTTGGCACTTTGGACATTTGAGTACGGCCCGTAGAATCGCCCCTTGGCCACACTTTTATCGCGGGTCATGAATACACGAGGATAAGCCTCGGATGTGACGATGATCCAAGGATAGGATTTGTCATCCTTCAGCAGGACGTTGTATCGGGGCTGATACTCCTTTATCATGGCACTCTCAAGATGCAACGCATCCTCCTCCGTAGGGACGACCACAAAACGGAGATCGACGATATTTCGCACAAGTACGTTCGTGCGCAATACATCGTGGTGACGGTTGAAGTAAGACGACACCCTGCGCTTCAGCCGCTTCGCCTTTCCAACGTATATGACCTTCCCATACTTGTCGAGGTACATGTAAACCCCCGGTTCATCGGGAAGAGCAAGAATCTTCTTACGCAGGTATGACCCGGGACGGTTTTCCAGAAGCTCACTCGAAGTCCTTCTGCTGTCCGGATTAATCGGCATAGCGGCGTCATGCATGATGAGGCGCCCCATACGCTGAAGCGATGGCGGCAGATGAGCCAGAGAATCGCTTTCACCGACAGAGTCCTCGACAGCCATATCCTTTTGCCGCTCCCCGGAATCAGGAAGCGGCACGATGGGATCGGTGATATTTTCAGAGAGAGTGTCAGACATACTTGCAGTTTGTGCAGTTTAGAAATTTAGAATTTAAGCAGAGACGTAACTTCACAATCTTTCGGAAGATTCTCCCTGCCTTTCAGAGCCTCAAGCTCCACGATGAAATTGATGTATATCTTCTTCGGGTTCATACTTTTCACGAGCTCGTAGCACGCATTCATTGTCCCTCCGGTAGCGAGGAGATCATCATGTAGCAGTACCACGTCGTCAGGTCCGATGGCATCGGAGTGAAGCTCGATCGTATCTGTACCGTACTCCTTGGCGTATGTTTTCTTCACCGTTACGGCAGGAAGTTTTCCCGGTTTACGGGCAGGCACAAAACCACATCCGAGCTTATACGCAAGTACGCTTCCCGTGATGAAACCGCGCGATTCTATTCCTACGACCTTGGTTATACCCTTCCCGATGTACATCTCCGTCTCGGCGTCATTCATAACCTGAAACGCCTCCGGATCCTTAATCAGTGTTGTAAGATCGCGAAACATGATTCCCTTCGACGGGAAATCAGGCACGTTGCGGATGGTGCCTTTGAGTTCTTCAATTGTCATAGCTTATGATTTCTTTATAGAGTTAAATATGCTTACTTTTTCCTCTCTTCATCGCGATATTTTATTCTTATCTCACGATGAAACCGGGCGGCAATAAAACGAATCTCGGTGTTCCACGTGGAACAATCAAATCCTAACAACCTCCATAACCGTCACTTACATCCATCTTATTAACGGTTAAGAAGCAGCAAAAGTATATTGATGTCTGCCGGGGATACTCCGGGGATACGAGAGGCCTCCCCTATACTTCGGGGTTTGCGGGTGGATAGCTTCTGTCTTGCTTCAGTGCTTAACGAAGTGATGGAGGTGTAGTCGAAGTTGAGAGGCAGCGCCACGCTCTCGAGTCTCCGAAGTTTGTCGGCAAGCTGCCGCTCCCTCTCAATGTAGCCGCTATACTTTATCATAATCTCGGCGGCTTCTACGATCTCATCCCTTCTTAGCTCCTCGATGTCTTCAAGCTTTCGACGGAGTGCAGGGAGATATGCTGAGAGGGACATGACGTCAACTCCGGGACGAAGGATCAGATCATACAGTCGTATACCTCCGCTTAGAAGTGCTAAACCCTTCGATTCAAGATAAGGATTTACCTTCTCGGCCTTGACCTTGTATTCACGTGCAAAATCTATGATGCTGTCGCGCGCATCCCGTTTACTTATCATCAAGGCCAGACGCTCTTCTGAAGCAAGGCCTATGGAAGCCCCGATTGGAGTAAGCCGCATGTCGGCATCATCCTGACGGAGAAGTATACGGTATTCGGCCCGGGACGTGAACATACGGTACGGCTCGTCCACACCTTTTGTGATTAGATCGTCGATCAGTACACCGATGTATGCCTCGTCGCGACCAAGGATTACGGGGTTCTCACCCCTACATTTCCGGGAAGCATTGATTCCAGCCATGAGCCCCTGCCCTGCGGCTTCCTCATAACCGGTTGTTCCGTTCACCTGTCCGGCGAAATAAAGTCCCTCCACAATCCGGGTCTGGAGATCATGGCGCAACTGAGTCGGATCAAAGAAATCGTACTCGATAGCATATCCGGGACGAAATATATGTACATCCTTCAGAGCCGGTATCTTCTCAAGTGCGTTAATCTGCACATCCCACGGCAAAGATGACGAGAATCCGTTGATATAAAACTCAGTCGTGGTTTCCCCTTCGGGCTCGAGAAAAAGCTGATGACTTTCCTTGTCGGCAAAAGTCACGATCTTAGTCTCTATGCTCGGACAATACCGCGGTCCGATACTCTGTATGCTACCGTTATATAATGGAGACCGATCGAGATTGTCATGAAGCTCCTGATGCACTTCCGGATTTGTATGACAAACATAACATAAGCGGGGCATAAGCATCCTTCGGCTCGAAGGCAAGAAACTGAACTTATGGAAATCACGCCTGACCTCCGTCACCTCACCCGAAGCAGCTCGTACCACGGTATCATCCCCTTCCTGAGGCTGTGCCATGGAGAAGTCAATGCTCCGGCTGTCGATACGTGCCGGTGTACCGGTCTTCATCCTTGCGGTTGCGAAGCCAAGCTCCCTCAACTGCTCCGTGAGCCCTGAAGAAGGAGCCTCGGCAATCCGTCCGCCACCGATCTGCGTCTCCCCGAAATGCAAAAGTCCGTTGAGAAATGTCCCTGCCGTCAGCACGACACAACGTGCGTGAAACTCCATACCGAGTGCTGTCACAACGCCTCTCACTCTCCACTTGTATTCAGAAGTATCATCCTCCGACCGCTCCACAAGAAGACGCACCACCGAATCCTGAAACATATTTAGATTCTCAGTATGCTCAAGTGTCTCGCGCCATTTGAGAGAGAAAAGCGTGCGGTCCGACTGTGATCTGGGACTCCAGACTGCTGGTCCTTTTGATCGGTTCAGCATCCTGAACTGAATGGCGGTCTCATCCGTGATCACACCCATGCAACCGCCAAGCGCATCAATCTCCCTCACGATCTGACCCTTGGCGATTCCTCCGACGGCCGGATTACATGACATCTGAGCGATCCGGTTCATATCCGTCGTCAACAGCAGCGTACGGCTCCCAAGCCGCGCCGAAGCAACTGAAGCCTCGCAACCGGCATGCCCAGCACCAATTACAATAACATCGTAGTCGAATCTCATATCACTTTATCTCCTTTGCCGACATCTTCAGATACAAATCCAAGGCTGCATCTTCGTGACGCTCCATAATCTCACGCTCGCCGGGTCCCTTGTCATTGATGCCACACAGATGCAGAAGTCCGTGTACAATGACTCTAAGAAGCTCTCGCTCGTAGCTCTCCCCTTCCATAGACGCATTGCTCCTCACCGTATCAAGAGAGATAAGCATGTCGCCGGAAACGCGATGCCCGCTGCTGTAATCGAACGTGATGATGTCCGTATAGTAATCGTGACCGAGGAACTGTCTGTTGGAATCCAGAATTTCTTCGTCGCTGCAAAATCTGTAAACAAGAGCTCCACACTCATAACCCAGACTTCTTGCGACAGCCGCAAGCCAACGCCTCACGAGAGGCAAACACAACTTTGGCATGACAACACACGGAGTGTTTTCAAATTGAATTGACATATCCTCAGGTTCAAATTTTTTTAACCTGCAAAAATAATAAAATCACCTGTCATTTCCCATATTGACCAGCCATTTCCGGAATATTATTTTTGTTAACACATTTTAACAAATTCCAGTCAAATCCACCTATTCAACACCCATAATCCACAA
>CAYPBS010000037.1:0-16573 GCA_964409015.1 uncultured Sangeribacter sp.
TGGTGAGACCCGCGTAGCGCGGTCGTATCGGAGCCTGAAAAGGCGACGATACATGTTACCGATATACCCACCCGAACGTAGGGCTGTACCATGGTGCATCCTGCTACCCACGTCGATGCTGACCCGCGTAGCGCGGTCGTATCGGAGCCTGAAAAGGCGACGATACATGCATAGCCTGTGGTAAGCGAAGCGCCACCACAGGAAAGCTACCCACAGCCCCAACGACCCGCGTAGCGGTGTCGGATTTCCCAACGAACCGACTTACATCCTCCCGGGATATTCACAATATTCACCTCCGACCCCCCTCCCGGAGTGAATATTTGAATATTGCCCTAACTAACACATCCACTGCATGTTACGACGATTCAAAATATTCACCCTGAATATTTTCCGTGGGACTCTCCTTCTTACTGCATCGGGACACGGCCGGGTATGCGCGATGGACGGGCCATCACACGGATGCTGTCGACAAACACTGTCTCACGATGAACCGGTATATAGGTCGACTGGCCGAACACGCGAAGCAGCTTCTTGCCCGGTTCAAGGGTCAGCGTGACGCTTGCCGTCCCGGGGGTGTTGAATGTGCGTGAGGAGTAGGAGTAGGTGCCGTCGGAGTAGTCTGCCCCCACGAAGGTGGTGATGCGTCCGGGGAGGACGGGTGTGGTGAATTCCCATACTATCTCGTTGTCCTTGGGATTGTTCAGGCGCGAACCGGGAATGTCGAACGCGAACCGGTTGCGCGCGTTGGAGGGGTTCAGGGTCAGTCGTGCGGATCCCTCCCACAGGGATGCGCCGGGGGTGGATTGTGGGGATCGGACGGAGGTGGTACCCTCCTTTTCCAGACGGTCGTTGACCTCTTCGTAGATGTCGCCCATGCGGTCGATATTGCGCCCATACCAGTCGAGGGAACGGTTGAAGGTGGCTTCGTCGGTATGATGATCGGCCAGCACGCCCTGACGGAGCACCATACGCATGGAGTCGTTGAAGGAGTATACAGGGTCGCTGGAGGCGTAGGCTTCCGCCTTGTACATATCGACCAGCAGGGCCGTCAGCGCCTCGTCCGGAAGCACGTCGGAGGGACGGCGTCCGCATCCTGCGAGAGAGCCAGCCAAGAGGCATACAGCTCCGGCTGCCGCCATGTATCGTTTGAAGGGGAAGCTCCTGCGGTGGGTACCGGGTATGCCGTCGGGGTGGTCAGTCATCTGTATGATTTATGTCGGATCCCTTGTCCTCAGGCTCGGCATGAGGGTGCTTGCCGGGGAATATCCCCTGCCAGCTGCGGCTCAGATCGCGGGTGTAGAACAGGGCGAGAAGAAAGACCCCGACACATATCGAAGCGTCGGCTATGTTGAAGATATACTGGAAAAACTCCCATTTCCCTCCACCTATGTCGAGAGTGAAGAGCGGGAAATAGAGCATATCGACCACCCTCCCCTCGAACCACGGGGCGTATCCTCCTCCGGGGGGGAAGAAGGTGGCGACTGCCTGCGGGGCGGGGTCGTTGAACACTACGCCGTAGAAGACACAGTCGAAGATATTGCCGGCTGCTCCGGCCGTGATCAGTGCGGCTGAGACGATGAAGCCGGTGCGCAGATCCCTGATCCGGGAGGCCTTGACGATGTACCAGATGAAGAAGGCTACGGCCAGTATCCTCCCGAAGGTGAGGATGTACTTGTTCCAGAGCTCAAGCCCGAAGGCCATACCGTTGTTCTCGATGAACCGGAGATGGAACCACGAGGTGACGGGGGTATCCTCTCCGAGGTAGTAGTGGGTCTTGACCCATATCTTGAGGCTCTGGTCGGCTATGATGACGAGTATGACGATGAGCGTTGCGAGAAGCCCTTTTCTCTCTTTCATACTCTTTCAGCGGTTTTTGGCTTCCATGGATAGTGTGGCGTGGGGCACTGCCCTGAGCCTCCCCTTGGGGATAAGCTCTCCGGTGACACGACATATCCCGTAGGTCTTGTTGTCGATGCGCACGAGTGCCTGACGCAGTTTGGCTATGTAGTCGGCCTGACGCTGGGCGAGACGGGCGTTGGTCTCCTTGCCGAGTGTGTTGGCTCCCTCTTCGAGAGCCTTGAAGGTGGGGGATGTGTCCTCTACCCCGTTGCCGGAAACGTTTTTGACGGATCCGACGAGGGATATGTACTCGCTTTCGGCCTTTTCGAGCTTGGCGAGGATCAGCTGACGGAATTCCTCGAGTTCGGCGTCGGAGTATCTTTTGGTTTCACTCATTGTTCTGTTCTGACTGTATGGCGGTTTTGCTTGATTTCTGTGAGGGTTGGGAGCCGGAGAGAGGGTGGGCTCTCACTTCTGTTCCCGGGCTTTTACGACACGGATGATGACGGGGATGCCGTCGATGTCGTTGAGCTGGGCGTCGGGGGTCTCGGCTGTGAGGGAGGGATCTTGGGCGAGGGAGGTGGCGAGTACCTGAGCGGCCATGTAGCTGCCGAAGAGCTCGATGGCCTTGGCTGTCGCCTCGTCCCCTTTGACCGTCACCTCTACCTTGTCGGTGATCTCGAGTCCGGTGGACTTACGCTGGTTCTGGATGCGGTTGATGAGTTCGCGGGCGAGTCCTTCGGCTTTAAGCTCGTCTGAAGGGTCTACGTCGAGGGCTACGGTGATTTCCGATCCGGAGGAGACGAGCCATCCGGGTATATCTTCGGCTATGATCTCGACGTCGTCGGTTGTGACGGTAGGCTCTCCCTCTATCTCCGTGAAGGTATAGCTGCCTGCGGATTCAAGCTGTGAGATCTGAGCGGCGCTCATCGACTTGATGGCTGCTCCGAGCTGTTTCATGACCTTGCCGTAGCGGGGACCGAGTCGCTTGAAGTCGGCCTTGACACGCTTCACGAGGCCGCTCTGTTCGTTGTCTACGATACGGATCTCCTTGACGTTGACCTCGGCGGCTATGAGGGGTGCCATCGCCTCCACCATGGCTCTCTGTCGCTCACCGGTGACGGGCACGAGGAGTGTCTGCAGGGGCTGACGTACCTTTATATTGACCTTGCGGCGCAGGGCGAGGACGGCTGAGGTGATGCTCTGGGCGAGCTCCATCTGTTGCTCCAGATCGCTGTCTATCATGCTCTCGTCGACTTCGGGGAAGCGGCTCAGGTGGACGGTGACGTAGTCTGTATCCTGAAGCGGGGATGTCAGGTCGGAGTAGAGTCGGTCGGCATAGAAGGGGGCGATGGGGGCCATGAGCTGGGCGACGGTCCGCAGACAGGTGTAGAGGGTCTGGTAGGCAGAGAGCTTGTCGGTATCCATCTCTCCGGCCCAGAAACGCTTGCGGTTGAGGCGCACGTACCAGTTGGAGAGGTTGTCGCCGACGAAGGCGGAGATGGCGCGGGCTGCTTTCGTTGGCTCATAGTCGTCGAGGGATGCGTCCACGGATTTTATGAGGGAATGGAGCAGGGAAAGGATCCATCGGTCAATCTCCGGACGATCCTTGTAGGCCACCTGCGGCTCCTTGCCGGTGAAGCCGTCGACGTTGGCGTAGAGGGCGAAGAATTTGTAGGTGTTGTAGAGAGTGGAGAAGAGCTTGCGGGAGGTCTCCTGCACGGCTGTCTCGTCATATTTCAGGTTGTCCCAAGGCTGGGAATTCTCTATCATGTACCAGCGCACGGGATCTGCTCCGTAACGTTTGAGGTTGTCGAAGGGGTCGACGGCATTGCCGAGACGTTTGGACATCTTGTTGCCGTTGCGGTCGAGTACGAGGCCGTTGCTGATGACTGCCTTGTAGGATGTGGTGTCGAAGATCATTCCGGCTATGGCGTGCAGGGTGAAGAACCATCCTCGCGTCTGGTCCACTCCTTCGGCTATGAAGTCGGCCGGGTACACGGCTCCGGAGTCGAATTCCTCCTTGTTCTCGAAGGGGTAATGGATCTGTGCGTAGGGCATTGCTCCGGAGTCGAACCACACGTCGATGAGGTCTTCCTGCCGGCGCATGGGTCGCCCGCTCGGACTGGTGAGGATGATGTCGTCGACGTAGGGGCGGTGGATGTCGAATGTGGCATAGTTCTCTGCTGTCATGACACCCGGACGGAAACCTTTGTCGGTGAGGGGGTTGGAGGCCATGTATCCTTTCTCAACCGACTGGTCGATGAGGCGGCTCAGTTGCTCGTAGCTGCTGACGCATACCTCCTCGGTGCCATCCTCAGTACGCCATATCGGGAGGGGTGTGCCCCAGAAACGGCTGCGCGAGAGGTTCCAGTCCTGAAGGTTCTCAAGCCATTTTCCGAAGCGTCCGGTACCGGTGGAGGAGGGCTTCCACTTGATGTCGTGGTTCAGCTCCATGAGTCGTTCGCGTAGGGCTGTGGTACGGATAAACCAGCTGTCGAGGGGATAGTAGATGACCGGCTTGTCTGTGCGCCAGCAGTGCGGATAGTTGTGGACATGCTTCTCGATGCGGAGGGCTGTCCCCTGCTGCTTCATCTCCATGCAGAGTACCACGTTGAGGTCTTCGGCCTTGTCGGCTGCTTCGGCGTCGTAGCGTCCGTCGGTATTGAAGCGGGGATCGTAGGCGTTCTTCACGTAGTCCCCCTCATGGGCGCCGTACAGAGACGTGTCGACACATTTCTCGACAAAGACCGGAGCGCAGTCGGAGAGGAGATAATAGCGTCCGCGAAGGTCGACCATCGGACGGGTGTCCCCCTTCTTGTCCACCATGAAGAGAGATGGGACTCCGGCTGCCCGGGCCACTTTGGCATCGTCGGCACCGAAGGTAGGCGCGATATGCACGATACCGGTACCATCCTCTGTCGTGACGTAATCGCCGGGGATCACACGGAATGCTCTGTCGGCAAGCTCCACGTATCGGTCTGCTCCGACCTCAAAACAGCGCTCGGGATGGGCGGAGGCTTCCTCGGAGACGTAGGCGGGGGCCTGAGGCGTGATCTTCTCAAGCGGCTTCACCCACGGCATCAGCTGACTGTATCGCATCCCCACAAGCTCTGAGGCTGCGTACTCGGCCTCTATGCGCCACGGAAGAACCTTGTCCCCCTTGCTGTACTGCTCCATGTCGGCTTTCTCACCCTCCGGCTTGAAGTAGGCGCCAACTCGTTCGCGTGCCATCACGACTGTGATCTTCTCTGCAGTATAAGGGTTGTAGGTGCGCACGGCCACATAACGGATCGAGGGACCTACGCAGAGAGCCGTGTTGGAGGGAAGGGTCCACGGTGTTGTCGTCCACGCTGCGAAACAGGCTTCGCCCCACCCTGTCATCCCCGGCAGGGGCTCGAGGATATGGAACAGGGCGGTGACGGTCGTGTCCTTGACGTCGCGGTAGCATCCGGGCTGATTGAGCTCGTGGGAGCTAAGACCCGTACCGGCTGCCGGCGAATAGGGCTGGATGGTATATCCCTTGTAGAGCAATCCCTTGTCGTAGAGTTGCCCCAGCAGCCACCAGACGCTCTCGATGTAGCGGTTGTCGTAGGTGATGTAGGGATTCTCCAGATCCACCCAGTAACCCATCCGGTGGGTCAGGTCGGTCCACTCGGCCGTATATTTCATCACTTCCCGACGGCAGGCTTCGTTGTATTCGTCAACGGTGATCTTTTTGCCGATGTCCTCTTTGGTGATTCCGAGTGTCTTCTCGACACCGAGCTCCACGGGGAGACCGTGGGTGTCCCAGCCTGCCTTACGACGTACCTGATACCCCTTCATGGTCTTGTAGCGGCAGAAGATGTCTTTGATTGTGCGAGCCAAGACATGGTGGATTCCGGGCATACCGTCGGCTGACGGAGGCCCTTCGAAGAACACAAACGAAGGACACCCTTCGCGCTCTGTCATTGAACGGTGGAAGAGGTCATTGGCATCCCAGAGGGCAAGCATGGTGCTGTTGATCTCGGGTAAGGAAAGATGACTGTCGTATTCGGGAAATTTCATACTTTTATGGGGTCTTTGTGCTTGTTTGTCTTTTGTTTGGTGTTTTGGTTGATAGGGCATTGTTCTACTCGGACAAAAAGAGTTGAACAATCCCGCTTCGGTCGTCTGTTTGGTGTTGGTGGCGGATGGAAGATGGGATATGGGGCTGCACGAGGGTCTCGCTTATTTGCGGAATTTGCTCCCCCCTTTCGCTCCTCCTGTCAGGGCGAAGATGTTACGGTCGTAGGTGAAGGTCTTCCTCTCTGTGTCGCGCTTGCGGCGCAGGGCAAGCTGGACGAGCTTGTCCATGAGAGCCGGAAACTCCACTCCTGAAGCCTCCCAGAGGTAGTAGGAAAGAGAACCGGGGATGGTGTTGATCTCATTAATATATATATTGCCGTCGGCGCCGTCGATCATAACGTCGATACGGCTCACGCCATGACACGACAACACACGGAATGTCTCCCCGGCAAGATGCCGGATCCGTTCGCTTACCTCCTCGGGCAGATCGGCCGGAACTCTGCGCTCGCTCGACTGCATGCCTCCTGCCGCTCCCTTGGTGCCACCCTTGGATGCTCCCCCGCCCATGTACTTGTCTTCGTAGCTGAGGAAGTCGCCACTCCTGACAGGCTCCTCGCAGACACTCGACTGATGGTCGTCGGCATCTCCGAGTACGGAGCAGTTGATCTCTTTCAGATCTCCGATCATCTTTTCCACTATGAGACGCTGGGAGAAACGGGCTGCATTGTCCAGAGCGGAGATGAGTGCCTCCCGGTCGGCCGCTTTGCTGATACCGACACTCGAGCCTAAGTTAGCGGGCTTGACTATCACCGGATAAGAGAGCTTCTCCTCGACCTTGGCGAGCATCGCGTCGCGGTCGGAATACCATTGTTTGTCTGTAAACCATACGTAGTCGACGACAGGCAAACCCTCCGAACGAAGTATCATCTTCATCGTGATCTTGTCCATACCGTTAGCTGCGGAGAGCGTATTGCACCCCGCGTAGGGGATACCTATTGAGTCAAGCAGACCTTCAAATACACCGTCCTCGCCATTCGTGCCGTGCAATACCGGTATTACAACATGAAGCTCCTCTATGACCTTGTTACGCTTTGAAAAGGCTGAGGACCGCACGCTGTAGAGGTTGTAATCGCCGTATTCCGGACGCATGAAGACTTCCGTAAGACGTGATGTCAGAGCATCCATATCCTTGTAATTACGGATATTGAGAAGCTCCTTGCCGGTATACCAGCGCCCCTTCTTGGAGATATAGACCGGTATTATGTTGTATTTGTCGCTGTCGAAGGCATTGATGGCCTGAAGTGCTGAGATAACTGAAATCTCATGCTCCACACTTCGTCCACCGAAAAAAACTGCTACGTTGGTTTTCATTATCGTGTTTGTTGACTTCCTTATCGGTACTTGCAGGCTGTTTCTTAAGCCCGACATGACGTACCCTTTAATGCGCAAAATTACAAAAAAACTCTCGTAACGCAAAACTGTATCCGGAAGGCTGTAATGATTAAAGTCCTAATTAAAACAGACTTGAATCATGGTCCTCTCTACCCATGAAGTCTTTGAAGTTTCGATACAATTCTGTATTAAAGATATGACAATTAAATCATATACCAATACTACAATTCAATATCAATCCGATGCCACTTTCAAAATTAAAATCAAAATATCATTCACCTACCATCAATATTAAAAACACAAACATCTTCCATATATTCTAACATCAACCTAAAACAATGAATCTATTTTTAATCAACAATCAATATCATCAAAAAAACAATTCGCCACAAAACGCCAATCAATAATATAAATATAATTAGAATCAACATTTACGGGTGTGGTTGACAATATTTTTGATTCAAAATTTAATCAACAGAATTTATGTAATCAAAAATATGGCTACGTAGTTATTTGAATTCTTTAATAGAATATTTCATGTAGGAGGAGAGATTGTTTCAACATTTCCGAAGAATACCACCTCTTCCGACATCCGGACCGTTCAAATCATACGATCTAATATAAATAATAGGTGGAGAACGGGGATTTCAACGGTTGCCGATTTTTTAGGCAGAAAAACCGAACATGAAAATTTTAGTCCGAATGGATTATGACTCAATCATTTATCGTGATTTTCCCATAGGTTTAACCTTCTCAGGTTTTAATTTGCAACCACTCCTCCATGTCGTGTAGGAGAAAGGCAATTCTCAGCGGGTTTAAACCCCGATCCTAAGAAACAGCTTGACCTCCATCCCGAAAACGTCAGACCTCCATCACGGAAGCCACTGACCTCTTACATGGATACGACAGGTTTCTGTCATGGGAACGACAGACCATTCTCCCCGGGCACGAAGGTTTCGTAGGTGTTGTCATCATAATATACGACCACGCTTCTCACGGATCTGCGTAACGGGGCGGGGGGATTACCATCGCTTCGCAAGTCATGGATCTTCTTTCCAGAGACACTGCTTCCTGTATAGTATATGGCCTCATCCTCATCGCTGTCACCCACAGGTGTAGCCACAAATTTCGTATCCTCCTTATGTTCAGATGATTCTTCCGACTGAAAACCTTCCTGAGGAATAACCGACCCGGTCAGCATCTCACCCTCTCCAAACATTAGCCAAAGTAGAGACAGCTCCGGAAAACGGGCATGTATGGGTTTCAGAACCTGATCGCTCAGCTTCTTGTTTCGACCCGACAGAAGCTGAGACAGAGTAGGACGGGGGATACCGCAACTGTCCGCGAATTGAGAACTGGTCATACCCTTGTAATCCATGAAGTGTTTTAGACGAATGGAGGCTGTCGATTCATTCATATTTGGCTGTTTTGCTTTGCAATCTTAATGATGCAAATGTAATCATAAATTCTCAATTGTACAATTATTTTTCGTAAACGAAATTACGATTTGCAATTTACATTTTGCAATCACTTGAGTTTACATCTACAATTTACAAGTTTGTTGCTTGAAGTGGTGGATGAGGAAATACCCGCAAGATAGTGGCATAATGAGGATTACTTTCAAACACAATAAGACTGACAAGGCAATCGAGCCTCACCAGCATATTCGGTATCCCTGTCACTTTAAGCCATTATGTGTAACTTACAATATATCTTGAAATTACACTTATTGTTAAAATTACTTAAGTGATGGAATTTTCATTTACATACGATTTGTGAAATGGAATCTGTGAACAGAAGATCCGTAGTATCGATTTTTTGATTGGATTCTCAATTCTTAATGTTTACGATTATGTATTGTGGATTGTGTGTGTTTCCTATGTATTTATCCGGATTGTCTGCTTCCTTAGATCGTTCGAGTGAAGGAGGTCGTTTTCTCATTGCGATCAGGTTCGATTTTGACCAATACTGTTTCTTGTTTCCAACTACACTTTTTTACTCTCCTTCACCGGATTTGTCTCTCGTTATTTTTTTAGCACTTCATCTCGTCGAGAATCAGTTCTTCCTTCCTCTTTATCGAAGATACCGACATAATCTTATTCTCAGAAGCTCAAAAACGATATGATTTACCATCAATCAACTAATTAACAGTAAGTTAACACCACAAATATCTTATTCCGTTTTTAAGTCTAAAAATCTCACCAGTGTTTTTCTCCTTACATCTCTACCTTCACCGTACAGAAAGCTACCTCAAAACCTCAGGAGCGCCCTACTCCGTGTGTAGTCATCCTCACTTCTAAAAAAGTATAAGACGATAGGATAAGGGTTGATAAGTCCTCCCTATGGGTTATGAATCTCCAGCCGGAAAATGGAAACGCCGTCCTACAAAACAGATCAGTCAAGCATCAAGGAGATATTAAGACAGATACCGTTGGGATCGGTTTTGCAATTTACAGGAGGCACCGAGTCAATCTGATTGCATTTGTAATTTCCGGAGCTGTTTTCATTCAAATCTATTATGCCAGAATTCAGGATGATTTCATCTGTATTTAAATCTATTCCCGTACAAGTACAATCTTTTTTTCTTGCAGAAGACTCAATAATACTCCGCTCTGTAAATTTCATAGAATCCTTAAGTCGCTGAGATTTGCAAATCTCCTTCCCTCCTTGTCCATTATCCATAGGAAATAAACGTGAAGGACTTTTCAGCCACTTTACCATTCCATAAGAAACCGAACAGAACGACCCGGATCTTACGGAGACCGTCATCAGTCCTTCTCCGGTTGAAATCACCGCTCTCCTTGAGAACCGTTCGCTTATGACAGGGTGATATGGATCCATGATAACCGGAAGTGACAGCTTCGCTGTGGAAGCATCTCTGAAGCAACATAATTTCAAATAGAGGAGCAACAAACCCAGACAGTCCTCCGACCGCGAGGCTGCATACCTTATATCGATGCAACTCTCCTCTCTCTCTATATAACAAAAAATGATTGCAAAAGGTTTACAATCACAATTTTGCAAAACCACCACCCTTCCACCGGAAATATTATTCTCCCTAACAGCAGCAATGAAATCTCTCCACCCTTGCAAAATGGTCAAAGGGGCATCCTCACTCTCCCGTTCAAGCATAAACCGGTAACATGAGCGCAGTAATGTGAGCTTATCCCTATCTTCACACCACGTCTCACTTTCCCGACACCCGCTCCCATCCACCTTCATACAGGAATCAAATTCCTTCAAGGAAACAGCCCTATTCTCCTCAGAAAATTTTTCAAATTCAACCTCAGATATATTCAACATTTCTACATTATATCTTTCAACATAACCTTCCAAAACACTTAATTTATCTCCCTCTATCTCCACATGACAATTCAATTCATCACCGATATAAGTGAATTTAATTGTCTCACCATCCGTCTCTATTCCTTCCTTACAGTAATCCACCATGCACTCAACTTTCCCCGGCAAGGAGATATATCCATGTTTTCTATATAATCTTCTTAGTATTTCTGACGCTGGAATCAGAAAAGTAAAATCGTAATCATTTTCCCGTGCCCGCTTTTCAATATCCGACATTATACTATGCATGATACCCTTTCCTCTATGTGAAGGTTCTGTTGCAACTCCACATAAATACAATCCCTTTGACATTCTATCACAACAGGATTCAAAATTATCCGTATCACCACAACGGAAACGGTATGGAACCGCGAGCAACGAGGACACTACATGTCTGGTATCGTCAACACATACTTCAACATTGTCGATATCGTAATATGTATCAAACACGAGCTTTACGTACTGTTCTGAATCATGGAACACCTCACTCCATAATTTCATCATCTCTTTTCTTATTTCCTTATCATTCCTTTCCATTATAATTCAAAAGTATGTTCAACAATCCGTCTCTTCCGCATACCGTATAAGAGGCATCCTCCCTCTACTACGATAGCAAAGGTAACAAACAAAACCGTTCCTCCAAAACCCATACCAACCCCCTCCCTCACCCTTATCCCCCTCCCCCCAGCCGCAGAAAAATATGGAAACCTGAAGGACGTTTTTTGTTTTACAAAATTATTTCACTACATTTGCAGCATCGATACGAACCAACCTAAATCTGATACAACTTATATAATGGACGAGAAATTACTTCTTCTCGGCGACGAAGCACTTGCCCTCGGAGCCATAAACGCCGGACTCTCCGGAGTATACGCCTATCCCGGCACCCCATCCACAGAAATCACAGAATATATCCAAGGGAATCCTCTGGCCCGCGAACGCAAGATTCACAGTCACTGGAGCTCCAACGAGAAGACAGCCATGGAGGAAGCTCTCGGCATGTCCTTCTGCGGCAAACGTTCCATGGTCTGCATGAAGCACGTGGGAATGAATGTTGCTGCCGACGGGTTCGTCAATTCCGCCATGACAGGAGCTAACGGCGGACTTGTTGTAGTGGCTGCCGACGATCCTTCGATGCATTCCTCGCAGAACGAGCAGGACTCACGTTTCTACGCTTCGTTTGCCCTCACCCCCATACTGGAGCCTTCAAGCCAGCAGGAAGCCTACGATATGATGGACTATGCCTTCAATCTATCAGAACGCCGGGGCATACCGGTACTGATGCGCATGGTGACCCGTCTGGCCCATTCACGTGCTCAGGTAGCGGTCACATCCCCTAAACCTGAAAACGGGATACACTACCCTACCAAGCCCCAGCAATGGGTACTCATGCCGGGCAACAGCCGACGTCGTTACGTGGAGCTCGTGAAAGACTACGCACTGTTTGAAGCCGACTCCGAAACATCTCCCTACAACCGGATGATAGATGGAGAGGACAAGACCGTGGGTATCATCGCCTCCGGCATCGCCTACAACTATCTGATGGAGAATTACCCCGAAGGACCGGCACATCCTGTCCTGAAGATTTCACAGTACCCACTCCCCGGCAACCTTATCCGCAAGATGGCAGAGGAATGTGACTCGCTTCTCGTGATGGAAGACGGCCAGCCTTTCATCGAGCAGAGTCTCATCGGTATCTTGGGATCTCCCAAACCGATCCACGGCCGGCTTGACGGCACACTGCCACGTACCGGGGAATTGAATCCTGACAGCGTACGCCGTGCTCTCGGTCTTGCAGACCTTGAGACACGTCCCGTAAGCGAAACCGTGAAACGCCGTCCACCGCAGCTATGTCAGGGATGCGGCCACCGCGATGTCTACGACGCACTCAACGACACTCTGAAAGACTACACGTCTCCCAAGGTATTCGGCGACATAGGATGCTACACACTCGGATGGCTCTCCCCCTACAACGCTATTGACACCTGCGTCGACATGGGAGCCTCCATCACAATGGCCAAGGGAGCCGCCGACGCCGGACAACATCCTTCCGTGGCCATAATCGGCGACAGCACTTTCACACACAGCGGTATGACCGGACTTCTTGACGCCATCAACGAGAATACCCCCATGACAGTCATTATCAGCGACAACCTTACCACCGGTATGACAGGCGGACAGGACAGTCAGGGAACAGGCAAGCTCGAACAGATATGTCTGGGACTCGGAGCAGATCCGGCCCATGTACGCACCATAGACTCACTGCCACGCAATCACGAGCAGATGAAAGCCCTTTTCCGCGAGGAATTCGACTATCCCGGACTCTCCGTGATCGTCTCCCGCAGAGAATGTATCCAGACAGCCCGTCGCCATGCATCTCAGAAAGCCAAAGATGCCAAGAAAGCTTCCGAGGTGTCAGCCAAATAACCATCCACACACATTCAAGACAGATTCTCACACCATGAAGACAGACATAATACTCGCCGGTGTAGGCGGACAAGGAATTCTCACCATAGCTACGATATTAGGCCGTGCGGCCCTCCGGGAGGATCTCCACATCAAGCAGGCAGAAGTCCACGGCATGTCGCAGCGAGGCGGTGACGTACAGTCCAACCTGCGCATCAGCTCCGACCCCATTTCGAGCGATCTCATCCCTACCGGAGCTGCCGACATCATTGTCTCCCTTGAGCCGATGGAAGCCCTCCGCTACGTACCCTATCTTCGCCCCGAGGGCTGGATAGTTACTTCCACAGCCCCCTTCAACAATATCACGGACTATCCTGCTATCGAGACCATCATGGACGAACTGGCCCAGTGGCCCAACACAATAGCATTCGACATGGAGGAAACAGCCCGCGAAGTAGCTAATCCCCGCGCCTCCAACATGGTGCTACTCGGTGCAGCCGCACCCTTCACCGGTATCGATCCCCGGAAAATAGAGGATGCGATCCGAGCCGTCTTCGCAGCCAAAGGGGATGCCATTGTAGAGAGCAACGTCAAAGCCTTCAACCGAGGGCTTGAAAAAGCAAAAGAGATAACAAAAGCCTGATACAGCCATGTTTCCTATCACACATCAGCAACTCAGCGACGCGATGTCCGAGATCGGACTGACCGACATTTCGCGTGCCACAATACGCCAGATCTGCCATCTCGCCCAACAGCTCGGAGAACTTGCGGAAGAGGAATTCGTACATCTGGAGATAGGCAATCCCGGTCTTGAGGCTTGCTCCAAGGGTGTGGAGGCAGAGTGCAGGAGTCTTCTCGAAGGAGTAGCCAACAAATATCCCGACATAGGGGGTGTGCCTCAACTCAAGAGAGGTGGTGCTAAATTCCTCAAAGCGTTCCTCGACATCGACCTCGGCGAGGGTTCTTCGATCATCCCCACCGTCGGATCCATGCAGGGCACCTACTCCGTCATGGCTCTACTGAAAGAGTGCTACCCGACGCAGAGAGATACCATACTGTTCATCAACCCCGGCTTCCCTGCGCAACGCAGTCAGGCACATCTTCTGGGTCTGAAGGAGCGTTCCTTCGACATCTACGAATATCGCGGGGAGTCTCTTCGAGGCAAACTTGACGAGCTCCTTGCCGACGGAAGAGTGGCCGCCATCATCTACTGCAACCCCAACAATCCCGCGTGGATCAACCTCACGGAAGATGAGCTGAAGATACTTGGAGAGGCTGCTACCGCTCACGACACCATCATCTTGGAAGATCTCGCCTACATGGGGATGGACTTCCGTGTCTACGCCGGAAAACCATTCCAACCCCCTTACGTACCCACCGTCGCGCGATACACAGAGAATTACATACTCTTTGTCTCCGCCTCCAAGATTTTCAGCTATGCCGGCCAACGCATCGCCATGGTCTGCTTCTCCCCATCTCTATACAGACGCAAATACGAGGGACTGAGACAATTTTTCGGTATTCCCAGACTTGGGGATGCATACGTCTTCGGAGTGCTTTACGCCATGTCCTCAGGCACCTCTCACTCCGCGCAGCGCGGTTTCGCCGCCATGCTTGAGGCAGCCGCCGAGGGAGAGATTGACTTCGTAGCCGATTGTCACGAATACGCCCGCCGGGCTGCCATCACCAAAAAGATTTTCACAGACAACGGTTTTCATATCATCTACGACCGCGATGCAGACGGACGGCGCATTGCCGACGGCTTCTTCTTCACCGTAGGCTACGGCGATCTCACCTCCTCAGAGCTTCAGCAAGAGCTTCTGCGCCACGGCGTCAGCGCCATCTCACTGCCCTCCACCGGTTCCCAACAGGAGGGACTACGCATCTGTGTTTCCATGATTTCCGACGACAAGAGTTTTCAGGATCTCGACCGCCGGCTAAAGAATTTCAGCGATGAGCAGCAGCAAAATGATTAACTGGATGAGTGCCTCCGAGGCAGCAGGACTCATCAACAGCGGCGACCGTGTCTACGTGCAGGGCACATCCATACCATGGACGCTCCTGTCGGCCATTGCCGACCGCCACAAGGAGCTCCGTGACGTCACGTTCTACACCGGCTTCAGCGTTTCATCCGAACCTGCGCCCATCTGCCGTCCCGGCATGGAAGAGAGCTTCTTTGTCGATGCTTTCTTCGTCGGAAGTCCTTTCCGGAAATGGATAGCCGAAGGCAACGGATCGGTAACACCCCGCTTTCTTGGGGATGTTCCGGCCCTTATCCGCAAGGGCTACTGGCCGGTGGATGCCGTGCTTCTGAACTGTTCCGTACCCGACTCCCACGGCTATGTAAGCTTCGGAGTCGGCGGAGATGTCGCCTGCTCAGCCGTGGAATGCGGACGCACCATCATAGCCCAGATCAATCCCCGTATGCCATTTTCCTACGGCGACCCTATCGTCCATCTGAGCCGTCTTGCAGCAGCCGTAGAGGTCGATGAACCCCTTGTGGAGGTACCCACCCTCAGACCCACCGAAGCCGAGCAGCGTATCGGTAATTACATAGCCGCAGAAATTCCCTACGGCGCCACATTGCAGATAGGCGTAGGGGGGATACCCAACGCTGTCATCGCCGCTCTGGGAAACCACCGCGAGCTCGGACTTCACACCGAAGCGATGACCGACGGTGTCCTGCCCCTTCTCAGGGAGGGTATCATCACCAACTCCCGCAAGAAGATCATGCCCGGCAAGAGTGTAGCCTCCCTTGCGGTAGGATCGCGCGAGCTCTACGACTTCATGGACCACAATCCGGAGATCATTTTCCGCGACGTGGCATGGACCAACGATCCGGCAATCATCGGAGCAAATCCGGACGTCATGTCCATCAACTCCTGTCTGGAGATCGACCTAACAGGTCAGATCTGTGCCGACTCGATAGGGGAACGCATCTTCTCGGGTGTCGGAGGTCAACACGACTTCGTCATGGGAGCCAACATAAGCCCCGGCGGAAAATCCTTCATCGCCATGCTGTCCACCTCTTCCAAGGGGCACAATAAGATCAAACCACGCCTCACCCCCGGCGCCGGCGTCGTTACAACCCGGTTCGCTGCCGAGTATATCGTGACGGAATACGGTATCGCCAACCTACGCGGTAAGAACCTCGTCCAGCGTGCCAAAGCCCTCATAGAGCTCGCAGCCCCCCAATTCCGCGAAGAGCTTGACCGCGAAGCCCGTGCCCGGTTCGGACGTGCCTATAACCGGATCTACGCCTTTACGGAAGGGAAATGACCCTAAGCCGCAGAGACCAATAAGAACCCCTAAAGCCCGGAATATTCAGGGTGAATATTTTGAATCGACGTAACGCGCAGTGGGTGTGCGAGTTAGAGCAATATTCAAATATTCACTCCGGGAGGGGGGTCGGAGGTGAATATTGTGAATATCCCGGGAGGATGTAAGTTGGTTCGTTGGGAAATCCGACACCGCTACGCGGGTCGTTGGGGTTGTGGGTAGCTTTCCTGTGGTGGCGCTTCGCTTACCACAGGCTATGCATGTATCG
>CAYPBS010000038.1:0-15872 GCA_964409015.1 uncultured Sangeribacter sp.
GGTATGGCGGCGAAATGAAGAAGGGTATGTTCTCTATGATGAACTACTTCAACCCCCTCCGCGGCATCGCTTCCATGCACTGCTCCGCCAACACCAACATGGACGAGACCTCCACAGCTATCTTCTTCGGCCTCTCCGGCACCGGCAAGACCACCCTTTCTACCGACCCGAAGCGCAAACTCATCGGCGACGACGAGCACGGATGGGACGACGAGGGTGTGTTCAACTACGAAGGCGGATGCTACGCCAAAGTCATCAATCTCGACAAAGAGAGCGAACCCGACATCTACAACGCAATCCGTCGCGACGCACTTCTGGAGAATGTGACTGTAGACGCCGAGGGCAAGATCGACTTCACAGACAAGAGCGTCACCGAGAACACACGCGTAAGCTATCCTATCTATCATATCAAGAACATCGTTAAGCCCGTTAGCAAAGGTCCCGCTGCCGATCAGGTGATCTTCCTTTCAGCAGATGCTTTCGGTGTGCTTCCTCCCGTGTCTATCCTCACCCCCGAGCAGGCCAAGTATTACTTCCTCAGCGGCTTCACCGCTAAGCTTGCAGGAACAGAGCGTGGCATCACTGAGCCCACTCCCACCTTCTCCGCTTGCTTCGGCGCAGCATTCCTGTCGCTCCACCCCATCAAATATGCCGAGGAGCTCGTTAAGAAAATGGAGAAATCCGGCGCAAAGGCATATCTCGTCAACACAGGCTGGAACGGTACCGGAAAGCGTATCTCCATCCGCGACACACGTGGTATTATCGACGACATCCTCAACGGTGACATCCTGAAAGCTCCCACTAAGGTCATTCCTTACTTTGACTTCGTAGTGCCCACCGAGCTTCCCGGCGTTGATCCCAAGATCCTCGATCCGCGCGACACATACGCTGATCCTGCCGAATGGGACAAGAAAGCTAAAGAGCTCGCCGCAATGTTCATCAAGAACTTCACGAAATTCGAAGGTCACAAGGATGGCAAGGAGCTTGCAAAGGCAGGTCCTCACCTCGACTGATAAATAAGATTTATATTATATGAAAAGGGCGTGGCTGAAAAATTTCGGCTACGTCCTCTTCTTTTCCTATACCACTCCCAATACCACTTATCACACCCCAAATAGACATACTTCCCGTTTGGGAAAATTATAATTGTACCTGACCCGGTACAATTTAAAATGCTGCCGGAACCAACAACTTTTCTACTATCAAAGAAAACATAGGTAGAGCTAAACGATGCCATAGGAATCCGTTCCAAGACCGGGAGATATAGTGGTACATATACCCATAGGCATATTGCGTACAATTTTGAAATGTGGAAAAGCTCCAAGTATCAACTGCATCTTATAAATATATCAATTAAAAAGCGATGAACAAAGAATGGTTGGCTGGTCGGAAAATCGCGAGCTGTCGAAATAAACTACCATATCAATACTGAAACAATCAGGACACGCCTGCATCCATCTGAAAAATTACCTGCACCCTCCTCCCACACGTAGGGCTGCCTCCATGGAGCAGCCCGCCCCCAAAAACGATCCGCAGCGCGGTGTCGATATAATCCTCATGACAGCCTACCCCAAAACCAAGCCGTTAGACAAAAAAGGTTCGGCACACGCAAGTGTCGAACCTTCCATAAAATAAGCAAAGCTGTTTTATTATTCTATGACTTTATTACTTCCCCCTGTGCCCCCTGACGGAGCCGGGAGAGTATGGAGAGTATACCGGATAGGAGTCCGATGCGGAAGAGGAGTTACTTACCCATGCGGGCTTCCTCACGCGCGATCAGAGCGTCGATGTTGAAGGCAACCTCCGGACCACCCTGTGCGCTGACCGCACTATATTCGTCAATCTCACGGGGATAATCCTTCTTTATCTGCTTGTAGACAGCCAGAGCGTCGCCATACTTCTTCTGTGCATCCAGCACGAGAGCCTTCTTAAGAAGCGCGCGCACGACCACGAGAGGATAATCCTTCGCATCCTTAGCCGCATCGTCGAAACACTTCAGGGCGTCCCCGAGCTTATTGAGGCCTACGTAGCTGTCGCCCGTGAGGATCAGACACTGCGCTTTCAGCACCGGCTCGTTGATCTTAGCCTTTGCGAGATAGTCGATCGTCTTCTGATACTGCCCGTTGTCGTAATACTTCTCGGCCGCTGCTATGCGAGCGAGGTTGCCACCGGTCTTGCCCCCCTCGGAAGCGATCACTTTCTCGTATTCCGCAAGCAACTTGGCATTGAACACGGAGTCGCTCGGATTCTTATCCTTCATGGTAGCCTTGTAGGCGGTCTGCTCGATTTTGGCATACTTCTGTGCCGACTGAGAGTTGGAACGGTTCCGGAAGAAGATGAAACCGAACACGGCGACGGCCACTATAAGGACACCGCACACGATCCATCCAACTGTTTTCTTGTTCTGTTCAATTTTCGAACCGGCGTTGGTGAGCGACTCGTTCAGCTCATCGATTTTTGTCTTGTCGTCGGCTACGTTCTTCTTATTTGATTTTGCCATGATGGAAGTTTATTTCAGTGTATTTGAAGTCGTTGATTTTTCAACGTGCAAAATTAGGAAATTTTTATTGTGGTAGGAAATTTTCAGCGGGATATTTTGTACAAGATGGCGTAAAATTTGTAAATTCGCGTTAAAAATCCGACCCACTTCCATGAGTCTCCGCCACGAACAGCAGCTCAGCCAGCAACTTGTACAACGACTGACCCCTCAGCAGGTCCGCTTCGTGCGCCTGCTCGAGATGAACCGGCAGGAGGCGGAGGAGACGGTGGAACGCGAGCTCGACACCAATCCCGCTCTTCAGACGGCCGACTCCGACATCGAGGCGTTGACAGCCTCCCGCTTTGACGCTGCCAACGGCGACATACCCTCCTACCGCCTCCGGGCGGTCAACCGTCATCCCGACGACACTTTCTCCTCGGCCCACGACATTGCCCTCCGCACAGCCTCCGAATCGGAATCACTCTACGACCATCTCCGCCGCCAGCTCGACGAGAGGGATCTCCCGGCCCCGATACACAAGGCCGCCGACTACATCATCGGCAATCTCGACACAAGCGGCTATCTCCGGCGCACCATCCAAGGCATGGTCGACGACATGGCCTTCTCCTCCGGCGAAATCATAGAGCCCGAAGAGATGCAGCAGGCTCTCGACGTTGTACGCGCCCTCGAGCCCGCCGGTGTCGGTGCCTCAGACCTCAGGGACTCCCTTGCCATGCAGCTTGAAGCATTGCCTCCCTCCTCAACCCGCGACAACGCCCTGAGAATCATCCGCGACACTTTCGACGCCCTCACCATGCACCATCCTCATCGTATCATCTCTACCCTAAAACTCAAAAAAGAGGACTACGACGATGCCATAAGACTGATCCGTAGCCTCAACCCTCGCCCGGGCGCCTCTTTCGGTTCGGGTGATGCCGACATGGCGGCGGCCGTCGTCCCCGATTTTGCCGTCGAGGAGGATGACGCAGGTGAGCTCCACGTGGTCATTCCGACACGCATCCCCGAACTTGCCGTCGACTCGACTTTCAGCGAGGCGCTCAGGGAGATGGAGCATAACGCCGAGACAAGACGACGACTCTCTCGCGAAAAGAAAGACTTGGCCTACGTATCGCAGATGTATCGCGACGCCCGGGACTTCGTCGACATCTGGCAGCAGCGCCGTACCACCCTCTTGGCCGTCATGACAGCTATCGTGCGACTCCAGCACCGCTATTTCCTCAGCTCCGACGACCGCGACCTCAAGCCTATGGCCCTTAAGGACATAGCCCGCCTGACGGGTTACGATCTCTCGACTGTCTCTCGCGCGACAGCCGGAAAATATGTCGCGACCTCGTGGGGCATCATACCCCTGCGCCACCTTTTCAGCGAACGCATGGCCAGCGATTCCGGGCAGACGGCCGGCGGAGGCTCAGCCCGAAGCATTCAGGCGGCTCTCAGGACGATGGTCGAGATGGAAGACAAACGCCACCCCCTCAGCGACGAAGAGATTACACGCAGACTCGTCGCCGCAGGACACTCCGTAAAGCGTCGCACGGTGGCCAAATATCGCGAATTTCTCCGTATTCCCCCCTCGCGCCTCCGACGCAAATTATGACCTCTCTATCCCCCGCACGGATAGACCTTCTTGAAGCCTCATGCCCGGATGCTCCTGCATGAATCTTTCTGCCATCTCAGCTGTCTTTTCCCTGAACAGACGATCCGATTCCGCAGCCGCCGTCATGCGCCGGTGGGAAAGGCGTCGCATGATCGAAGCCCCCTCGTCCAGTATCCGCAGCTCCTTCTCACTGTAGAAGCTACGGCAGAAACTCTCCCATATATACTCCACAGCCTCCTCCGAAGGATGTGTCAGATCCCGCCCGTAGAAACGGTAATCCCGCAGATCATCCATCAGCAGCTCCCACGCCCCGAAATAAAACGACCCCTCGGGGTCACTGCCGACAAGTCGGTCCGTAGCAAGATGAAGCGTCGATTTTGACAACGTGTTCATACGTGGCGAAGGGTTAAGATGCCTCACGGGACTCACCGTGTACACGATCTTGAGATCTTTGTTGACTCTGCGCAGCTCCCCGGCGAGCGCCTCCCATCGGTCGGCTATCTCATCCGGTCTGAGCATCCTGTGGTCAAACTCCCCGGAAGGGACCTTATGGCAGTTGCTTACCACCCCACTGTATTGAGAGGTTCCCGAAGGTATATGCTCGTAGACCTGAGCCGTCCCGAAGCTCACGAACATGGCCGAGGCGTCCTTCAGTGTCCCCCGGAGACTCCGAAGCGCACAATTGGCTCTCTCCTCTGCCTCTTGACGATCGGGGTGTCCGAAAGCGGAGGGCATGAGCCAGCATCGCCACATACCGCCATGGAAAAACATACTCTCCGGCCTCACCCCCTCATTCTCCATGGCACACTCCAGTAGCCGGACTATGGACTCCGGATTATACTGCACACCGCAGGGATTCACCTCCGCCGGAGACATGCAGTCCCGCAGCCGGCTCCCGATGTGATCCGTGAAACAGGAGCCTATCCACAGCGTCGGCGCTTCCGCCTCCAGACGGAAAGGTGCCCTGCCGGTATCTATGACGGTCCGGAACTTCATCTTCAGTACATGTCGTAGTCTATGGCCGTCACCTGAAACTCCGTACGGCGGTTGATCTGGTCGGCCGCCTGCTGGTCCTCCTCGCTGAGGGTCAGGATATACTCCTCCGTGAGGACCGTCCCCTCCGGAAACTGCGGATACTCCTTGTTCACACGTTTTGTCACTGTCTTGGGGCGCTGTTCTCCATACCCCGTGTACGTCAGACGCTCCTTCGGTATTCCGGCCCCCACGAGATAATCCACCACACTGCCGGCTCGACGGTTGCTCAGGTCGTTGTTATAGGCGTCCGAGCCCCAGCGGTCCGTGTGCGACGACATCTCTATGGTCACATTCGGGTTGTCCCGGAGCATCTGGGCCAGCTCGTCGAGCGCTTCCTTCGATTCGGGTCGCAGGGTCGCCTTGTCGAAATCGTAGAAGATGTTTTCAACCACATTCGGCTTGCTTATTGAGGAAAGCACGAAGTCGACACCATACTCGGCATCCTCCTCCGCAGCATCACTCTCAAACTCCTGCTTCTGATTGAGATAACCTTTCGCACCGGCCATCATCACATATTTCACACCGCGCGACAGCTTGAAGCGGAACGACCCGTCGTCTCGCGCCACCTCCTTCTGATTCGAACCGTCGTCCCCGACGATACGTATCACGGCATTAGGCACCGGTTCGTCATCATGATCCACAACCCAGCCGCTTATCGAGATATTAAGCTCCGGAAGCACGAACGAGTAGATATGGTCGTAGCCCTTGCCGTCGTTCCGGTTGGAGCTGAAAAAGCCCGACTCCCCCTCCCCGAAGGTGATACCGAAATCGTCGGCCGACGAGTTGACCGGCTTCCCCATATTCTCGACGCTCCACCGGTCCCCCGTGGAGTTCAGATGCGCCTTGAAGATGTCCAGACCGCCGAACCCGGGATGTCCGTCGGAGCTGAAATAGAGAAGCGTGTCGGCCCGGCTGTAAGGAAACATCTCGTCCCCTGCAGTATTGATCTGCGGACCCATGTTCTCCAGCGACCCGACCTTGTCGAGGAGATTGACGCGCCATATATCCTTCCCTCCGTAACCCCCGGGCATGTCGGAGGTGAAGTAGAGCCACTTCCCGTCGGGCGACACGGCCGGATGTCCCACGGCGGAAATCGTGTCGGAAGTGATCTCATACTTCTGGCCGGCGCTCCATGTGGCCTCACTGCGGCGCGAGGTGTAGATCTCGACTGATGTATTGGACGCCGGGTCTATGCGTGCCTTCGAGTAGTACATCGTCTGACCGTCGGGCGAAAAGCTTACCACTCCCTCGTCGTATTCCGTGTTGAGCTCTCCCTCTGCCGGTTCCGGTCGGGTCCACTCCCCGCGCTCGTTCTTCCGGCTCACGAAGATATCGCTGTTCTTGGTCCCCGTGATGCCGGACTTCGTCGTCCCGGTGGCCTTTTCGTTGGACGATGTGAAGTATAGCTGGTCGAGTGAGCGATCGAGATACATCGGGGCGAAATCCGCTCGCCGCGAATTGAAAAGCTTCGCCTCTTTCACGATATAGCGCGTGTCCCGGCCCTCCTTCGCTCGTATCGCTTTCTCGCAGCCCAGCTTCCCCTCCTTGGCAAGCTCATCCTTCGGACGCCACGTCAGGAACGTGTCGTAGGCATCGATCGCCTGCTTGTATTTCCCCTCGGCCTGAAGAGACCGTCCCAGATAATACCACGCCATCGAATCCGGATAATCGTAGCGCAACGCATTCTGATACGCTGCCGATGCGTTGGAAAACCTGTTGAGACGCCTGTAGCACGTGGCCAGTTTGTAGGCCACCTCACCTCGTAGCTGCCGCTCCTCCTTGGTTTTCAGCTTGCTGTAAACCTTCTTGTACGTATTCGCCGCATCGAAATATTCCCCGCGGGCCATCTGCTGATCCCCGACCGTGATCTTCGGTGTCTTGCACGACGGCAACATCCACAGCACCCCCATCATTACCATGGTGCCCGCTATCCTCAACAAATTTCTTCTCTTTGACATAACTATATAACGGTCTCTCACCCCTCTAAAGTATAGAGACCCCGCTCTCTCAGAGATATTCTCCTCCGAACCCCTGTAATTCCCTTCCCTTCAGCCTCACTTCATCGGCATTTAGGCCCCGACTCATAAAATATCAGCCTGCTGAGGGTCGCAGCCTTGGAGCGATTTTGGGCTTTTGGCGAAGGAGCATACCGAGGTATGTGACTGAGCCAAAGACCCGAAAGCGCCCAAGGATGCGAGACCTTTGGTAACTTTTTCACAATTCACAAGCAGATTACCCTCATCAAGGCGGATATGGGCTACCGATTTGGCTTGTCCGTCACAATGATGTCGGACGCTATTTGCACGCACCTACCTCAGAAGATAATCTCGGAGGCTGCCAAAACGGCACAGAAGTTACCCATGCTCGTCTCCGCCCTCAGCAGGCTGATATTTTATGAGTCGGGGCCTTATTAGGAGAGGGCATACCGTAATCCTGTCGATTTCAGGACTCCGGTACACCCTCTCTCACATCTTGATATGAGGAAAATTAATAGTCTCTCTGACAATAAATGTTGCCGATAGGCTCTAAGTTGTGCTTCTCGAACTTAACGCACGGACACCTTGAAACTCCTCTCGCCTAATCTCACGATATAAAGTCCCTGATTAAGTGATACATCCGACTTGCTATAGCTGTCGGCGATGCCGCTGGCTACGCATACACCGTTAGATAAGTAAACTGACCAGTTGAGAGGACGCGGAGTGCCGTTGCTGCACACTATTCCACCCCGCAGGCCGTAAACCTTCAGATCCTCTGTCGGGACATCATACCTTATCCAACGTTAAATTCTATTTTCTCTAAATTGCTATATGCAAAAGCATAATCTAAAATAAAACCTAAAAAACGCGGAAAGTCAAGAGTTTTCACTCCAATTCCGGCAAAGGAGTATTTGTTTATTGTAACAGTCTTTTGCGGAAGGCTTATCTTTGAGATCCTTAAATCCTTAAACGATTCCGAACCCAATTCACCCTGTTCTTCAGGATGATAAAATGCGTATTGAGGTATATCGCTCTCTAATTCTGAAAGATCTAAAGATTGTAGCTTTCCAAAAAAACCACATTCCCACATCGTATTAAAATCATCCTCGCTTGGCACACCGCCCACTGTTAGATCCTCTACTGTATATATTTTTTCACCTAACTGCTCCTTCAATGTTCCATTTTCACCCAGTACAATACTCAGACTTTCACCCTCAGCATAAGAGGATAAAGCAATGGTGCTACACATTATTATGGCTACAGCTGGTTTGAGTAATTTTTTAATGTCCATAGGCAAGAATTATTATTATTGAAACTGAAAACTAAAATTTCGAAGTACCGGAAAGCTCTATTATTGCTTCTTGGCGCCAAAGTTAACAAATAATAATTTTTCAAACAAGAGTTATATCTGAAAAAATTTATGTTGTGCAACATGTTTTCAAAAACTAACTATGGATATATCGGGATTTATCTTTTGATTTTGCTACTTATTAGTGAGAAATCTTTCATCAGGGCTTGATTGCGGGCAAGCCAAAAAGTATCGTATGACGCTTCATGATTTGTGTCGTGAAAATCAATCTCAGACAGGTGTTCACAGTTTGCCACGCGGTCATGCGAGGGATGCCGTAGCAGATTGCACGACTCCGTCAGGCATGCGACTCTTTTCGACCAACAGTATTGATAATGAAAAAAGGTGTATCGGATTCTTAAAACACGCTCCCTGCGGTTGAGCCATTTTTTATCTTCGGTTTTACTCCCGGTCTCAGAATTTTTATCTACATTTGCAGAAAAGGAAAAAGCCATGAGCAAAAGATACACTACACTTCTCAGTATCGCCGGTTCTGACAGCATCGGTGGTGCTGGTATTCAGGCCGACATAAAGACTTGCTCCGCCTTGGGAGTATACGCCATGACTGCAATAACGGCCGTCACGGCGCAAAACACACGGGGTGTCGATTCCTTCCGTGCCGTGGAGCCCGATCTGCTCAAGGCTCAGCTGAAGGCGGTTCTCGCCGACGTGAAGCCCGATGCGGTAAAGATCGGAATGATTCCGGACGCTGCTTCTGTGGAAATAATCGCAGGCGTAATCGGTCGCCACAGGCTCCATAACGTCGTGGTCGATCCGGTGATGGTGGCCACGTCCGGATCTACTCTCAGCACCGACGACGCAATCGAGGCAATGAAAACGCTCCTCTTCCCTAAGGCCGATCTGATCACACCCAATATCGACGAGGCTTCTCGGCTGGCCGGAATAAAGGTGGCTGACAGTGTGCAGATGATGCTGGCGGCTATGTCCATTCTGGCCGATTCCAAGATTTCCGCCGTGTTGGTGAAGTCGGGCGACATCCGGAGCGACTCCTCTAACACGATCGATATCCTCTCGCGTCGGGGTATGCAACCAATAGAGATCCTGCACCGCAGAATCAAGACCTCCAATACCCACGGAACCGGATGCTCCCTCTCAACTGCGATCGCTTGCGGTTTGGCTAAAGGGCTCGGTCTCGAGGAGGCGGTAAGGAAAGGTATTGATTGGGTGGTCATGGCTATCGACGCCGGTAAGGACTACAGGCTCGGTAAGGGTCGCGGTCCGATCAATCATCTCTTCCTCTCTCCCGCCAAGGACGGATCGGATATCTGATATATAATCACTCTTATGACTATGAAAGTTACTGTTAACGATATAATCTGCGAGCTGCAGCCCCACACTTCCGTGCAGGAGCTTATCAGGCTGCGCGGACTCGAAGGGAAAGGCGGAGTCGCCGTGGCCGTTAACGGCAAGGTCGTGCGACGTTCCGACTGGGACGGCTGTATGCTGAAAGACCTCGACAACATACTGATAATTAATGCCGCATACGGTGGTTAATCTGCTCAATGAATATCCGGTGAAGTGGACGGCGGTTGCCTTTACTCAGCCCGGACCTTGTGCCGACGGAGCGGTTGCGGAGGCGCGGCGTCTGACTCGCTTGTTGGAATCCGGAGCTGCCGATATCCTGCATCTGCGTAAACCTCAGGCTTCGCAGGAGTATGTCGGCGGTCTTATCGGCTCCATACCGGTCGGCTTACATCGCCGGCTGATGCTTCACGACCATTTCCCGCTGATCGGTCGCTTCACCCTCAGGGGTGTGCATCTCAACCGACGTAACCCCGTGGCGCCGGACGGCGCGCAACTTATCAGTGCTTCCGCCCATTCTCTTGAGGAAGCGGCCTCTCTGGCCGGTTCCTTGGACTATGTCACTCTCTCACCGGTGTTCGATTCCATATCCAAGGAGGACTACAAAGCGGCTTTCTCCCCGGAGAAGGTTGCCGGCCGGCTCAGTGGCAATGTCATTGCGCTTGGAGGGGTCACACCCTCCGCCCTGCCCCGGCTCCGCCGCGCGGGGTTCTCGGGCAGCGCCATGCTCGGGTGGCTCTGGCAGGGTGATTTCGAATCCCGCCTCAAGGCTGCCGCTCTCAGACTGCGGATGCTCCGTGCCTTCCCGCTGCTTCTTATCACCGATTCGCCTCGGGAGGAGGAGAACGTCGCTCAGGCTGTCCGGGCATACGAGGGAGGGTGCCGTTGGGTGCAGGTGCGCATGAAGGAGGCCTCCACCCTCTCGCGCTGTGCGGTAGCGGAAGCAATCATGGAGCGCTGCCCTCTGATGCTGGTCTCCATCGACGACGACTGCGAGGCCGTCGCCCGCAGCGGTGCCCACGGTGTGCATCTTGGCAAACAGGACATCTCTACCTCCGAGGCTCGCTCCATCATCGGTTCCTCTCCTATCGTCGGACGCACGGCCAACTGCCTCGACGACATACGCCGGATTGCGGCGGAGGGTGATGTCGATTACCTCGGGGTCGGGCCTCTGCGCTTCACGACTACAAAGAAGCGTCTCGCCCCAGTTCTCGGATTCGATGGCTACCGAAGTATCATCTCTGAGATGCGCCGCTTCGGCATACATCTCCCCTTGCTCGCCATCGGGGGTATCACGCCCGCCGATCTCCCGGAGCTGATGAACGCCGGTGTCGACGGAATTGCCGTCAGCGGTGCGATAAACCGCGCCGACGACCCGACGCGCCGTACCGCTCTGTTTCTTCAAGATTTGAAATCACTCATATATTCCTGAATATGAACAACAACAACGATATACTCAATATTGGAGGCTGCGACTTCTCCTCGCGCCTCTTTGTCGGCACAGGTAAATTTTCCTCGCCTGACATTATGCTGGAAGCCGTGAAGGCCTCGGGATCCGAAATGATCACTGTTGCCATGAAGCGTGTCAACATGCTCAATGAGGCTACCGACGAGATGCTTACCCATATCAATCGCGACCATGTCCGGCTGCTCCCCAACACTTCGGGCGTGCGCACGGCCGACGAGGCGGTTCTCGCCGCTCAGATGAGCCGGGAAATCTTCGGCACACCCTTCATCAAGCTCGAGATCCATCCCGACCCGAAATATCTCATGCCGGATCCGGTCGAGACTCTTGAGGCCACAAGGCGCCTCGCTGCCGAAGGATTCGTGGTGCTCCCGTACGTGCAGGCAGATCCCGTTCTCTGCAAGCGGCTGGAGGAGGTCGGGGCGGCCGCCGTGATGCCGCTGGCCGCTCCTATCGGAACCAACAAGGGGCTCCGCTCCCGCGATTTCCTTGAGATTATCATCGAGCAGAGCGCCGTGCCGGTGGTCGTAGACGCCGGTCTCGGTGTGCCCAGCCACGCGGCGGATGCCATGGAGATGGGAGCGGATGCCGTTCTCGTCAATACAGCCATTGCCATTGCCGACGATCCCGTTGCGATGGCTCGCGCTTTCGCTTTGGCCGTACAGGCCGGTCGCATGGCCTTCAACGCCGGTCCCGGTGCTGTCAGCCGTTCGGCGGAGGCATCAAGCCCCCTGACTTCATTTCTTAACGATTAACCTCTCCACTGATACATAAGACTCAACAACCATGAATATAGCAGACATCGACCTCTCCTCATATCCCCGCTCGGAAAAATTCTACGTTCATGGGGAAATATTCCCCGACATCCGCGTAGGAATGAGAAAAGTACATCAGTACCCGACCGTCACGATTGAAAACGGCAAACGTGTCGAGCGGCCCAACGAAGACATCGTGATTTACGACACATCCGGCCCTTACACCGATCCCGACATCAAGATTGACCTCTACAAAGGTCTCCCGCGCCATCGCGAGGCTTGGGTGGAACGACGCGGAGATACCGAAGTGCTCGACGGAATCACAAGCAGCTACGGCCGTATGCGCCTCGCCGACCCGGCTCTCGACGGGATTCGGTTCCCCGTGCGCCACAATCCCCGCCGCGCGAAGCCCGGCAAGTGTGTCACTCAGATGCACTACGCCCGTAAAGGTATCATCACTCCCGAAATGGAGTACGTGGCCATACGCGAAAACCTCGACAACGCGGCCCGCGGCATAAAAAGCTACATCACTCCCGAATTCGTCCGCGACGAAGTCGCCGCCGGTCGAGCCATCATCGCGGCCAATATCAACCATCCCGAGGCCGAACCAATGATTATCGGATCGGCCTTCGCCGTAAAGCTGAACACCAACATCGGCAATTCCGCCCTCTCCTCCGGCATTGAGGAGGAAGTGGCCAAGGCGATGTGGAGCTGCTATTGGGGTGGAGACACGCTGATGGACCTCTCAACCGGCGACAACATCCATGAGACACGCGAATGGATCATCCGCAACTGCCCCGTTCCGATGGGCACGGTTCCAATCTATCAGGCGCTCGAGAAAGTCAACGGAGACGTCCGCAAACTCACTTGGGAGATCTATCGCGACACACTCATCGAACAGTGCGAACAGGGTGTCGACTACTTCACAATCCACGCCGGTGTACTCAAGGAGCACGCACGGCTCATCTCGTCACGACTGACCGGATGTGTCAGCCGCGGTGGAAGCATCATGACGCAATGGTGTGTGCTCCACGATCAGGAAAGCTTCCTCTACACCCATTTCGACGAAATATGCGAGATTCTCGCCCGATACGACGTCGCCGTCTCGCTGGGAGACGGTATGCGTCCCGGCTCCACACACGACGCCAACGACAAGGCACAATTCCTTGAGCTTGACGTCCTCGGCGAACTTACCCTCAAGGCGTGGGCCCACGACGTTCAGGTAATAATCGAAGGCCCCGGCCATGTCCCCATGCACAAGATTCAGGACAACATGGACCGCCAGCTGAAGGCCTGCCACGGCGCTCCTTTCTACACCCTCGGGCCCCTGACAACCGACATAGCCCCCGGTTACGACCACATAACCTCGGCCATCGGAGCCGCTATTATCGGACGCGCCGGCACTGCCATGATCTGCTATGTCACTCCCAAGGAGCATCTCTCACTCCCCACACTCGAAGATGTGCGCGAAGGTGTCATCGCCTATAAGATTGCCGCTCACGCTGCCGACCTCGCCAAGGGATTCCCCGGAGCCAACGTCCGCGACGACGCCCTCAGCAAGGCACGCTTTGAATTCCGCTGGAAAGACCAGTTCAATCTCTCGCTCGACCCCGAGAAAGCCCGCCGGTTCTACCTCGAATCACGCCGCAACGCGCCCGATGCCGACGACAGGTTCTGCACGATGTGCGGTCCCAATTTCTGCGCAATGCGTATATCTCAAAATGTCACGGAAGAATGTTGCAGCAACTGAACGATACTAACCAAAGCGAGGCCGGGGTGTTCGGCCACGGCTTCGCCGACATTATTGACAACTACGACTGGGAGAGTACCCGCAAAGCTTTCGATACCTTCAATGATGCCGACGTGCGGCGGGTGCTCGCCAAGGCCCGTCGCAATAAGAAACAGCTCTCTCCGGAGGATTTCATGGTGCTGATCTCCCCGGCGGCTGTGCCCTTTATCGAGGAGATGGCCCGGCTGGCCCGCCATTTCACACAGGAAAGATTCGGAAAGACAATCTCGCTCTACATACCTATGTATGTCAGCAACGCCTGCACCAACAAATGCGTCTACTGCGGTTTCAACCACGACAATCCCTTCACGCGCACGACCCTCGACATGCAGCAGGTCGAACGCGAGTGTAAGGCAATCAAAAAGTTAGGCAACTTCGACAACATCCTCATCGTCAGTGGAGAATACCCCTCCCTCTGCGGCGTTGACTACCTCTCGCGGGTTCTCGATGTATGCCGCCCGTACTTCAACAACATGACCATTGAAGTGCAGCCGATGCACACACGCAAATACGAGCAGCTTGTGGCGCACGGACTCAACGGCGTCGTATGCTTTCAGGAGACATACCACCGCGAAGCCTATAAGCAGTATCATCCCCAAGGGATGAAAAGCCACTACGCTTGGCGCCTCAACGGATTTGACCGCATGGGACAGGCCGGCGTCCACAAGATCGGAATGGGTGTCCTTATCGGTCTCGAAGACTGGCGCACTGACATCACAATGCTCGCCCGACACCTCCGCTACCTCCAGAAACGATACTGGCGCACCCGATACAGCGTCAACTTCCCCCGTATGCGCCCCTCCGAGAGCGGCTATCAGCCCAAAGTCGTCATCTCAGACCGCGAACTCGCTCAGCTCACTTTCGCTTTCCGCATCTTTGACCACGACGTCGACATCAGCTACTCCACACGCGAAGCCCCGGCTTTCCGCGACTCCATGATGACCCTCGGAGTAACATCCATGAGCGCCGGAAGCCGCACCGAACCCGGCGGATACGACTCCACACCCGAAGCTCTCGAGCAATTTGAAGTGAGCGACGACAGATCACCGCAGGAAGTGGCCCAAGCGATCAGAAACCACGGCTACGAACCGGTCTGGAAAGACTGGGACGCCGTTTTCGATTGACCCCACGGCGCCGCATCACAACTCCATACGTCTCATCCGTGCAATCGGCTGCCTCCGTCTGAAGCAGCCGATTGCACGGATGAACATGGCGATCAATTGTCGTATCGCAGAAATCGTCCTTGCGTGTTGAACTTCATCTCCACTCCGTCGGAAAGCTCCACATCATATCCCGACGACTTCTTCTCGATACCGACGATGGTCGTTTTCTTGTGATTCTTCTTTACATACTCGGCCACACCGGACGGAACGAAAGCCGACGGCACCGAGCCGTTCCCGCGCACCTCGATATCCTTCCAGTTGCCACTCTTGTCGAACGTGATCTCAGTCCCGTCCGTCAGGATCACGTCGTATTCACTCACGCGACCCCACTCCTTGTCGATCTTGATATGGCTCACCTCAGCCTTGAAATTATTCTTGATCACAGTCTGCGCCGCCACCGGCAGAACCTTTACATCATGCGTGTATCTGTCCCGTGCCGACATGGAACCGACACATAGAACCAAGGCCAGAATTAAAAGTAACTTTTTCATATACATTAACATTTAGTGTTAAAATTTGTCAACGAAAATAATTTATCCGTTTTCTGTATCTAACCCTAAAATGAATTAGGCCACCCGATTGTTTATTTCTTCACCCGCTTCTCAAAAAAAATTTCAAACTCTCTCCTGACAAATTGCTTGCACACGCACCTCATAACACCGATTTATCACCCCGGCAATTTCCGAAACCAAAGGATACAAAGAAAGAATCGTATCAAAAAGATAAATATAATTTTCTTATGTTATAAAACATATAATAAAATGACTGAAACATAAAAATTATTCGTATCTTTGCACACAGTAAAACTTCGAGTGATATATATATATATATATATATACTCAAAATGCACCCTCTGTTTTTTGGACTCAAAATTATTAACAACTTATAAATCTACTGTTATTATGAAAAGGGCGACAACTGTCA
>CAYPBS010000039.1:0-12848 GCA_964409015.1 uncultured Sangeribacter sp.
GATATTTTGGAAAAATCCTCAAAAACCGGTTGCCTGACAAATATCGAAACCTCAACAGCATAAAAAGAGGCTGCGCCTATTTTGACACAGCCTCATCTCCTTCGGGGATACTGTTTCCGGATGCAAAAATAAAATCTTATATTTGTGGCGAATCTAAACAACTCACGGACATGAAGAAACTCATTCTTACTGCGATGCTGGCGATATTTGCCTCTCTCGGCGCTCAGGCAATGTCGCTGTTCCCCTTCTTTGTGGATATAGCGCCTGATTATGAAGATGGAACTCACGAGGAGTTTAAGGATGTAGACTTGGAGTGCATTCTGTATCACTCCACTGCACCGGGTTCCTATCCGGCTTCTTATTCGGAAGTAATATCTTTCTTCCGCGATACCCTCCCCGAGGGGGCGAAGATGGAGGAGAGTATGCTTGGCGACAGAAAGCTTCTCATCGTTTCTTCCGGTCAACCCGACAACGATACCATGGGTTCGTCTACTCTCTTCAGTGCCATTTACGTTCTCCGGTTGACTGATGACCGGTTCTGTGCTGTGTACTGCGAATGTGAGAAATAGAACCTCCGGTCCATTTCTCAGACGTAATGGAAAGATAATAACGTGCAGCTCTGCGCTGAAGAAACGCAGAGCTGCACTGTGTGTATACCCGTCCGGACCGAAGCGTCTCCTTATGGACGGAGAGCTGCCGTTCTCGTATAAGGCAATCCCTCGGATATATCAGTCGGTTTCGGATTCTGACGCATTACCATCCGATGTAGATGTCGACAACGCTCCGGCTATTTCCTGAGGAGTAAAGCTTCCCTGTATGGATATTATTGTTGGCTCCGAAGCCGAATTGACCACTATTAGAAGCGTATTGATTATATCGCTGTCAGGCTCCCCCTGAATGTAGATGGTCACTTTAGAAGCATCTTTTGATTCATCGTTGACCTCCATTGCTACGTTCAGATCTTTCATCGACGCCAATGTTTCCGTGATTGCTTTCGAAACCTTCTTGGAGTATTTTGAGTTGTCGCATGTGATGACCTCCATTCCGATGATTTTCTGGACAAGGTTCGACATTTTCACGTTTCCGAGACTGCCAAGCAATTCTGAGCTTGAGGCGAGTTGAAGCATAGGTTTGCCGATGTAGATTGAAGTCACACCTTCCATTTTGGAAATGTTTGGGAACATGCGTTGCTGTGCCTTCGTGTAGAAGCCCGCCAGAGATATGATTAACGCGGCTGTGATTAATAAAAGTTTTCTGTTCATAAGAGTATGGTGTTAAATTTAGTTTCTGCTTCTTGTATTGTTGATTGGAGTAGTTGAGTCGATTCCGCTATGGAGCGGTTGGAGATTGAGATGTTTTCTGCGAGAAGATTCAGGCTTTGTTCCACCAGTCTGGCTGCAACCTCCGGATCTCTCACTTCTATCTCCTTCGGAGTTTGAGGCGCCGGAGTCGGCTTCTGCTTCTGCTTCTCTCTCCGGTGCGTTGCCTTGGCCCGGGTGGTGGCTGAAACAGGTTTCTCTGCTCGCTCTTCTGAAGGTAATGAGAGGAGGTGCGGGGAAGACGCTTTTGCAGTCGGTCCTTCGCTTCTTGGAGGAGACGTTTCGCCGCGATTCTCAGCCAACAGGGTAGTGGCTTCTGTGCGGACACCTGTGGCTTGGGGTGTGCCCGAAGAGTCTACGAAGACAACAGTGGCTGCTATTGCGGCCGCGGCTGCTATCAGAGAGCCGATCCATACGTGTATTTTCCGTCGGGGGTGAGGCGTAGGCTGTTTCTTGTTGAGTGTTAGCTCGTCGAGAAAGGAGGCAAAGGCCGTCGCATCATGGTGGAAGTCCGACAGGTCGCGAAGCATGGATACATCCCCCCGAAGCTCTTCCGGCATAGATTCCGGATCGGTTTTCTCCGCAATGAGCATCAGCTCTTGTTCCTCTTCGGTTGAAGCGGTTCCGGAGTAGTAAAGCTCAAGCAGGCGATTGAAATGTTTGATTTCGGATTCTTTCATGTTTATTATGCCTTCAAATGTCTGTTATACAGCTGTCTTAACGTGCGTCTTCCCCTTGAGATGATTTGCCTTACGTTCTCCTTCGAGAGTCCTGTTCTTGTCGCGATGGTGTCGTTGTCAAGCTGTAGGCAGATACTCAGGTTGAGTACTTTTTGTTGTGTTGGGGGAAGCTGGTTCAGAAGCTTCGAGAGGAGATCTTCTGTCTCCACTTTATCGGAGTCTTCGGCTGAGTATGCTGAGGTAACGGCTTCGTCGATGTCGACTGTTGGACGGACGCTCCGAAGTCGTGACAAGCATCGGTTTCTCAGGGCTGTGAGTATGTATGCTCTCCTGTTGAGCGAATTTTCAAGTGAATCGATATGGAGCCACAGGGTGGCTGAGGTATCCTGAATGGCATCGGAAGCATCCTCCTTGTTTTTAAGCATGGAGAGAGCCATTCTTCGCATGAGAGGATAAGTCTCCATGATTATTGTCCTGAATTCTTCCGGCGTCATTCTTTCTGAGATGTAGCTTTTATTCGGTGGGAAATTCAATCATTTCGGCATCCCCCTTTAGGAGAAACAGCATCATCTGATCCCCTTCTGCCATTTTCAGGATGATATTGTAGTCAGGGCCCTCATCCTCTTTTTCGCCATACATTTGCGAGATAATCTCTTCTCCGTCGGTGATGTAGAGCCAGAGTGTTTCTTGGGGTAGCGCGGCGAGAAACTTCATGATTGTTGGTGCTGAATGATCGGAAATCACCATCACTTTCCCGTTTTTGATATTGATGACTGAATCACTGAATTGATCGGATGTAATCTCGGTCAGCTCGACATCCGGTAGACCCTCGATCGCTTGAATCGTTTCGCTGACCGGACCGGCTTGGAGAGTGAGGGTCGATAAGGCCAACACTGCGGCGGACACTATTTTTTTCATTTTTATCATCTGGGTTTTTCTTATCTGTCTGCTTATATGACGCCCTCGGTTGGAGGTTTGTGACAGTAAAGATAAAAAATTTTTTTACTCTCTCGTGAACACTTTTCTGCTCTGCCATGTTATAAAGACAAAAGATTGAAAAAATCGTTTCATGATGTTAGGTTAGTTCAGAATGAATATTATGGAAAACACGCAAAAGCGGCGGATTGCGAAATCCGCCGCTTTTGCGTTCTGTAACTTAGAGCGTGTTTGACAAGAAAAGATAATGGCGTGGTTGGATGTCGCGGAGGGATTTTTGTCGTGAAGGCGATGGAGGGTCGCGAGCAACGTGACTGAGCCGAACGGAAAAAAGCTCCTGCGAGATGCAACCCAAAGGTAATAAAACATCTGTAGAATCGGAACCGCAACCTCCATTGTTGCAGCTTTTGCAAGACGGTGATTAAGATAGAATTACCATCGCCTCGGCCACTCGTTGGTCGTTTCGTCCTTGCTCATCGGTCATGTAGTTCACTATATCGCCACATTCCCTCTTCCCCCAAACCAAACGCCTCAACGATTGACCGCCCCGTCTTTAACTTTTCTTGCCAAACGCGCTCTTAATTGCCTCTGACTTTCAGGTACGTAACGTAAAAATCAAGAAATCTTATTGTTCTAATGAAAAAAATGACTAATTTTGACGTTATATATGTAGGCACTGCGTAACCTGTCTCTGATTGGACAGGTTTGTGTCCCGGTTAACCACGCCAATCTCAAATTATAACTTATATACACGCTCTATGGCAACAAATCAGGAATTACTCAAGACAGTGATAACGAAGGCTCAGACATGGCTCGATCCTAAATACGACGAAGAAACTCGCAAGGAGGTGCAGGCTTTGCTGGACTCCGAAGACAAGACACCGCTCATCGAGGCTTTTTATAAGGATCTCGAATTCGGAACCGGCGGTCTGCGAGGTATTATGGGAGTGGGTTCCAACCGCATGAACATCTACACCGTCGGCGCCGCTACTCAGGGTCTTGCAAACTACTTGAACGATACTTTTAAGGAGCTCCCTCAGATAAGTGTATGCGTTGGACACGACGTACGCAATAATTCGCGTAAATTCGCCGAGCTTGCTGCCGACATTTTCTCTGCCAACGGTATCAAGGTCTACCTGTTTGATTCCTGTCGCCCGACCCCGGAGATCAGCTATGGTATCCGACATCTCGGTTGCCAGAGCGGTGTAGTGGTGACGGCCAGCCATAATCCTAAGGAATACAACGGCTACAAAGCTTACTGGAGCGACGGCGCACAGATGATTGCTCCTCACGATGTAAAGACTATCGAATACGTCAATGCCATCACTTCCGTTGACCAGATCAAGTTCCAAGGCAATAAAGATCTTATTGAGATCATCGGCCCTGATATCGACAACGATTTCCTGAACGATGTCCACAAACTCTCCCTGAGCCCTGAAAGCATCGAGCGCCATAAAGACATGAAAATTGTCTATACTCCAATCCATGGTACCGGCTCCATGCTGATCTACGATTCCCTCGCTCGATGGGGCTTCACTAATGTTATTCATGTGCCCGAACAGGATGTCCAGTCCGGTGATTTTCCCACTGTTGAATCCCCTAACCCCGAGAATCCCTCGGCGATGGCGATGGCTATTGCCAAGGCGCGTGAGACCGGAGCGCAGATAGTACTCGCTTCTGATCCCGATGCTGACCGTGTCGGCGTCGTCGTTCGCGACAAGGATGGAGACTATCAGCTCCTTAACGGCAATCAGATCGTCATGATCTTTATACATTACCTTATCACACGCAATAAAGAGCTTGCCCGGCTCAACGGTACCGAATATGTCGTTAAGACCATCGTGACCACGGAGGCCGTGAAACGTATCTGCGATGCCAACAACATCAAGATGTTCGACTGCTATACCGGTTTCAAGTGGATCGCCGACGTCATGCGTAATCACGAGGCCACGGCACGCTATCTCGGTGGTGGCGAAGAAAGCTATGGTTTCCTTGCCGAAGATTTCGTTAGGGATAAGGATGCTGTAAGCGCTGTTTCTCTGATGTGCGAAATTGCCGCTTGGGCTGCCGACAAGGGTGAGACTCTTTATGATCTCGTGATAGATATATATATGAAATATGGATTCTCCCGCGAGCGTGGTGTGAGTGTCGTCCGTCCCGGTAAGTCCGGTGCCGACGAGATCGTCGCCATGATGAAGAATTTCCGCAAGAATCCTCCTGAAGCTGTGGCAGGATCCCCAGTTACTGCTGTCAAGGATTATCTCGACCTCAATATGCGCAACCTTGTCACCGGTCAACTCGAGAAACTCGACTTCCCGACGACAAGCAACGTTCTGCAGTTCTTCACTCAGAACGGCGACAAGATTTCTATACGTCCTTCCGGCACTGAACCGAAAATTAAATTCTATGTGGAGGTTCGTGAAGACCTTAAGGATAAGGCCGATTATGAGGCTACGGTGAAGAAGGCCGATGCCCATATTGATCAGGTGCTTAAGGACCTCGGTGTGAATTAATGGATTTAGAGGGATGTCGCGGCGACTGTTGCAGTTGCATCGACATCCCTTGTTTTTTTACTTTCGCGATTTGTTTAATTTTTTTCATAGTAGTAAACTTCCCGAACTATTCTGGCACACAGATATTCACAGCCACGTGTGCCCGGGCATAGACGACGGCTCTCCGAACCGCGAGCAGTCCGTCAATCTTGTGCGCGGTATGTCCGAATTGGGGTTTACGCGAATGATTGTCACCCCGCACGTCACCGATGAGCTTTTCCCCAATACACCCGAGATCATCTCTGAATCGTATCTCAGGTTGACGGATGCTGTGACTGCTGCCGGGATTCCTATGCAGTTTAACTATTCTGCGGAGTACCGCATTGATGAGCTGCTCAAGGATTATCTCGATAGAGGTTCTGTTCGCCCCCTCCCCGGAGGTAAGTATTTGCTCGTCGAATGTGGATGGTCCCAGCCCCCTTACGACTTGGAGGGTTTCGTCTACTCTTTGCGTAACGACTATAATCTGATACCTGTACTTGCCCATCCCGAACGCTATCCATACTATCAGTTTCACGATGAGATATATGAGCAGCTTCACTCCGTCGGGATCCTTTTTCAGGTTAACCTCCTCTCGCTCGCAGGTCATTACGACAAGAATTGTAAACTGACCGCTGAATGGCTGTTAGCAAATAACCTTATTGATTTTATCGGTAGCGACCTCCATAGGATGTCGCATATCGAATCCCTTAGGCGCTACTTTACTTCCAGAGATTACCGTAAACTGGAATCGAAGCAGCATCTCATACTCAATGATGAGGTCTTTCCCGAATAAGATGATGAACTGAAACTTTACGAAGAAATTGAAGCGGGAGCTGCCGGATATCGGTCTGCCCCCGCTTCTGTCTCTCAGACTCTGCGGTCACTCGTCGGAATTCCCGAGTTATTTGACAATTATCTTTTCTACGTGGCCGTCAGCCGTTTTGACGATGTAGATTGCAGGGAGTAGGGCAGTGGTACCTGTGCCGCTCCAGACTTTTGTCCCGGAGACACCGTACACTGACACTTCCGCGGTTGCTTGTAGTGTGCGCCCAGATAATGAGAAACCTCGCTCTGTGATGGTCACTGACCCCACGCCGGAAGCATCTGTGATGAGAAGGGTCTTTTCATCCGGATTGAGCAACATGGTTGCCTGCTTGATGCTGCGGGGCAGATTGATATTCTCTCCCTTCTCGGTCAGAGTGTAGACTTTCCCTATCTCGAGATTAAGGTTGGGTGTTGCCCCTAAATCGACACCTTTCCAGTCCTCGGTTGCAACCTTGAACTGACTTGTTCCGTCTGATTCGATGTCTATATTTTCTATGACGTAGTAGCCGTTTGTTTGTTTCTTAAACGGGTGGGTGACAGCCCAGTTGTTGAATGTGCCGCGCAGATAAATGGTCGGATGCGGAACGTCAACGTAAGCATCCCATTGCTTACCCAGCCAGTTGATCGAATTGACTATCTTGCGTTTGAAGCTCGCTCCGCGGTTTTCCATGTCCGCATTGCTGTATTGAGGCCAGCGTTCCCCGTCTGCGGCGGCTGCCGCTGATATATGTTCCACTTCGCTCTCTATCCAGTCATAAAATCCCTCGGAACCCGATTCCGCGAACTCCTTCCATACCTCCTTGACTTTATTCTGAAAGGCCGGGTACTTGGCTATTTCCCCGATCCATGTCTGATGAAATGTGGGGGAGTCGTAGATAAATTTTGACTTGTCTCCTCGGAGCAGTGCATTGCCGAAATCCCATACGGGACCGAAATTCCACTTTTCTCCCTCTCCGAGATCCTTGTATAGATAGCAGCTGCCGTGGAAGGATTCGCAATCGTCGAGTATCTCCTGCACGATGTAGTAACGTGCAAGCTGGTCGATGTCGATAAGATCCTCCCATGCTGTAGAGCTCTTGTCGGATGTGTAGATAGCTTTATCCATTGCCTTGACCTGCGACAGCAGATAGGTCTCCTGCTCCTGTGAAAGGGCTTCCGGGGTCTTGTATGTGAAGATGATTCGCTCTGACCCTCCGTTTTCCTGTATCCGGACATGCGGGTCGGTGTCATAATTGTCTATCTCCAAGAGCCATCCTCCGGTTATTTTTTCGGGGTCGGTCTCATTGTCCGCCTGTTCGACTATATTCACGCGGTCCTTATCTACGCGGATCGTTTCTGTGAGAAAGTACAGGCCGATGTAATCTCCGTTGAGAACAACCTCCACGGGTTTCGCTTCAGGCGTCCATTTCAGACCCATTCTGCGGCTCAGCTCCAGTCCGGTGGCATTACGCATGAACCCTAAATTATCGTCCGCATGAGCCAGAAGAGCGAAATGCTTGCTCTTCTTCATGCCCAGCAACGCTGCCTTGCTGTCAAGCTTCAGACGGTAAGGCTTCTTGTCGAAGCCGATCCATGTATAATTGCCTCGGCCGCGGATCTGTAGCGGTAGTGGCTCTTCGACACTCCCTATGGCGGTTACGTTTGCATCTCCGCTCGGATCGAGGTAATAACTTCCTCTGACGTATTGCTCTTTGGATGTGATCTCTGCATTGTTCTCTGTATTGATGTGCAATACCGGCAGGGTTGAAGAGGGGCCTGCGTATGCAGTTGTGACGGCCACGAGGCTCAAAAGTAATATTTTGGCTGTAGCACTTAAGAATGTAAAGAATTTCATGTAAGTCAAGCTTTTACGGTAATTAAGGTTGAGTTTTATGGGATGAGGATTCGACCCTCCGGGTAGAATCTCTGCAAAATTAACATAATTTACGCTCACTTGCAACTGTGAAAAATTCTCTGTTTTGTCTATTATCGATTTTTTAATATTATTTTAGACAGTTCTTTTTGTTTTATGGTACATCTGTAGTTCCACAGGTAGGTTCCTGACCCCGGTATGCCCTCTTCTTTATGATGGTCCAAACGTTTTGAGCTCTTCCGGGTCGGCTGCAAGAAGACGGCAGAGATATTTATGGGTTTTCTCTTTGTTCCCGATCTTTTTCTTCAGACAATACTTGGTCCACTTGACGGTATTGGGCGAACGATTCAGCTGTGAGGCTATATCCTTGTCTGACCAATTCATCATTACCATCGGGGCTATCCTCAACTCTGCATCCGTAAGGTCCGGATGGACGGTTCTCAGTCGGGTTAGCAATTCCGGTATTGCCGGGTCGGAAAGTCCGGCTGATAGATGGCGGGGCTCGGTTGTTTCGGCAAATTTATATAGGCTTCTTATCCTCGATAATTTTTCTGAATCGGATATTTCGCTTTTTTCGATCGCTTTCAGTTCTTTCTCTCGATTCAATGCTTCCTGTAGTGCCGTGGAAAGAGCTGTCATTTCTCCTCTCCGGTCGCCAAGCGACTTTTTTGTGAGGCTGTGGGATAAGCATTTCTGTTTATAGCGCCTTCTGAGCACCCATGTCAGTATGCTCAGAATTAGAAGCCCTATGCATAGTATCGCGATGTAGCTCGTCTTTCGGAAATTTGATTTGTGTTCCGCTTTCAGCTGACGTTCCCGTTGTCGTATCTCAAAGCGGTCTCCGATGTCACGTGCGTATGCATCTTCAAAAGCTTGCCTTACTGAATCCTCGAGGAGCTTATATTGTTTATATGCTGTGAGGGCCTTGCCCGAATCTCCCTTTGCCTCAAGAAGGCGGCTGTCCATCAGGAGTCTTTCCCGCTTGTTCTGTCCGGCATAAATAGAGCTGTAGCGGTCCCTGTATGTGATTGCGGAGTCGGCTTCTCCATTACGAAGGTAGATGGACATCATGTTGTACAACACGTCTGCGCGCAGTTGAACCATAACCGTTGTGTCACTTATGATCCTATGGTATATCCTGAGGCCTTCAACCGTATCCCTCATTACGAAAGTTCTCGATGCGGAAAGTGCATCCGTCGATGCCTTAGCAGTGGAGCTCCCGTCGTGATACCTCCTCTTTTCTTTGATTAGCTTGCCGGCAAGTGTCGTATCGTTGTCTATCAAGGCATTTTGAATCTTTTGGAATAAAACCATGGATTTCAAGTCATCTCCGGCAGACTTGTTGACTCCGGCTTCATCACAGAGTTTGGCTATCCTGTCCGTCTCCGATGTATAATGGCGGGCTTCCTTGTTCCTGCCGTACATGTTGTAGAAATCATAAAGGTGCACGTATGCCAGACCGTCATAATAAATCAGTGAGTCCGGTTTGTCGATATCAAGTTGCTCCTCGATTGCTTCAAGCATCTCGGAGAAGTTGTGCTGGAGCTGAAGCGATTCTATATAAAAGCTGTTAGCTCCAAGAAACAATCGTGGTGAGACACCTCGCGTTTTTTCTCGTATGATATCCAGTACATGCCCTTCCTCTTTCCAATTTCCCGCTTCCCTGAGACTGTCTGCTTTCTGTAACAGGCGTTTTTCCTCTTCATTAGGACGTATATGACCCTCCTCCTTATTGCGGCATGAAATGACAATAAAGCACATGCAGATGACGACGTAATATACCATGAACCGGTAGTACTTACTGAATGAGCTGTTTTTTATTTGCTGGTTCATTGGTGGGATGATAGGTCGTTAATATTGCAAAGGTAAAATTTATAACTTAAAACGGCAAGAAAAAACATACCCTAATTTTATGAAGTTAAGGGAGGGAAATATGAAAGCAGGCCATTTTATTTTGATTGACAGGTTTATCCCCTTTTGCTCCACATATTAGCAATAATTCCCTCCTGCTGCTCCCATACTTTTCCCATACTTCCAATCCATTTAGTTATAAGCCCATAATTGTAACTTTGCCTGCGGAATATTCCACGGTTCAAACTAAACATCAATAATATCATGAAGAAATTTTTATCTTCCACACTTTTAGGAATCCTGTTTTGCCTGTCTTTGTCGGCTGTCGCCCAAGAACACAATAGGTATAACTTTCCAAAGTCGGACATCGGGAATCCTTCTTTTGCCGGGGCTGAGTCGTATGAAGTAATTTGCAATCTTATGGGTGCTGAAGGTATCGACACTCCTAATGATTTACAGTTCGCTGTCTCTTCTGAAACAGGTCAGCTATACCGCGCGTTTGTCAATAACTCGCAAGTCGTATTTAATCTTCCGGAAGGGAAATACGACTTTATTATTTCTTTTTCTTCTGATATGGGAATAAAACTTGTAGTTGATGAGGATGTTGAAGTTAAAGCCAATATGGAAAAGACCTTCATCAGCAACTTAGCTTGTTTCAGGACAAGATTCTCTCCCGTGGATGCCAATGGCGATGCCATTACTTTCGGTGAAACCTCTAACGTAGCTCAGGGTCTTGATTTCGCTGAAGCCAGAACATACTTTTTACATAAAAAAGGTGGCCTCGCATTTGTCTCTGCCACCTACATTACCGAACAGGCAGATCTCAACCGGTGTGATGTCTGGTCAAATCAACAGAGTAGTGTTCTTTTCCCCTTTTATCTTAAGGGGATGAGCTATAATGACGGTGTTTTCGCTCTCTCTATATACCCCGAACAGGTTGCCATCCAGAAGCTCAGTAACGATCCGGAAGATTGGAGAGATTATGATTTCAGATTTGCCGGTTCGATGCTGAAGGAAAGCTCGGAGGAGATAAAACTTATCGATAATTATCAGGATACCAATTATTTTATTGCACTTCCTGAATTTAATAATTATCAATATTCTTGGTATAACTTCTACAATGTCCCATCAAGTGTTAAACATGTCTGCATGAAGGAGGAGGGTCCTTTCGGAAGCAAGTCCAACTTTATCCCCATGAAGGTATTTGGAGACTACGGCTCTTCGCTGTTAAGTATCATGACCCCCTTGATTAGAAATAATTCCGACCGTACTACTATGGTGGTTTCTCCCCAATCCACAATTTCTCAACTGACATTCTCTCTCAGCTCCGGAGTCGGCCAATATGCCATTATCGATGGAAAATATTGCTTCGACGAAAATCCCTACTTCAGTTATACTTATTCTGACGATATGATTTTCGGCAATAGCTGTCCGCTCTGGATTCCGGCAATCGTGGATAGAGGCTCAAAGCTCACTCTGAATTATTCCTTTGTCGGCCGTCTGGGTGAAACACGTTCCGTGGACATGGCCAACCACAACATCGATGTCCTCTGTGGTGATAAGGAAGTGTTACAAGATTTTAAGGCTTTCAGTGACTCTTATGGATTTTTGGACGTAACGGAGGATACGCCGGTCGATATAAAAGTAGATAACAGAAACCTCCTCATCGACGACAACCTGCAAATCAACGGAACCGCCGCTCTGCATCTGGTGAGAAATGAATCTCCGACAGAAGTACCTGTTGTCACGATGCTCCAATTCCGCAATTCCGATGGCAAACCGACCGATCGGTTCTCTGCTGATGGCTTGAAATTACTCCTCTCGGCCGCGACCTTCTCTTCAAGTATCAGAAACTACTGGGAGATTATCCAGACACCTTCCGAGCTTTCCTCCATCTCAGCTGAATATGCTCCGTTAGGCACTGACAACTACGTGAACTTAACGTTGGAAAAAGGTGATTATCAACCCACCTACGGCTGGATGTACAGCGCATCCCTCGATCAGCTTGCAGCGGAGGAAGACGGATGGTACGATCTGAAACTTGTCGCAACTACTGCTTCAGGATCCCGGATGGAACAAGTTATCTCGCCCGCCTTCAAACTCGGCGCGAATCTCGGAATTGAAAATCTGCCACTCCGCAACGGAGCCGAACTTCTGAATGATTCCGATGTTGAAGTGTACGACATGTCCGGAATCAGATGCGATAAAGACAACCTGAGAGGAGGCTTCTATATCCTCCGCAAGGGCAGTCAGGTTCACAAAATCATGATCCCGCTGAAATAGTAAGAAACGAGAGGTAATTGTTAAAATTTGTCAACGAAAATAATTTCGATTGTCCGGTCAAAAAAATTATCTAATTTTGTATTCCTTTAGCGCAATTTTGTTCTGTGCTTTTGATGCCGGGGGTGATCTGGCTTTGACAGCGCGTGAGGCGGTAAGGAAGCATGCAGAGCCCTGATATCCAAGCTCTTTAATAACCGGATATTGAACTATAACTGGCGAAAATAACAATTACGCTCTCGCTGCCTAATCTGAAGTACAGTAGGATTGCTTAATTTCTGTCAAAGTGACAGAAACGAGACATCACCCCATTGCCTCGTCCCGAGACGTTTGGAAAAGGTGGTGCTGAGAAATTCGGGAATAGACCGCATAGAGCCTCGATATGTGGTTGAAAATAAGAGGATAAGGATGAGATTGGTAGTCGCGAGCCTGTCTTATCTCGAAAACCAAGTCGATGACTAAGCATGTAGAAACCTTATTGACTGCGTGTTTGGACGAGGGTTCAATCCCCTCCACCTCCACCCAAGTCTGATGAAAGACAATGAATAATCCTGCAACTCATTGAATTGCA
>CAYPBS010000040.1:0-12316 GCA_964409015.1 uncultured Sangeribacter sp.
TAAATTTGCGCTATGGCTTGTTCAACTGAATATATCGACTTCATATTAGAAGTCTTATCTCCATTAGGGGAAGTTCATTCTCGTAAGATGATGGGCGATTATATTATTTACCTCAACGGCAAATGCATTATCACAGCTTGCGATAACAATGCATTCATAAAAAAAGCATCCCTGCATAGAAGAACAGATGAAAGATGCAGAGATAGGATGTGCATACGAAGGCGCAAAAGAGGGATACATCTTATCCTTTGACAACCAAGCCAATGCTCGAAAGGTGATTTCAACGCTTTGGGAGGCATTACCATATCCAAAAAGTAAAAAGAAATAAGTCTCCTTTCGCAACCGTCATAAGCAAAACTACATCCCATGTAACAGCCCGTTACCTAATGACTTGAGACCCGCACATCGCGCCATCGTATCTTACAACATCCGCCCTCCTATGGGCGGATTCTTGTGATTGGCCATAATTGGCCAATTTCCCTACTCTCCTTGAATCGGGTAATGACTCACGTAACCAACTCCCACCTAAAGAATGATTGAGCCCTGCCTTCGTCAGGAAGCGAAGATTTTCAGGAACCAAGTCGATATTCCGACATAGATCATCAGACCCACAATATCGTTGGAAATCTGGATGAAAGGACCCGTCGCAAGCGCGGGATTGATCTTGAGTTTCTCAAGCGTCAGAGGCACGACCGTACCCAGTATCGTCGCAAACATGACCACCGCAAAAAGCGACACCGCTACCGAAAGCGTGACCGCCATCTGGTTTGAGGGAAGCATGATCAGATTGTAGAGGAAGATCACCGACGCGATGATGGTCGCGTTCAGAAGTCCCACCAGCACCTCCTTACCTATCTGCCGTGAAAACTCCTTCAGCTCGAGCGTACCGTTGGCCAGACCCTGCACAACGATGGCCGATGCCTGTACACCCACATTTCCCCCCGTTCCTCCGATTATAGGAATGAAGAGAGCCAGAGCCGTGCAAACGGCCAGCTGAGCCTCAAAACCTGCAAGTATCAGGGAAGCCAGAATACCCGATCCGATACCGACGAGGAGCCACGGAATCCTCGCCTTTGTCTGAGCGAGGATGCTGTCGTCGGCGTCGACATCCGTTGCGAGACCGCTCGCCAGCTGATAGTCACGCTCGTTCTGCTCGCGAACCTCGTCCATGATGTCGTCGACCGTGATCTGACCCACGAGACGTTCTATACTGTCCACCACCGGCATCGCCACAAGGTTGTATTTCTCGAAGTCGAGAGCAACATCGTCGATAGGCGTATCGGTCCGGACCGATACCGGATCCGCCTCCATCACGCGCTTTATCTTGGAAACGGATGGATCCGTGATCATTCGCTTGAGAGGAAGAACACCCCTGAGACGGTTATCGTCGTCCACAACGTAGACCGTGTATATATCGTCGAGATTCTCAGCCTGCGCCCTCATCTCACGGAGACATTCGGGCATCGACCAGTTCTCGTTGACCACGATCATCTCCGTACCCATCAGACCGCCCGCCGTATCCTCGTCATACTGAAGAAGATCGACGATATTGCCCGCCTGCTCCATATCGTCGATATGCGAGATGACCTCCTCGCGATCCTCCTCGTCAAGCTCCTGAATCAGATCGACAGCGTCATCAGTATCGAGAATATCGATATAATGGCCGATCTCCTCCGGATTCATATCCTCGAGAAGCTTCTTGCGATCCTCCTCATCTAGCTCCATGAGCACATCAGCCTTCTTCTCATGGTCATCTATGAGATTGAAGAGCCACTCGGCCTGACGCAGATTCAGCTCCTGAAACAGCTCCGCGATATCCGCGGGATGAAGCTCGTGGATGATTTCGAGTGCCTTGTCGCGATTCTGAGAGTCGATATATTGTTCGATACGCGCTATGTCTTCGTCTGTAAAGTCCTTCATACTATGGGCTGAATGTCAGAGAGGTCGAAGTTGATGTTGACTGGTTTGCAGGAGAAAGTCGTGATAGAAAAAGTATGCCACTGCGGCTCCCCCCTCACGGGAAGGGCCGCAGTACGCTTTTGTATTTCATAAATCGCTCTGTGCGATCATCGGTCCTACTTGATTTTAGCCTGTATAGCCTCCGATTCCTTCTCGTAGCCCGGCTTATTCAGAAGTGCGAACATATTTTTCTTGTAGGCCTCCACACCCGGCTGATTGAACGGATTGACACCGAGGATGTAACCGCTGATGCCGCAAGCCTTCTCGAAGAAATAGATAAGGCGACCGAGATTGACCTCATCGATACGTGGAATCATGATCCGGATGACGGGCACACCACCCTCCACATGCGCAATCTTCGTGCCGAGTTCAGCCATCTTATTTACATGGTCGACATGCTTGCCGGCGATAAAGTTAAGTCCGTCCAGATTCATGGCGTCGGAAGGAATGACAGCCTGACGTGCCGGCTGATCCACACTGAGCACCGTCTCGAAGATCGTACGCTCACCCTCCTGCATCCACTGACCCATCGAGTGCAGATCCGTGGTCAGATCGACCGAAGCAGGGAAGATACCCTTGCCGTCCTTACCCTCGCTCTCACCGTAGAGCTGCTTCCACCACTCTGCGAAATAATGGAGCTTGGGATTGTAGTTCACCATTATCTCGATCTTACGTCCGCTCTGATACAGAGCGTTACGCATCATGGCGTATGTCTGCGCCATGTTGGAATCCCCGGCATGAAGAGTCGAACGCTCCATGTCGGCAGCACCTTCCAAGAGAGCCTTGATATCGAAACCGGCCACGGCGATGGGAAGAAGTCCAACAGGAGTCAGCACGGAGAAACGGCCTCCCACATTATCAGGAATCACGAAAGTCTTGTAGCCCTCCTGATCGGCCAGAGTGCGCAGCGCCCCGCGGCTCTTGTCCGTTATGGCAACGATAAGATCCTTGGCAGCCTCCTTACCGGCCTGCTTCTCAAGCTGAGCCTTAAGCAGACGGAAAGCGATGGCCGGCTCCGTGGTCGTGCCCGACTTGGAAATCACGATGATACCGAATTTCTTATCCTTGAGGAAGTCCTCGAGTTCAGCTGTATAATCTTCGCTGAGATTCTGACCCGCAAACAGAACCTTAGGACCCTTTACTTCGGTTCGGTAAGCTTCAAACTGATCGGAGAGAGCCTCGATCACGGCCTTGGCTCCCAGATAACTGCCACCGATGCCGACGCAGACCACGTAATCACATGCCTTGCGCAAGGAAGCCGCACAGTCGGCGATCTCCTTTACCATATCGCCGTCAAGCATCTCGGAGGGGAGCTTAACCCAACCGTGGAAATCATTGCCGGCACCCTTACATTCGTTGAGATTGGATATGCCTTCCACAGCCTCCGCGTTGAAAGCCTTCACCTTTGCCTCGCCCACGAAGCCGATGGCGTCGGAAATGTTTAGTTCGAGTGTTTTCATATTGTTTTGGATTATATAATATGTGTTTGGGTATAAATTGATTACATTAGTATAACTTCCCGGAGAAGAAAAAGTTTGGGCTCTCCCCCCGAGGCCTAATCAAGATGAGTCGTCACCTCAGCGATTGCCCTTGTAGCCGGAACCATCTCATAAAGTATCTCATAGACACAATCGAGAATGGGCATCGGGACACGCAGACCGCTGTTGATCTCATGGATACACTTTGTACCGTAGTAGCCTTCAGCCACCATCTCCATCTCCATCATAGCAGCCTTGACGCTGTACCCGCGACCTATCATCGAACCGAAATTATGATTGCGGGAGAAGCGGGAGTAAGCCGTGACAAGAAGATCCCCCAGATACGCCGAGCCGTCTATGTCGCGCACCATCGGACTTGCAGCGTCGACGAAACGGCGCATCTCGCGTATCGCGTTGCTGGTAAGCACAGCCTGAAAATTGTCTCCGGCCTTCATACCGTGGATAATACCGCTCGCTATCGCGTAGACATTCTTGAGGACAGCCGCATACTCGACTCCATCGACATCGCTGCTCACCACAGTGCGCATTGCCCGGCCACGGAGACACTCCGCAAACCCCTCTGCCTTAGCCACATCCCGACATCCGATGGTCAGATAACTCAGACGCCCCAAGGCCACCTCCTCGGCATGACACGGCCCCCCGATCACGAGGATATTATCCTCACTGCATCCATAGTGATCGATGAGATAACGGGAGACAATCTTATTGTCCGAAGGGACAATTCCCTTTACTGCAGAGACAATCGTCTTACCGGCGATAGGCTCTGAAAGCTTGTCAAATTCACCGTTCAGGTATGGCGAAGGAATAGCGACCACAAGCGTGTCCGCTTTCCGCACCGCCTCATTGATGTCGGAAGTGAACCGGATACGGTTGACGTCGAACGTGACATCGCTCAGATAGACCGGATTGCGCCTTTCGCGACGGAATGTATCGATGCGATCCTGCCGGCGCAAGTACCAGCTGATGCTTCCCACGTTGTCAAGGAGCAGCTTGGCGAGAGCCGTAGCCCAGCTCCCACCGCCCAACACGGCTATATGATGCGACCTTCTCATGGCTCAGATTCCCTCTTTTTTCATCTGGGGAAACAGAAGCACCTCCTGAATAGTAGTCTGGCCGGTCAGAAGCATGGCAAGACGATCCATGCCGATTCCCATGCCCGAAGTTGGAGGCATACCGTATTCGAGGGCACGGATGAAGTCATGGTCGATGATCATGGCCTCATCGTCACCCTTCGCACTCAGACGCATCTGCTCCACGAAACGCTCATACTGATCGATAGGATCGTTGAGCTCCGAATAAGCGTTCGCAAGCTCCTTGCCATTGACCATCAGTTCGAAACGCTCCGTCAGCTCAGGATTGTCACGATGACGTTTCGTCAGCGGAGACATCTCGATGGGATAATCGGTAATGAAGGTCGGCTGGATATACTTCCCCTCACACTTCTCTCCGAAAATCTCGTCGATGATCTTCCCTTTGCCCATCTTCTCGTCGACCTCCACGCCCATATCCTTGGCGGCTTGGCGCAGCTCCTCTTCGCTCCGGCCGGTGATGTCGTAGCCGGTATGCTCCTTGATGGCCTCAGCCATGGTGACACGCTTGTAGGGAGCCTTGAAACTGATGATGTTGTCGCCGACCTTAACTTCGTCTGTGCCGTTGACATCCATACAGATACGTTCGAGCATACGCTCAGTGAAGTCCATCATCCAGTTGTAATCCTTATAGCTGACGTAGATCTCCATGCAGGTAAATTCCGGATTGTGCGTACGGTCCATGCCCTCATTGCGGAAATTGCGGGAAAACTCGTAGACACCTTCGAACCCGCCCACAATCAGACGCTTAAGATAGAGCTCGTCAGCGATACGGAGATAGAGATCCGTATCGAGAGTATTGTGATGAGTGATGAACGGGCGTGCGGCCGCACCTCCGGGAATCGGCTGAAGGATTGGAGTCTCGACCTCCACGTAGCCATGCTCGTTGAAGAAGCCGCGCATGGAATTGAACATGCGTGTGCGCTTCAGGAATATCTCCTTAACACCCTTGTTCACAACCAGATCCACGTAACGGCGGCGATAGCGCAGCTCGGGATCCGTAAAAGCGTCGTAGGCCACTCCGTCCTTCATCTTCACGATCGGAAGCGGACGGAGCGCCTTGCTGAGCAAGGTAAGCTCCTTGGCATGAACCGAAATCTCGCCGGTCTTTGTGCGGAATACGTATCCCTTGATACCTACAAAATCGCCGATGTCGAGTAGCTTCTTGAAAACCACGTTGTAGAGGTCCTTGTTCTCGCCGGGACAGATGTCATCCCTGCTCACGTAGACCTGAATGCGCCCTTCGCTGTCCTGCAGCTCCATGAAAGATGCCTTGCCCATGATACGGCGGCTCATGATTCGTCCGGCGACGCAGACTTCGCGCGCAGGCTCGAGATTATCGTCGAAATTTTCCTTTATCTCAACGCTATATGCGTCCACGGGATAGAGCGCAGCCGGATAAGGCTCGATGCCCATATCTCGCAGAGTAGCAAGACTTTGACGGCGTATTGTTTCCTGTTCGCTGAGCTCGCGACGGGAGGAGGCGGGCGCAGATTGCTGCGAAGCCTCGTTGACTTTCGGGTTATCTTTTGCTTCTGTACTCATAATCAATCAGTTAAGCCGCTGTTCGCATGCGGCCATAGTTCTGTGCAAAATTAATAAAAAAAGGCTCGCTCCGCAAGTCCGGCTCCGCGACCCGGCGGCAACGCGGACGCAACTCTCTGCCGAAGAGGATGTAAACAGCTTTATTTAAGCACTTTATGCACCTTACCGTCACGCACACGGATGTAGACGGAGCCTTTGTCCGGCTGCGCGGTGCGGATGCCCTGAAGGTTGTAGTAAATCTCGCTGGCGTCGGAATCCGCGGAGAGACTTCCGACCGAGAGATTCTCGCCCACGCTGTAAGCGTAAGTATCTGTGTTAAAGCAAACTAAGTACTCGCCGGTGCCGTCGGCAGGAACCGGAACCGGAGATGCCGAAGGGGAAAGATTGGAGGTCGGCTGAAGTAGGCCCTCAGTGTCCGAAAGTCCGTAATTATTAACGGTTTGCGTGGCATTGGAGAGAGAGTAAGCCTTCACGATATAAAAAGGCTCGGTGATCTCCACGTAGCCACCGACGACGCCTGCGCCGGAATTCGTGTCAGGCACTAAAAGTGTGGGAGTTACGGAGGATTGCATGCATGCTCCGTAGAGGACATGAGAGTCTTCATTGATCGTCAGCAGGCCGATGTATTTGTCGGTCGTGAAGCCTTCGAGCTGCACCATGAAGTGCACGCCGTCGAGCGTTTCATCACTGACTACCAGATTGTTGGCACCGTCAAGCGTCATCAGGTGTTCGGAGTTCTGACGTATCGTGTTGCGGTCGTTTTTCATTCCGTAATTACGTCCGTGGCCTACGACGCGGAATTGCGTGCCGGCCGGCATCGAGTTGAGATCTATGTATGCCCAACCGGGAGTTTCGGGCTCTGCCTTGAGCTCCCACGCCGGGTCGTTCTCAGCCCAGCTGTTCATTGAACCGGAGAGGTAAATGCCTGTGCCTTCGTCAGTTGCGAAGGCTGCAGCCGCGGTAGTGAGTAGTGCGGCCAAAAGTGTTAAAATCTTTTTCATAATGTAAAAATTTGTCAACGAAAATAATTTTAAAAAATCAGTGAGCGGTGAGCCAGTCGCCCCCCACACCGGCCTCTGCCGTAAGCGGCACCTTGCCCGAATAAGCTTCGCGCATCAATCTCTCGACGAGCTCCTGCATGAGCGGGAGTTCGGCCGGAGGGACATCGAAATTCAACTCATCGTGGACTTGCATAATCATACGGCTTTTTAGACCGCGCTTTCTCATCTCGCGGTCGATGTTTACCATCGCGATTTTGATGATGTCGGCAGCCGAACCTTGAATCGGCGCATTGATGGCGTTGCGTTCGGCATATCCGCGCACCACCGGATTGCGGCTGTTGATGTCCGGGAGCATGCGGCGGCGTCCGTGGATCGTGGTCACGTATCCGTCGCCACGAGCTCGCTCGATGCTTTCTTCCATGTACCGGTGTATGGTCGGGAAGGTCGCGAAGTAGTTGTCGATAAGTTCCTTGGCTTCGGCGCGGGGGATGTTGAGCCGGTTGGCGAGTCCGAAGGCCGAGATACCGTAGAGGATTCCGAAATTGGCGGTCTTGGCCTTGCGGCGCCGGTCGGGAGTGACGTCGTCGATGGAGCAGTGATATATACGGGCGGCCGTGACCGTGTGGATGTCGGTGCCGTTGCGGAAAGCTTCAAGCATGACCGGGTCGTCGGCGAAGTCGGCAGCGAGCCGGAGCTCGATCTGAGAGTAATCGGCCGAGAGGAAGAGATGCCCGGGATCGGCCGTGAAGGCGCGCCGGATCTCGCGTCCGTCCCCTTGACGCACCGGGATGTTCTGGAGGTTGGGATCCGAGGAGGAGATGCGTCCGGTGGCCGTGATGGTCTGGTTGTAGGTCGTGTGGATGCGTCCGGTTCTGGGGTCGATGTCGCCGGGAAGTGCTGTGAGGTATGTGTTCACGAGCTTCCGGAGGCGCCGGTACTTGAGAATCTTCTCCACGATGGGGTGAAGGTGCGCTATCTTCTCGAGCACCTCCTCACTCGTGGAATACTGACCCGACTTTGTTTTCTTTGCCTTTTCGTCGAGATGCAGGTGGTCGAAAAGGATCTCCCCGACCCTTGCCGGGGAAGAGATGTTGAATTCGACTCCGGCAAGCTCGTGGATCTCCTTAGCGAGCGTCCCGATGCGGCTGTTGAGTTCGGCGGCGGCGGCGTCGAGAGCGGCGGCGTCGACACGCACTCCGGTTATCTCCATGCGCGCCAGTACGAGCGCAAGCGGCAGTTCCATGTCGTCGAGGAGCGACCTCATCCCCGCCTTGTCTATCTCCGCGAGCAGAGGGGAGTGAAGCCTCAGGGCGATGTCGGCGCGTTCGCATCCGAATCCTGTGGCGGCATCCGAGGGGAGGGCTTCGAGGCGCTGCACTTCGGAGCCTTTACCGACGGCGATATCGGCGATGGAGAGCATGCGGTAATGAAGATATGTCTCCGCGAGGAGATCAAGTCCGTGGCGGAGGTCAGGCTGCAGGAGGTAATGGGCAAGGCCGGTGTCGAAGTAGCCTGAGGGTGGCAGGTTGTCGGCCAGTGGCGAATGGTCTACCGCCACGTTGCGAAGAGCCACGAAATCGCGTTTTATGTCGGGACTCACCACAAGCAGACCGCTTCGCGAGAGCGCCTCCATGAGGGTGAAGGCCTTCTGCGGTGAAGGCCTGTGGATATAGAATGCCTTGCCCGGCTCGACGGCCACAGCGACACCGATAAGCGGGGCGCTCATGTCGGAAGGTCCCGGAGCTATCGTAGCGAGCCCCACAACAGAAGCTCCGCCGAGGGCAGCAAGGAGCCCGGTAAACATCGCTTCGTCGGCCACATTCAGGTATTCGTGCGCTTCGGAAGTAATGTCGGCCTGCGGAAGAGCTTCGCTATCCGGGGCAGCGGCGGAGGTATCGGCCGAGGGTACATCATCGCCTAAATCGTCAAAGAGGGTCTGCTGGCGAGGCGTGACATCGCGGTTGAGACGTTTCAGCACGCGCTCCTTAAGCTGGCGGAATTCGAGGTCGTCGAATATTGCCGTGAGCGCCGGGACGTCTGCCTCGCGTCTGACGAGGGAATCCGGAGTCCGCTCCAAGGGGACATCCGTACGTATGGTGGCGAGATACTTTGAGAACAGGATCTGCTCAGTGTTCTCCTCCACCTTTTTGCGGAGCGCACCTTTCAGCGCGTCGGTATGCGCAATCAGATTGTCCACGGAACCGAAATCGTCAATGAGCCTGACAGCGGTCTTCTCTCCTACCCCGGGACATCCGGGGATGTTGTCGATTTTGTCACCCATGAGGGCGAGAAGGTCAATCACCTGCAGCGGAGAGCTTATGCCGTAGCGTTCGCACACCTCTCGCACCCCCCTGATCTCGAAGTCCTGACCGCGGTATGAGGGTTTGTACTGGAGGATTCTGTCCGTGACCAGCTGTGCGAAATCCTTGTCGGGGGTCATCATGAAGGTTGTGAAACCTTCGTCGGCAGCCATGTGGGCCATCGTACCGATGACGTCGTCGGCCTCGAAGCCTTCGACCTCCAGAATGGGTATCCTGTAAGCCTCTATGATACTCTTAATATAAGGTATTGCCAGCCGAATGTCTTCGGGGGTTGCTTCGCGTTCCCCCTTGTAAGCCTCGAAAGCCTCGTGACGGAAGGTTGGTCCCGGCGGATCGAAACAGACAGCGATGTGAGAAGGGTTCTCCTTCCGCAGAAGTTCCTCGAGAGTATTGACAAATCCGAAAATCGCAGAGGTATTGAAACCTTTGGAGTTGACCCGAGGCATCCGAATCAGAGCGTAGTAGGCCCTGAATATAAGCGCATAGGCATCGAGAAGGAACAGCTTTTTTTCAGTCATGACGGGGGAAAATTGTTTCGTTGCACCAAAATTACACAAAATTTTTGACATGCCACCACCCCACGACGAATATCCGGGGGGAGTACGGGTGGGACGGAGAGCAATGGGATGATCCGGACGGGGAAATGGCGATGAGGGAAAATTGGCCAATTATGGCCAATCACAAGGATTTCGCCCCGCGAAGCGGGACGAAAGAGGGGATGCGTAAGTCATTGAGAAGCGCGGGAGAGAGGGTCGAGGAGGCGGTGTTTGAGGAGCATACGGAGGGGGGCCGGGGTGGCTGCGACTATTGGTATGGAGATGCGGTTGAGCCAGCCGTTGATGTATTGCCGGCGTCGTCTGAAGGTGCGTCTGAGGGCTTTCTCGGCAAATTTTCCGGGGGTCTGAAGGACACCGATCCTGACGGCAAGACGTTTCAGGTTGTCGGGGAGCCCGAAAAGATCTGTTGCGATACCGCCGGGACATGCGACGGTGACGCTGATTCCGCTGTCTCGGAGCTCGTAGGCTATGGAGCGGGAGAAGACGCGGATATATGCCTTAGTGGCGGAGTAGAGAGCTATTCCGGGCATGGGCATCCAGCAGGACATGCTTGACATGTTGAGTACATAGCCCTTCACGCCTGTCTCTATCCAGCGCCGTGCCATAAGCCATGTGAGCTGCGTGAGCGTGCGGACGTGGAGGGAGCAGTATATTTCGATGCGCTGCAGGGGTGTGTCGGCGAAGGCTTTGAAATCGAAGATACCGGCGTTGTTGATGAGCAGTGAGGGTTGCAGGGAATGTCGGTCGAGAAAGGTGATGAGGGAGTGGGCGGCGTCGGGAGCGGAAAGATCGAGGCAGCATGTGTGGACATCGACACCGTAGTGCCGGTTGATTTCCTGTCCGCAACGGTCGAGCTCCGTGTCGCGGTTGCTGACCATGACGAGCCTGACGCCGCGTGAGGCGAGGGAGCGGCAGAAGCGGAGTCCGATTCCGGAGTCGGCGCCCGTGACGAGGGCAGTCATGCCGGCGCAGTTTTCGCGTGTGAATTTCATGACCGTGCGGCTCTTTTCTTTATGTCTTCAATCTCACGGAGGATGCGGGGCGGGAGGTCAGAGAGACAGTGGTGGCAGGCCATCTCGCGGGAGTACATGCGGGCGATGCAGTAATTGACATGGTCGCATCCGCAGTCGACATCCTCGTCGGATCCGCTCCCGAGAGCCTGCCTGACTCTACCGACGAAACCGGGCTCGCGAAGGAGCGCCCTGCCCATCTGGACGAATTCGAATCCGCGGCGGTCCACTATCTCCTGCAGGGAGCTGCGTGAGGTCACACCACCTACGTAGACAAGCGGGAGACTCAGCTCACGGCGGAAGAGCATGGCGTCGTCGAGGAAATAGAGGGGCTTGTAAGGCACGGAGGGTATCATCATGCGTCCGCACATCCGGACACCATACTTGAGCCACCATTGCTTCATATAGTGCGTCATGGCGTATATGGGCATCTCACCGCGCATCACATACATCGGAGCCTTGCTCACGAATCCACCGGAAAGGACAAGCGCGTGGGCTCCGAGTTCCTGAAGCTCGCGGGCGACCGTGAGGCAGTCGTCGATCTCGAGTCCACCCTTGAAACCGTCGCGCATATTGGTCTTGACGAGCACACCGATGTCGTCTCCGGCGGCTTTCATCACCTCCTCCATGACCATACGCATGAATCTCATCCTGTTGTCGAGCGAACCGCCGAAGCGGTCCCGGCGGCGGTTGGTGAAGGGGGAAAGAAACTGAGAGATGAGGTATCCGTGTCCGGCATGGACCTCTACGCAGTCAAACCCCGCGTCGCGAGCCGTGCGCACCGCGTCACCGAAATCACGGGCCAAAGTCTTCAGTTCGTCTTCACGGAGGCTCCTCGCCCAAGTCGGGGAATAGAGATTGAAACCTCCGGATGCGCCCACGGGTGTACCACCGGCGGTTGACCGGTGGGTCATGTTGCCGCAGTGTCCTATCTGGATAGAGGCGCGAGCGCCGGCATCGTGTATGGCGTCGGTTATGTCGCGGAGCTGCGGCACGATTTCAGGCCGGAGCCAGAGCTGGGTGGAGAATGAGAGTGCGGAACGGCATACTCCGGCGTATGCGAGAGTGGTCATGCCGACCCCACCACGAGCAACCGAGATGTGATAGTCGGCCAACATCTGAGTGGGACCGTTGTCGGCACCCATCCCCTCGAAGGCGGCGCTCCGGATGGTGCGGTTGGGTATTTCGACGGGACCGATACGCCCGGGGGTGAACAGAAAGGATTGGGATTTCATAACAGAGGGTGGAAAAGATGACACAAAATTACAAAAAAATCCGAAGGAGGGAAAATTGGCCAATTATGGCCAATCACAAGGTTTTCGCCCCGCAAGGCGGG
>CAYPBS010000041.1:0-11398 GCA_964409015.1 uncultured Sangeribacter sp.
GCCACCTTACGCATAGCCGAGTTAGGCTTCTTAGGAGTAGTGGTGTACACTCTCACGCAAACACCACGACGCTGGGGACAGCTGTCGAGAGCGGGAGATTTACTCTTGTCCTGCAAAGCAACACGTCCTTTTCTTACTAATTGCTGAATTGTTGGCATTTCTTTGTAAAAACTTTATTTAAACAATTTTACTATGTCTTCTACATTTCCGGGACCAATTAAGCCTACGTACCAAATGCGCAACTAACAATCTGAATCTCAGAAAATTAGCTACACTCTTCCGGGCTATTTATCCCAAAGGCGATGCAAAGGTACTAAGAATTAGCGATTTATCCAAACCTTTTCACTCTAATTCACTAAAAATTTTCTCCCAAATGCTCCACCCTGTGTTTTGTGATTATCGTTACCCTTCCCTGCATTGAAACTTTATCCCCGCCTCCCGTTAGCTCACGGAGCTTTTCGGAAGCAGGGACAAATCGATTCTCAGAAGTCGTAAAATCAAGCCTCAGAAGATTCCTCCACATCAGGTGCAGAACCTTCGATCTGAGTCTCTACGGCATATTCGGCAGCCTCTTCGGCCACAGGCTCGGCAAACGTAGTATAACCGGCTTCCACAAGGATATTGTACCATGTAAAAAGCTTCTTCATGTCGGAAGTATAGACATGTTCGCGATCATAATCGGGAAGCGCTTCGGCAAATGTCGACTTGAGCTTATCTTCGGCGACAAGCTTCTTGATGTCGAGTGTTTTTCCTTCAGCTATCTGATAAACTTTCTCCAAAACATCAGACAAGGGTACTTCACCCTTATCGGTATACATGGCCACATCCCCGAGCGAAACGATCTTTTCGCGTCCGTGAGCGGGAATTCGTTTTCCGCCTGTGATGTCCTCTACTACGAGCATATTCTTGCCGTTGGATACGATCTTGTATAATCCGGGCTTACCGGTGATGGAAAGAATTTCCTTTAACATATTTTTAATTCTGTTTATATATTTTTAATTTAATTCATAGTGAGTTCCGATAACAGATTTTCCATCTGCGGCAGGAGCGCCACGTTTCCGGAATTATCGATAATTCTGACTCTTTTATCTTCCGGAAGCGAGCACTCCGCCTGCTGAGCTTCTATCCTGCTCAATATGTCCTCCACAGTAAGCTCCGGATTACGAAGTCTCACTCTATCGATACGGACCTTCATAGGAGCATCCACAACCCAGACAATATCTGTCAAGGCAGTAAGTCCGGAGGTAGCCGGAATTGCTGACTCGACAAAGAGCGGACGCCCATCATTACGCGAAGCGCAGAAGGCAACATCCTTAAGCACAGCCGTGTGCACTACCCGATTAACCTCCCGGAGAATGGCCGTGTCCGAGAAAATCTTCTCTGCAAGGAATCGTCTGTCGAGCTGCCCGGAGAGATCGAAAACTTTGTCGCCGACGATTCTCCTTAGCTCTGAAGCTATAGCCGGGGTGTGCATTAGTTCCCGCGCCCGGCTGTCGCAATCGTAAACTTGGAAACCACGCAAGGAAAGAATCCTGCAGACGACGCTTTTTCCCGACCCTATCCCACCTGAGACTCCTACAATCCGGATTCTGTCAGTTATTCCATCACACATATACATTCTTATAACTAACGGTGAATCACGGTGTACTCCACGCTATCCATTTCGAGTGTGGCACGTACCACGTTTGTCGGAAGAGTGTGGAGTCGCAAAGGTATATCCTTTCCGTCATAGCGATCCACATCGGCATAATTTACGACCACCTTGAAATCTTCCTCCTTGACGTCGTCAGCACTCATGGGGACGAGATAGGAGATCTTGACAGAACGGGGATAAACCATCAGGGATTCCGTGACAGGAACGTTGACTGCCGTCACAGGGACGATCACACTTCTGTTCTGAAGTGGTTCTATGGGCACGTCAACAGCCACAACCGACGGTTCTATACGACAGCCCGGAATAGGCTTCAGCGAGACATTGAGATGTAGCGGCGTAGAGAGATTACGTCGCACGATGGGATATGTAAAGACGCACTGCAGCGTATCGGTGATGTCCGACGAAGAAAACACCTTCACCGAGGCCGGGGAGGCCGTGATGCGACCGCCGATTGTCTTTCCTATTTCCGGCACAATGTCAGCTGCGACAACGACCGGTACCATCTTGGCGGCAGCCGCCGTATATGGGACAAGGATAGAGTCCGGACTTACGGAAAGAATCTGAGCCGTAGACCCGAAGACATGGCGCATATAGGAGGTGATTGAAGATGGGGGAATACGTAGCACTCCGTCTGAAGCAAAATTACGGAAATCAATCTTCACGACCGGAGCTCCGGTAAAGAAGCGCCCCGCCATCTTGGTACCACGGTCGCGCAGGCTGACACGAAGCGAGGCGGGAGGATCAGTGATGAAAGTGACGGAATCGGGTACATTGACAATCTCCACCCTCACATTATATTCTCTCTGAAGGTCGTCGTCAAGGGCGATGATCACCCAGAAGACCGAAGAAATAGCGAGAAAGGGGATGAAAAGTAAAAAGTTGCGCAACGCACCGGAGGAAGAAAAATTCTTCCACAATATGCCGAGCTGTTGTCTACAACCTTTCAGATTCATAAATTTCCGGACCGCCTATTCCGACGTTAAGGGAAAGCCGGTCATAGGTATCACTTGGACGCGGAAGTCTCGTTCTCAGAGCCTTTCTTCCCCTTACCGGCAGATTCTTCCACTATGGGATAAACAGAGTTCTTCTCTATCTTTATTTCGACTCCGGGTGCTACTTCGAGCATAAACGTGGTTTCGCTTACCTTTGTGATACGTCCGTAAACGCCGCCGGCTGTCACTACTTTCGAACCTTTCTCGAGTTTGGCACGAGCTTCCTTGATCTGCTTCTGCTTCTTGTTCTGCGGACGGATCATAAAGAAATAGAAGATAGCCACCATAGCGACAATCATCAGAATACCGCTAAAGTTGTTACCGCTTCCGGCAGAGCTATTGAGGAGAAGATGTGTTGAGCAATACATAAGATAAATTTATATTGAGTGAGTTGATATTTTCTATTGTAACAATTACCGGTTCCCCGTTATAATGGCGGATTACTTCATTAGCATCCCGCGTTCGCGAAGCAGGACAATGGCAGCACCGAGTATTCCGTTGATGAAGGAACCGCTCTTTGGGGTACTGTAGCTTTTGGCCACTTCGATGTATTCGTTGACAGTCACGTTAATCGGAATCTTGGGGAAATTCACCAGCTCCGCGATAGCGGTCAGAGCAATGACTACATCCATAAATGCAAGACGTTCCGTATCCCACGACTCCTTATGGACCACCTCATTGATGATAGTCCTGTATCTGTCTTTATTCTTCACCACATCGCGGAAAAGCTCGGCTCCGAACATCGCATCTTCCTGATCCTTATACTGAGGAAGGATCGGATCGGCGACATTGTCCTTGAAACGACGAATTGTCTTGACGACAAATGTCCCGATTATATCCAGATCGTCATTCCAGAACACGGATTGCTCCTCGAGAGCTTCCGCAAGCGCATCGGAGGGAAGTATCACGGAACGCATTATATTGCGCCAGAATTCGCAATCGGCGTCATAGTCGGTAGAAGGTCGCTCCATGTATTCACGATAGAGGTCACTCTCCGTAATATCGCGCAAAAGCCTCTCAATAAGAGGAAGGTTTTCGTTGTACCATGAGATCTTCTTTGCCTTGATATAGCTGTCCATCTCCTCATTGGCAACCAGACGAGCCACGAATTGATTCTCTACGAAACGCAGATTGGGATTGAGATCCTCGTCGGTGACTATGTATTTATGGCGCGCTACATCGAGATTCCTGTCCTGAAGCATTGTGATCTCCACCGGGAGGGCGAGCAGACGGAAATAGAGCTCGCGAGCCTTGTCGAGACTCATTCGCAACGACTTCAGCGCCTCATCTGTAAGAGCCTGTGAGGATGAGAAATTCACGAAAGTCGTGAGCATCATCTCCTGCATCCTCTCCACACCTCGGGGGGAAAAATTCTCCATGCCGGAAAATATGGATGCCAGAGCCGCATCTGTGGACAGAACGGCACGATACAGATCCTGCCATACCTTAAGATCGTCAGACATGCCCGGGGACTCCAATTTGCGATAGTCCTTAAGGATCGCCGAATCCTTGACAACTGCGACAAGGCGGTCCACTACCCCTTTTTCAAGCATCGGAGGACCTCCGGCACCGGCCTTGCACCGCAGAATCTGCGAACGTACCTTGTCGTCCGTTCGCAAAGCGTTGATGAACCGGTTGTCATAAAGAGGGCGTACGCCGCCACGAAGTGTCAGGGTATCAGAAATCTGCACCATTAGAGCCAACATTCCCAGATACAGATTGTATGCGAAACGCTTCTCCTTAGTAGGAGGCTCGGGCTGACTTTCAATTGTAAACAATTTTTCCGTGAGCAGATAGGAATAAAGCATCTGCACAACCTTAATACGTATGAGGACTCTGTTGATCATATCTCTATATGCAAGTAGTATCTCTCGTAACGAGGGAATGCAAAATTACAGTTTTTTTCTCACACTCACAAACGCCGTCAACAGGTGAGTCCGGCGTTTCTGCGCTGCCTCACCACTTCGTATGCCATGACACCGGCCGCCACAGAGACATTCAGCGAACCTATGGTGCCTAAGACAGGTATAGAGACTTGCTTGGAACACAGATTTAGCACCTGAGGCGATATCCCGACATCCTCCGCACCCATCACGATAGCTACGGGTCCCGTATAGTCCGGCCCGGTGTAGTCGCAGTCCGCTTTTTCGGACGCCGCCACGACCATTACTCCGGCTTCCGACAGATAGAGTACCGCATCGGCTATGGAGTCCACCCGGCAAACGGGAAGGTGCATCAGGGCTCCGGCGGATGCTTTTTCGGCGTCTGCCGTGATTGCCACGCTGTTGCGCCGCGGAATCACGATTGTATCAGCGCCGGCACACTCGGCTGTACGGGCTATGGCGCCGAAATTTCGTGTGTCCGTCACTCCGTCAAGAAGGATGATGAACGGGAGCATCCCCTCCTCATACAGTGAGGGCACGATCTGCTCAAGAGAATGGTAAGCCACGGGCGAGAGCATGGCTATGGCGCCCTGATGGTTCTTGCGGGTGATGGAATTAAGTTTCTCCACCGGCACACGCTGCACAGGAATGCCGTACCGGCGAAGCATGGTAAGCAGTTCGCCCGAGAGATCGCCGCGCAAGTCTTTCTTAAGAAGCACCTTGTTGATCTCCTGACCCGCCTCAAGCGCCTCCATTATGGCGCGCAGGCCGAATATGTAATCTGAATTTTTCACCGAAAGAGGGTAATTTAATCGTTGGTAGTTATATTTCGGGAGAGAAGGGATCGGGCATTGAGCAGAGCGGCCTCGTCGACAACCGAACCGGAAAGCATACGCGCTATCTCCTGTTCGCGATCAGAGGCTTCAAGACGTGCGACATGTGTGTAGGTCGCCTCAGCGCCATCCTCCTTATATACCTTGAAATGCACATCCCCCATCACGGCCACCTGAGGAAGATGCGTTATGGCAATCACCTGCAGACCTCCGGCAGCCATGGAACGCATCATGCGACCCATGCGGTCGGCAATATCGCCGGACACGCCCGTATCTATCTCGTCGAATACCACGGTCGGCATCTGCATGCGCCCGGCTACGATGGTCTTGACACAAAGCATCACGCGGGACATCTCGCCCCCGGACGCGATTTCGGAAAGCGGTCGGAGAGGCTGATTCTTGTTGAAAGCGCAAAGGAATTGCAAGGTATCGGCGCCATCCGGCGTCATACGTGTGGAAGGTTCCACTCTCACTTCAAAATTGAGATTGGGCATACCGAGAGGCCGCGCAAGCCTGAGCAGGGACTCGGCAAAGATTCCGGCGGCACGCAGCCGGGCCTCCGTCAGAGCGCCGGCAGCCTCCTTAAGAGCTCTGCCCGCAATTCTTCCCTGCCGCTCCATTTCCTTTATACTGTCATCGCCGTCGGCCAGAGCGGCCTCAGAGGCCTCTAAATCCCTTTTAATTTTTTCAAGCTCGAAATCAGAATCCACGCCAAAACGTTTTTCCTCGGCATAGATAGCCTCCAGACGTGCCTCTGACCGCTGCAGAAGAGCCGGATTGACTTCTATATCAGCCAAACGGTCTTGGAGACTCTCTGCTATGTCGCGCACCTCTATTTCTGCCGAACGCAGCCGCGACACTATCGATTCTTCCGTATCCTCCTCTCCTGCTCCGAACACTGCCGGATCGAGTGTATCCAGCTCCGAACAGGCTTCATGAAGCGAAGACACTACCGTGGTATCCTCGCCGTAAAGCAGCCGGCAGACACGGCTCATCGCAGCGCGTATCTGTTCCGCTGCCGACAGGATAGCGATACTGCGCTCCAGCTCCTGCTGTTCCCCGCCACGAGGTTTCAGCTCACGAAGACGCTCCAGTCTAAAACGGACCACTTCCTGCTGCTGTCTGTCGCGCTCAAGAGCATCGCGTTGCTTTTTTACAGCACGGCGCAAGGATGCGTACTGCTCATAACACTCCCGATAGCGCCTCAACAGTTCGGCATCGTCGGCTATGGAGTCAAGGATTCCCAGACGGAAATCATGCCGATCCATCAGCGAATTACTTCGCTGGGAATGTATATCTATAAGTCGCGAGGCTATGGCCGACACCCGTTTTAGCGTTGCGCCGCTATCATTGATGAAGGCACGGCTTCGACCTGCCGGTGAGACCTCACGACGGAGCACTACGTCACCTCCGTCAGCTTCCACGGCTGAGAGCAGCTCACGGATCTCTTCTTCATCGGCTTCGTCAGCTTCAAGGATGGCGCGCAGCATATCCTCCGGAACCTCCCTGAAAACAGCCTCCACCACAATCCTCCGCTCCGGATCGCGCAACTGCTTGACGTCGGCACGCATACCCATCAGTAGTCCCAGAGCCCCGAGTATTATCGACTTGCCGGCTCCGGTCTCACCTGTTATGATCGTAAGACTGGCCGGTATCTCGATATCGAGAGTATCGATAAGGGCGAAATTTTCTATATGGAGGCGCGATAGCATCTGTTTTCGATACGGATTGACTTTAATATAACAAGATACGTGACCTAACGGTTGGGATCTTCCGGATTACGGATTTTCTCCAGACGCTCGGTATCAGTAGGATAAATTGCGGAAAGTATGTTGTAGACGTCGGTACGCTCCTCGTCGGGAGCCTTGGAGTAGACATTCACAAGCTCGTCCAGCTTGGAGTCGCGGAAGATGGACAGTCCGACCGACATTGGCTGCGACTTATGGATCTGTCCGAGAGTGCGGACAGTCTCCGTGATGGCGGCACGCCCCTTGTCGGGAGCTGTCACCATCTGATCCAGACCCTGACGGTGATACTTATAGAGTATGTCCCTCATGCCGGAAGTCCCCGGATCTGTATAGGCCGACAGCACGGCGCTCCGGTTCTTCGTATCTTCAAAGGCACGCCAACCTATCTCGCCGCTGCTCTGAGCCATCTGGACTATGGTAGCCACCCGATCCCAGTAAGGCTGTCCCCCTTCCGGCGAGAAACTGTCGAAGTCCAGAGCCAGAAGCAGATAGGCGTAATAATTCAGTATGGCCGTGAGATTGTCCTCCATCGTCGACTCATTGTAGACGAGAGGCTCACCGAGCCTGTGATCGAATTCGATCTTGGTATCCCGGAAATTAAAGAGGGTTGTCGTATAGGTGCTGTTGTACACGGGCCGGATAAGCTGCACCTGAAGATCTCCGGTGATCCGGTCGTTCTCGTACTTGCTTACAGTCAGGAACAGATTGCAGTCGATCTTCTCGTTGGGCGAAAACTGTGCATTGGTCCATTTCCGCGTATTCAGATATTCCGACATAGCGGTCTGCAATTCCTCGAATACCGACTTGTCAGTACCCTCTATCTTAGAGGTGTTGATCTCAACTTTGCAATTTAGCTCTTGCGCCGAGACGCCGGAGCCGGATGCCGAGACAACCGCCATGGCGATCCACAGCGTTATCATCGACAGGAATCTGTTCTTAATTCGGGAGAGAATCATAATCTTTTTTGATGGTTTGATATGGATTTGATATTTATGGCCCCTTACGCAAAAACGGTGTCCAGAATATCGGCAGCCACTTCCGTCTTAGGCTTAGCCGGGAAAGGGATACAGCTCCCGTCAGCTCCGTAGACAGTCACTTTATTGGTCTCTTTGGAAAATCCGGCCATCGGGTCTCGCAAGGAGTTGAGAACGATCCAATCCAGATTCTTCGACCGGAGTTTCGACAAGGCGTTCGCCTGCTCGTCGTCTGTTTCGAGTGCAAAGCCCACGATCGTCTGTCCGGGCTTCTTCGCCGCTCCGAGAGTTGCTGCTATGTCGGGATTGCGCACAAGCTCAAGGGTCATCTCCCCTCGTCCGGAGCGCTTTATTTTCCTTTCCTCAATATGTTTGGGAGCATAGTCGGCCACCGCCGCGCTCATAATGGCGCAGTCCATCCCGGGGAACAACTCCTCGCACACCTCACACATCTCGCGCGCCGACACGACATCGATACGCCTTACGCTGCTCCCGGACGGAAGCTCCAGACCCACCGGACCGGCTACGAGGGTCACATCGGCGCCACGCGACTCAGCCTCCAGAGCCAACGCAAACCCCATTTTGCCCGAGGAGTAATTACCGATAAAACGTACTGGATCCATATTTTCATGTGTCGGACCGGCCGTTATCAATATTTTTTTCCCTTTAAGAGGCCGGGGGGTGGGGCTAAGCAGTTTCTCGGCTGCCTCCAATATCTTTTCCGGATCCTCCATGCGCCCCTTGCCGCTCAGCCCTGAGGCGAGATACCCGTCCGAGGGCTCCACCACGGCGACACCGTCACCGCGTAATATCTCGAGATTACGCCGGGTCGTAGGATGCTGCCACATATCCAGATCCATCGCCGGGGCTATCAGCACCCTCTCCCTTGCAGACAGATAGCTCGTGACCAGCATATTGTCGGCCACACCATGTGCCATTTTGGCTATCGTGCAGGCGGTCGCCGGAGCTATTACCATCAGATCCGCCCACAATCCGAGCTCCACATGACTGTGCCATTCCCCCGTGTTGGCTGTGAAGAATTCGCTCACCACGGGACGCCCGCTCAGAGACGAAAGCGTCACCGGAGTGATGAACTCCTTCGCTGCGGGAGTCATCACTACCTGCACCTCAGCCCCGGCCTTGCGAAAAAGCCGCAGTAGGACAGCTGACTTATAGGCCGCTATACCCCCCGTGATTCCGAGCACAATATTTTTCCCTTTCAGAACACTCATTTCCGCGACTGCATATATAGGACCGTGAGGACATCCTTGGTGTTTTTGGGAAAGTCACCCTGCATCATCCAGTTGTAATACTGAGGCTCCTTACGTAGCACCTCCACGACGGGTTGTCCCTTGAACTTGCCGAAGTTGAACACAGCCACACCATCGTCATTGCGCGAGAAACGCCCCGACAGGTCTATATTCCTGTTCTGCCGGGAGAAGAGGGAGAGCTTGTCGATATCGTTACCGAATTCCGCCGTCTCGGGATACTTCTCCAGCTGTGCCATCAGCACTTTGTAGGTTGCCCGGGTGTCGGCAGCGGCCGAATGTGCATCCTCCAGATCCTCTCCGCAATAGAAGCGGTAGGCGGCCGACAGGGTCCGGGGTTCCAGCTTATGGTAGATCGTCTGCACATCCACGAACTTGTGCTTCGTAAGGTCGAAATGCCCCCCGTTGCGCGAGAATTCCTCGACCAGTAGAGGCACATCAAACTTATTGGAGTTGAAACCGGCGATGTCAGCATCCTCGAAGACAGCCATGATCTCTGCCGCCAAGGCACCGAAACGTGGCTTGTCGGCCACGTCCGCATCCGTGATATGATGGACAGCCGTACTCTGCGGAGGAATCGGTATCCCCGGATTGATACGGTAGACTCCCGACTCTTCACTGCCGTCGGGATACACTTTTATATACGACAGCTCCACGATCCTGTCGTGGCTCACATTTACTCCCGTGGTCTCCAGATCGAAAAACACGAGAGGACGCTTTAGATTCAGAATCATTTTCCGGAATGTATATCGTTTTTTCTTCAAAAGGCGTAAGGTGATCGTAGGTCTTATGACCCGGCGCGTACCGCCTCACCCCCGCGCGCCTCAGATCGAGTCGCTCACCTGCATGGGCATCAGAAGCACGAGCAGATCGACATTCTCCATTGCCTCCTCCGGCATGAAGATGCCCGGACGTGCCGGGTCGCTCAGTCGTACCCTCACTGTATCGCCGGGGAGGTTGCCGAGCACGTCGATCAGATAGTCGGCGTTGAAGCCTATCACCATCGAATTGCCCGAATAACTGCATGCCACCTTCTCCTCAGCTGCCGTACTGTAGTCCATGTCCTGCGACGTCAGCTCAACTTCGTTCTCCCCCAGACGCATCTTAACCAGCGATGATGCTTGGCTCGCGAAAAGCGACATACGACGCACCGCATTAAGCATCGACACCCGGTCCACAAGCATCTCGAAGGGATTCTCGCGTGGTATCACGCGGTTATAATCGGGATAGCGCCCGTTGATGAACCGGCACGACAGCGAATAGCGCCCGAACCTGAACGTAGCGTTCTTCTCATACAGCTCCACGTCCACATCGCCGTCCTCCTTACCGATCAGCGAACGCAGGATGTTGGCCGGCTTCGGAGGCATGATGAAGGAGGTCGTGATTCCGGGGTTCGCCTCGGTGTTGATATACCGGACCAGCTTATGCGTATCCGTTGCCACGAAGGTGATACCCGGAGTCATGTTCCCCTCGGCATCCACACGGCATATATCCCAATACACACCCGTCATCACGGGACGTATGATCTCCGTCCCCGCGGCGTAGATCGTGTTCTCGACACCCTTCTGCACCACCGATGCCGGAAGAGAGAAACGCTTCGGCTCATCCGAGAATACATCCAGCGACGGATACTCCCGACCGTCGATTCCCATAAAGGCGAAATGACCGTTGGTGAAATCGATGTCGATGCGGAATCCCGATTCGCTGTCTATCGTGAAGGTCAGCGGCTGCCCCGACACCTCCTTGAGCATCTCCAGCAGACGCTTGGCGTTGACGGCCACACACCCCTCCCCCTCCGACTCCAACGTCTCAAGGGTCGCAGTCATGGTGTTCTCCTGATCGGAACCCGTGATGGTCAGTATGCCGTCCTTGACGGTCAGCAGGAAATTATCGAGAATGGATAAGGCGTTCTTACCGTTAATTATCTTATTGACAGCACTGAGCTGCTGGAGAAACGAAGTACTGGCTACTTTGAATTTCATGACTGTGGTGTGTTTGCTTGTTTTCTTCTCGCAAATTTAATGGTTTTCGCCGAATTACGCAAAC
>CAYPBS010000042.1:0-10463 GCA_964409015.1 uncultured Sangeribacter sp.
GTATTACGAATGTATTGCTTAATTTTGGACGCATATAACCCAATTACTCATTCTTATGAAATATTCTCCTTCCCGGTTCCGGTGTATCTGCTTTCTCGCCACATCCTCCCTTTTCTTTGGAACGCTCGCTTCGGCAGATGAAGTTGCCGATACTGTCAGTCAGGACGAACGTGTGACTACGCTCGAGGAAATCGTCGTAAAGGGGGAGAGAGCTTGGATAGAAGGGGATAAGGCTGTCTTTATCCCCACTAAATCTGAAAAGAATCTGGCTACCGATCCTGCGACTCTTGTCAAGAATATGCATATACCCACCATTGTTGTAGAGGGCAGCTCGATGAAGAGCCGTACCGGTCAGGAGGTGCAGGTCTTTATCAACGGCCGAAGGGCGGAGAGTGTGGATCTTCAGACTTTCTGGCCCAAACAGGCCATCAGGGTAGAGTATCTCGAAAACCCCTCCGACCCTGCCTACGAAGGCGCTAAGGTCGTGGTCAATTTCGTGATGCACGAGTATGAAGTAGGCGGAGTCACAAAAGTTAGCGGCTATCAGGAGTTACCAAATTCCGGCAATTATAATGCCGCATCTAAAATCGTATATAAAGATATGACCTACGGCGTCGTCCTGAAGGGAGGATATGAGCGCGACCACATATCTTGGAGCGAAGGGGAGGATCTCTATAAGGATATTTTCTACGACGGAATCCATTACGACGAAGTAAACCGCCATTACTCCACCCACCCTTGGAGTCGCTCGGATAATGCCGGCGTTGCCTTCAGCGCCAAATACTTGAAGCCGGGGAAAATCACCGCCACGCACAATCTCTCCTTCAACTGGAAGCGCGATCCCGGCTCCGGAAGCAAAAGCTCCGAAGACTGGACGCCGGATCTGTTGGATTCCAAGTACTCCTTCAGCGACGCAAGCGGACGATCCATATCACCCTCGATTTCCGGAAGATACAACATTCAGATCTGCAAGAACGGCCTGCTGGTCCCCTCATGGAGCTACTCATACAGCCGTAACCACAACTATTCCTATTACCGCAGCGGCGAACTGGAGCCAATACTTAATTCCAATGCCGAAGATGTACATGACGGCAAGTTAGGCCTTTATTTCGGAAAGAAATTCTCCGAAAAATTCTCGCTTGGAGCCAACGTAACCTCAGAAATGGACTGGTACAGCACCCGCTATCGCGGAAGTGCCAACGAGCTCTCCCGTCAATGGCGTGGGGCGACCACATGCTCCGTAGGACTTTACTATTCTCCAAGCAGCATCTTCTCTGTATATATGACTCCCGGAGTCAATATCAATTACTGGCATGTCAGCGGAGCCGACCGCTACAACCGCGCCGAACCCTCCGGGCAATTGCAGATGCGCTGGGCCCCCAACAGAAAAACGTCCTTGTCCCTTTACGGCTTTTTCAATTCCTACGCCCCCTCGGCAGCCAAGTCCAGCGACGTCCTTATCCGGCAGGACAACCTCAACTGGATTGCCGGCAACCCCTCCATGAAAAACAACAACTGGTGGTCCGGCAATCTTATTCTCAACTGGATGCCATACGGCTGGCTTCGTCTCAGCCCCCTGCTGGGATACAGCCGAGACTCCAATAATTCCATCTTCGTGTTTACCCCCGCCTCGCCCGAGATGGGTGGCCTTATCCGCACCTACACCAACGCCGGTGCTGATGAGAATTACAAAGTACAGCTGGATTGCTCGGCTTCATTTCTCAACGATAAACTCGATGTACACTTCGGCCCTAACTGGGATTACTACAAGACAAGCGGAACTTATCGTGCCCATCAGAGCTGGCTCCGCGTGAGAGGCAGCCTGAGCTACACCTTCGGCAATTTCCGCACCTCGTTTGTTTACTCCGGCAAACAGAAATATATCTCCAACGGTGGCATGGAACGAGGCGAATCCTACAACGGCTACTCCTTCTCCCTGACATACGGCAACGGCAACATCTATGTCGACTTAGACTACTCCGAAACCTTCAGAAGCCATCCCCGGCGAATCAGCGTCTTCGACAGCCCCTATTTCTCAAACTTCATTCACGAATACGGCCTGCCGCGAAGCCTCTCCCTCCGCCTCACGTACACCTTCGGATACGGTAAAAAGATCAACCGCTCCATCGACGTTCAGGGCCCCTCCGAAGCCAAAACCGGAGTCCTGAAGTGACCCTTACAAATGTTAATTTGGTTAATTTAAGTAAAATTATGATATATTAACACATCTTTCCGGCCTCCGGGACACGATTCCGAGGTCTGGAAAGTTGTTTGTTTGACCGATTTATAGTAATTTTGCAGCGATTTTGGACGTTTCTGCACACTTCCGTGTGCCGAAGCTGTATGCGGAAGCTGTGTCCGCATGCGGATTAAAGTCCGTATCGTATTGATTTATAAGTGATAAACAAAATAATAAATGAAAAAGGAAGAAATCAAGGAATTAAGCATCAAGGATCTCCGCGACCAGATTGAGGTTGCCGAGAAGGCTTATCGTGAATTGAAAGTAACGCACGCGATATCTCCCATTGACAATCCCGCTAAGATCACAGCAGATCGTCGCGAGATCGCCCGATTGAAGACCGTGTTGCGCGAGAAAGAGATTGCAGCTGCCCGCACAGCCGCCTCAGATGCTTCCGACAGCAATGCCGAAGCATAAGTAGCACCCAATGAAACTATTTTTGAAAATGGAAAAGAGACATTTAAGAAAAGAGAGAATCGGGGTGGTGTCCAGCAACAAGGCCAACAAGACCATCACAGTCGAGGTCAAGTGGAAGGAAAAACACCCTATCTACGGTAAATTCGTCAACAAAACGAAAAAATACCATGCTCACGACGAAAACAACGAGTGTTCCGTGGGCGATACCGTGCGACTGATGGAAACACGCCCCCTTAGCAAAACTAAGAAATGGCGCCTTGTAGAAATAATCGAAAAAGTGAAGTAAGCTATGATACAGAGTGAATCCCGATTGACAGTAGCAGATAACAGCGGTGCCAAAGAGGCCCTGTGTATCCATGTGCTTGGCGGTACTGGCCGCCGTTATGCCACCGTCGGCGACACCATCGTCGTTACCGTGAAGAGCGTAATCCCTTCTTCTGACATCAAGAAAGGTACAGTGAGCAAGGCCGTGATCGTTCGTACGAAAAAGGAAATCCGCCGTCCCGACGGCAGCTACATCCGTTTCGACGACAACGCCTGTGTCCTTCTCAACAACGCCGGTGAGCTCCGCGCAAGCCGTATTTTCGGCCCCGTTGCACGTGAGCTCCGCGCAACTAATATGAAGATTGTCTCACTCGCACCCGAGGTGCTATAACTCAAAACTTCAGCAATACAATGGCAAAATATCATATAAAGAAAGGTGACACCGTTGTTGTCATTGCCGGAGACGACAAAGGGAAGTCCGGTCGTGTCCTGCAGATGATTCCAAAGAAAGGCCGTGCCGTAGTGGAAGGTGTCAATATCGTGAAAAAGTCGACAAAACCCACAGCAAAGTACCCTCAGGGTGGTATCGTGGAAATGGAGGCACCGATCAATATCTCCAATCTCAATGTAGCTGACCCCAAGTCCGGTAAGCCTACACGTATCGGCCGTCGTCTCGACAAAAATGGCAAATTAGTTCGTTATTCTAAAAAATCAGGAGAGGAGATTAAGTAATGAGTACTACACTTAGCAAAGATTATAAGGAACGCATCGTCCCTGAGCTCGTCAAGGAATTCGGATACTCCACTGTGATGCAGGTTCCCCGCCTCGAGAAAATTGTTATTAATCAGGGCCTCGGCGCTGCCACACAAGACAAGAAACTCATCGAGACTTCCGTCAATGAGCTCACCGCAATTACCGGCCAGAAAGCCGTCCCGACCCTTTCCCGCAAAGATATCGCTGCCTTCAAGCTCCGTAAGAAGATGCCCGTGGGCGTTCGCGTGACACTTCGCCGCGACAAAATGTACGAATTCCTCGAGCGTCTCGTCCGCGTCGCTCTCCCGCGTATCCGCGACTTCAAGGGCATTAACTCCAAGATGGACGGCAGCGGAAACTACACTCTCGGTATCACCGAGCAGATCATCTTCCCCGAGATCAATATTGACAATGTGCCCAAACTTCAGGGTATGAACATCACATTCGTGACCTCAGCTCCTACCGACGAGGAAGGCTTCTCCCTGCTTAAGAAATTCGGCCTCCCCTTCAAGGGCCAGAAATAATCCCTCGCAGAGAGACACACACAGATTGTCATAAAGAATCAGAATAAGAATCCCTACAAAGACAAAGAATATAGACAATGGCAAAAGAATCAATGAAAGCCCGCGAGGTCAAGCGTGCCCGTCTGGTCGAAAAATATGCCGAGCGCAAAGCCGCACTCAAGAAAGCTGCCCTTGCTGACGCCGACGGCAATATCGACTACGAAGCCATCAAGAAGCTCCAGAAGCTTCCCAAGAACGCTTCCAAGGTACGCCTGCACAACCGTTGCAGCATGACCGGCCGACCCAAAGGCTATATCCGCCAGTTCGGAATCTCTCGTATCGTATTCCGCGAGATGGCCAGCGCAGGTCTTATCCCCGGAGTGAAGAAAGCCAGCTGGTGATATGATCCCTTGACCACGCCGTCCGGCTCCGCAAACCTTCTCTCAGGCCACTGCTCAGCGCCGGACTTCCGCCGGTCGGAGGCACCATCGCTCCCATAACAACAGAATTCAGTGAGTATTAAATATTGTTCAGAGAATCTGAATCAATTTAAACAACAAAACAATGACTGATCCAATAGCAGATTATTTGACTCGACTCAGGAACGCAATCCACGCCGGACACCGCGTGGTCGAAATTCCCTCGTCGAAACTCAAAAGAGAGATCACACGAATCCTCTTTGAGCAGGGCTACATCCTCAACTACAAGTTCATGGAGGGTGATACCCCATCGGGCGTTATCAAGATTGCCCTCAAGTACGATCCCATCGACAAGGAGAGTGCAATCAAGAACCTCCATCGTATCTCCCGTCCGGGCCTTCGCCAATACACAGGCTACAAAGACATGCCCCGTGTTCTCAACGGCCTTGGCATAGCAATCCTTTCCACTTCCCAAGGAGTGATGACCAACAAGGAAGCGAAAGAACGCAAGATCGGCGGTGAAGTGTTATGTTATGTTTATTAATCATAAGGAGGTATCGCAATGTCAAGAATCGGTAAAATGCCAATAGAAATACCTGCCGGTGTGACCGTACAGGTTAAAGATAACATAGTGACTGTTAAGGGCCCAAAAGGTGAGCTTAGCCAAGCGGTCAACCCGGACCTCGAGATCAACGTGGCCGACGGCCATATCGAAGTCAAGCGCCCAAGCGACGACCGCGAGCATCGTGCCCAGCACGGCCTCTATCGCGCTCTTATCCACAACATGGTGGTCGGCGTACACGACGGCTACAAGAAAGAGCTTGAGCTCGTCGGTGTAGGTTATCGTGCCACAGCCACAGGTCAGGTCCTCGAGCTTGCCCTCGGCTATAGCCACGCTATCTTCATCAAACTCCCCGCCGAAGTCAAAGTCGAAGCAAAGAGCGAACGCAACAAAAACCCGCTCATCATCCTCGAAAGCTACGACAAACAGCTTCTCGGACAAGTATGCGCTAAGATCCGCAGCCTCCGCAAGCCCGAACCCTACAAAGGTAAAGGTATCAAGTTCGTCGGCGAGCAGATCCGTCGTAAATCCGGTAAATCGGCCAACGCCAAATAATTAAATTGAGCTACTATGGTATCCAAAATAGATAGAAGAAACAAAATCAAAACCCGCATCCGCGGCAAGGTCTCCGGAACCGCACAGCGCCCCAGAATGAGCGTATTCCGCTCTAATAAAGGCATCTACGTGCAGCTTATCGACGACCTTCAAGGCCGCACTCTCGCTGCCGCTTCCTCTAAAGGAATCGCCGAAGGCACCAAAACTGAGGTAGCTGGCAAGGTCGGCGAACAGATAGCAAAGAAAGCCCTCGAAATCGGTATCTCCGAAGTAGTCTTCGACCGCAACGGCTACCTCTTCCACGGCAGAGTAAAATCATTGGCCGACGCCGCACGCAAGGCCGGACTTAAATTCTAATTAGAATCATGGCAATCAAGACCAACAGAGTTAAATCTACAAACGACCTTGAACTCAAGGATCGTCTTGTGGCAATCAATCGTGTCACAAAGGTGACAAAGGGTGGCCGTGCGTTCAGCTTTGCAGCTATCGTTGTTGTCGGCAACGAAGACGGTGTAATCGGTTGGGGCCTCGGTAAGGCTAACGAAGTCACCGCAGCAATCGCTAAAGGCGTCGAATCGGCTAAGAAAAACCTCATCCGCGTGCCCGTTCACAAAGGCACCATCCCCCACGAGCAGGCCGCTAAATTCGGCGGTAGCCGCATCTTCCTCAAACCCGCTTCCGAAGGTACCGGCGTAAAGGCCGGTGGTGCCATGCGTGCCGTTCTCGAGAGCGCTGGTATTCACGACGTACTTGCCAAGTCTAAGGGTTCCTCTAACCCCCACAACCTCGTCAAAGCCACCATCGCAGCTCTCGGTGAGATGCGTTCCCCAGCACAGGTCGCTAAGAACCGCGGTGTGTCCGTCGAGAAAGTATTCAACGGTAAATAACCTGTAACAGAATCAACATCTGACATCAAAATGGCAACAATCAAGATAAAACAGATTAAGAGCCGCATCAACTGCCCCAAAGTGCAGAAAGCAACACTCGACGCACTCGGACTCAAGAAGATGAACCATGTCGTAGAGCATGAAGACAATGCCTGCATCATGGGTATGGTTAACCGCGTACGCCACCTTGTCGAGGTGACAAAAGCATAAAACACGCAAGAGCAATGAAAATTGAACTTAATAACCTTCAGCCTGCGGTCGGAAGCAACAAAGGTCCCCGCAGAATCGGCCGTGGTCCCGGATCCGGATACGGCGGCACTTCAACCCGTGGTCATAAAGGTGCGAAATCTCGTTCCGGTTACAAACATAAAGTAGGTTTCGAAGGCGGACAGATGCCTCTCCAGCGTCGTCTCCCGAAATTCGGCTTCAAGAACTTCAACCGGATCGAATACAAAGCCATCAACCTCGAAGTGCTTGAATCTCTCGCTACCGAGCGTAACCTCGAGAAGATTACAGTTGCTGACCTTCATGCTGCCGGCCTCGTGTCCAAAAACGCCCTCGTCAAGATTCTTGGCAACGGCGCCCTCACTAAGGCTATCGAAGTCGAAGCCAACGCCTTCTCCAAGAAGGCCGAAGAGGCGATAACTGCAGCAGGTGGTAAAGCAATTAAAAAGTAATCTGACATGGGTTTTACAAAAACAATTAAAAATATCTGGAGCGTAGAGGATCTGCGTCACCGCATCGGTATTACACTGCTGCTCGTGATTATCTATCGCTTCGGGTGCTACGTGGTGTTACCCGGCATTAATCCGGACGATCTCACTAAGCTGAAGGAATTCAGCTCAACCGGCCTTATGCAACTCCTCGACATGTTCTCAGGTGGTGCATTCTCTCAGGCCTCTATATTCGCACTCGGTATCATGCCCTACATCACGGCTTCCATCGTCATTCAGCTCCTCGGTATGGTGCTCCCTTCTTTCCAGAAGATGCAGCGCGAAGGCGAGAGCGGAAGAATGAAACTTAACCAGTACACCCGTTGGCTCACAGTAATAATCCTCTGTATGCAGGGTCCCGCATACCTGATCAACCTCCGCAGCCAGATCGGTGCCGCAGGCGCCGTCGAAGCTGCTAACATGATCAATGGTCTCAACATTGCCTTCATGACCCTCATACTCGCTTCAGGCTCAATGTTTATAATGTGGCTCGGCGAACGTATCGACCAGAAAGGTATCGGAAACGGTATCTCCTTCATAATCCTGATCGGTATCATCGCACGTCTCCCGGACGCTCTCCTGCAGGAAGCTACCCTGCGCGTGATGAACTCTGCCGGCGGCGGACTTGTCGCATTCCTCGTTGAGATAATAGTACTCCTTCTCGTGATAGCAGGTGCGGTAATGCTCGTACAAGGCACTCGCAAAGTCCCCGTACAGTATGCAAAGCGCATCGTAGGCAACAAACAGTATGGAGGTGCGCGTCAGTATATACCTCTTAAGGTTAACGCTGCCGGTGTCATGCCCATCATCTTTGCTCAGGCACTGATGTTTATCCCCGTGACACTCGCCGGATTCCGCACCGAGACAGGTGGCTTCTTCGGAGCCATGACAAACATGTACGGATTCTGGTACAACCTCGTCTACTTCCTCATGATTGTAGCCTTCACTTACTTCTACACCGCTATCACGGTGCGTCCCGCCCAGATGGCTGACGACATGAAGCGCAACAACGGCTTCATTCCCGGTGTCAAACCCGGAAAGCCCACAGTCGAATATCTCGACAGCATCATGTCACGTATCACACTTCCCGGATCCCTTTTCCTCGGAATTGTTGCCATCCTCCCGGCCATCGCATATATCTGTGGCATGAACCGTAGCTTCGCCCAATTCTTCGGAGGAACTTCCCTTCTGATTCTTGTAGGTGTCATCCTCGACACACTGCGTATCGTCGAAGGACACCTCCTCATGCGTCACTACGACGGCCTCATGAAGGACGGACGAATCAAAGGACGTACCACCGGTAACGCAGCATTCTGATAATTTATTCTAAATAAACTGAATCCAAACTCGCCCGAAGCAACCGCTTAAGCAACCATCATTACCACAACAGACCGGACAATGATCTTCATTAAGACAGCTGAGGAAATCGAATACATGCGCAGAGCGTGCGACCTTACGTCGCGCACTCTGGGCGAAGTGGCTCGCTGGGTCGCCCCCGGTGTGACCACCCGTAAGCTTGACAACATCGCCCGTGAATTCATCATGGACAATGGCGGAGTCCCCGCATGTCTCGGCTACGGCGGATTCCCCGGCACACTCTGTATTGAAGTCAACGAGACTGTGGTCCACGGTTTCCCCTCAGGTTACGAACTCCGTGAGGGAGACATCGTCGGAACCGACGTAGTGGTGGAGCTTGACGGCTTCAACGGCGACAGTTGCTATACTTTTGCAGTCGGAGAGGTCGACGAAAAAGTCCTCAGACTCCTCAGAACAACCAAAGAGAGCCTCTATAAAGGTATCGAGGCAGCTCAGGAAGGAAGAAGAATCGGAGACATCGCCTTCGCGGTACAGAGCTACTGTGAACATCGCGGCTACAGCATCGTCAGAGAGATGTGCGGCCACGGTATCGGCCGGAAAATGCACGAAGACCCCGAAGTCCCCAACTACGGACGCCGCGGCACAGGACCCGTCCTGCGCAACGGAATGTGTATCTGCATCGAACCGATGATCAACCTCGGATCAAAAAACATCGTTATCGAATCCGACGGATGGACATGCCGCACTCGCGACCGCAAACCCTCGGCCCACTTCGAGCATACACTCCTCATACAAGGAAACAAACCCGAAGTGATGACCACATTCAGCTATATCGAGGAAGTCCTCGGCGATAAAGCGATATGACCCGTGACAAAGCGACTCGACCCTTAAGATTCAGTACACGAAACTAAAACAATAGATATATCGGAAATGTCCAAACAAGCTGCAATAGAACAGGACGGAGTTATCCTCGAAGCTCTCTCAAACGCAATGTTCAAGGTAGAACTCGAGAACGGCCACGAAATCACGGCCCATATCTCCGGCAAAATGCGTATGCATTACATCAAGATTCTCCCCGGCGACAAAGTCAGGGTTGAAATGTCCCCCTATGACCTATCCAAGGGGCGTATAGCATTCAGATACAAATAAAAAAATAACAGACACAAGATATGAAAGTAAGAGCCTCCGTAAAGAAGCGCACCCCCGACAGCAAGATAGTAAGGCGGAAGGGCAGACTGTATGTGATCAATAAGAAAAATCCTAAATTAAAACAGCGTCAGGGCTAATGCGCCGGCCGCTTGATAATGTAATAACAAATTAACTATGGCAATAAGAATTGTCGGCGTAGATTTGCCGCAAAACAAGCGAGGCGAGATAGCCTTGACATACATCTTCGGCATCGGCCGGAGCGCAGCCAACACGATATTGAGCAAAGCCGGTGTTGACCGCGACATCAAAGTGCAGGACTGGACCGACGCCCAGGCCGCTGCTGTCCGTGAAGTAATCCAGAACGACTTCAAGGTTGAAGGTGATCTCCGTTCTGAGATTCAGCTCAACATTAAGCGCCTCATGGACATCGGTTGCTATCGCGGTATCCGCCACCGCAACGGTCTCCCCGTTCGCGGACAGAGCACAAAGAATAACGCACGTACCCGCAAGGGCCGCAAGAAAACAGTTGCTAACAAGAAGAAAGCTACCAAATAAAATTAAAGTATGGCAAAAAAGACAGTCGCAGCAAAGAAGAAAAACGTCAAGGTTGACGCAATGGGTCAGCTTCACGTTCACTCTTCTTTCAACAACATTATCGTCTGCCTCACAAACAGCGAAGGTCAGG
>CAYPBS010000043.1:0-10191 GCA_964409015.1 uncultured Sangeribacter sp.
AATACGTGAATTTTGAATCGTTTGCTCCCAAGTGAGGGTGGAGAGGCAAATTATTACGTAAGGTATTGGGTAGCAGGATGCTCCATGGAGGCATCCCTACGTGTGGGTGATGTGAGGGAAATACGACAAGTGAGGGTGGTGTGAGGAGTCGCGATTCACAAATTCAACTACGTTGCCTTCGTGAATTTTGAATCGCTCGCTCAAGGGTCTGTAGGATAAAAAACCGATTGTTATTCGAGTGAACCGTTTGAGGTTTCAGGAGGTTTATAAGATATATCATCCTTTACTACTATGTTAAAATGCGCTTTCATTCCGGTGGTATCCCTTATGCTTCTACTGGCGACACCGGATGTCTCGGCAGAGCTTACGTCTGCCATGATAGATCCTCTCGGAGCTAATACCTCACCGGACTTACCGGCAGATTCTTCCCTCTATGCCCGTACACTTCAGGCAGAGATGCTGGATACGGAGGGGCCTTTGATGGCCGATCCGGGTGAGGACACGTGGTGGAACCGGTTTAACGATCCTGTGCTCTCGACACTGATCCGTAAGGCTGCGGAAAGCAACCTCAATCTTCTCTCTACCCTTCACTCAATCGAGGCTTCCCGCAATTCCCTGAAAGCGATTAAAAGCGGCTACTACCCTACCGTGTCGGCTTCAGCAATGTATCAGAAAGGACAATCGTCAGGTGCTACGATGCACGGTCCCACGACATCACCTATGAGGGAGAATTTCATGGGGCTGTCGCTCGACGTCAATTGGGAGATAGATCTGTTCGGCCGTATCCGCAAGCAGAGCGAGGCTGCCGGAGCCTCCTACAACGCTTCGAGAGCGGACTATGTGGCAGCGCTCACATCGCTCTGTGCCCAAGTAGCTTCAGTCTATTTTGACCTCTCGGCGGCCCGGGAGCTCTACTCTACCACATTATCCCATCTGGAGTCCCAACAGAAGGTTCTCGCCATCACCGATGCACGACTGGAGGCGGGTATCTCTTCAAAATTAGATGCGTGTCAGGCGCGTACCGTTGTGCTCGACACCAAGTCGTCTCTGCCGTCGCTTCGGGCACGTATGGAGGGAGACATCGATATGCTTGCCCTTCTCACCAATACCGATCGCGAGGAGATAGCCAAGATGGCCGTGGCCTCAGAGCTACCCCGATGCAATGCCGGGATGGCTGCTCAGCTTGATGCCGATCTGCTACGTCGTCGTCCTGATGTCGCTGCCGCGGAGTATCAGCTTGCTGCAGCTGCCGCACGGGCCGGTCTGGCTAAGAAAGACTGGCTTCCGACTCTGACCCTTACAGGCTCCGTGGCTACGGAGTCTCATGCCGTCAAGAACCTTTTCTCGGGCAATTCCCTCTCCTATTCCCTTACTCCGACTCTTTCATGGACCATATTCGACGGCTTCAAACGTCATTACACCATTGCCGAAGCAAAAGCGGACGTGATGGCTGCCGCCGACAACTACGATTACACCGTGGCGTCTGCCCGGAGAGAGGTGAGAACGGCTCGGAGCGACTATGCCTCCCTGCTGGAGGAGATCGAGATTCTTGACGAGGCAGCAGCCCAAAGCCATGAATCTCTCAGGCTCTCTCTGGAGCTATATAAGAGCGGTCTGGCGGATTTCACGAATGTGGCCGACGCCCAGATCTCTTGGCTCAACTACGAAAACTCAGTGGTATCGGCAAAATACAACGCTCTCTCTACCCTGACGACCCTCTACCGCGCTATGGGTGGAGGATGGGACGGAACCCTCCCTGACCCCGATAAGAAATAAATTCCCTACATCTCTGTATAAATCCCTTCAGTTAAGGCTTATGAAAACGCATCTTATTATCATATCTGCCGCTTCTATCCTTATGGCGACCTCATGCGGCAGGAAAGAGAAAAACACATCATCGCGACCTGTTCCGGAGATAGAGGTAGCCACCCCGGTGACGGCTGGTGTGACAGACTTCATCACTATCCCGGGGACGGTCGTATCAGACTCTAAGGTAGACGTGGTATGCCGTGTGGACGGAAGGTTGCTGACGAAGCATTTCAACCCCGGCGACAGAGTGTCGAAAGGTCAGCTCCTTTTCACAATGGAATCGACCACATACCGCGACGCCGTACAGCGACAGACGGCTGCGCTTGCCACAGCCCGCAGCCAGTATGACTATGCCGTCAGACATGCCGAAGCACTGAAGAAAGCTTACGAAGCCGATGCCGTAGCCAAAATGCAGGTGCTGGAAGCCGAAAACGCAGTGACGCAGGCAGCCGCTTCCGTGAAAAGTGCTGAAGCTGCCCTCAACGATGCCCGGACACAACTGGGATATTGCAGCATCACGGCACCCATATCGGGAGTAATATCCGACACGCAATTCTCCTCCGGAAGCTTCATAAGCGGCGAGGGCAATCCGACTGTCATGGCCTCTATTGTCAACAATGATGATCTCAAGGTTGTATTCAGCATCGAAAACTCCGAATACCGCTCGCTCCCATCTTCGGACGACTCCCTGTACAATAGTCTGCCTCTCACCTTCCGCGAGCCTCTCGAGAGCCGATATACGGCCCGTCTCTCCTATAAGTCTCCGAGCGTCGACTCCTCCACCGGACTGCTGACACTGCAAGGACGCATACTCAATCCCTCCGGAGAGCTGCGTGACGGCATGTATTGCACGATCTCCCTGCCGCTTGGATACAACCCTGAGGCTATCCTTGTGAAGGATGCATCGATAGGCTCCGATCAGCTTGGCAAGTATCTCTACGTGGTCTCCGGCTCCGACAAGATAGTGAAACGACATATCGCCACGGGAGAGCTCTGGCAGGACTCGATGCGTGTGGTGAAATCGGGTATTACACCCTCCGAACGATACGTCGTCAAGGCTTTGCTCTCTGTGCGTGAAGGTGAGAAGATACATCCTGTCGATGTCTCCTCCAAGTAAGACTCAGACTGCTCCTACTCAGAATTCCTTAATTATATAACAGGCAGAAAGATGTTCTCAAGATTCTTCATACTACGCCCGATATTTGCCACTGTCATTGCTATCATCATGGTGCTGGCAGGCTTATTTACGGTAAAGTCGCTCCCGGTCGCTCAATATCCCGACATCACACCCCCGACAGTGATGGTCTCGGCGGAATATCCCGGTGCAGATGCTCTGACGGTGGCTCAGGCTGTAGGCATACCTATCGAACAGGCTGTCAACGGTGTGGAAGGAATGCTCTACATGAGCAGCTCCTCCTCCGACGGCAGCTACTCGCTGACAATAACATTCGAGAACGGTACGGACATTGACCAAGCGGCCGTTAAGGTACAGAATAAGGTGCAGGATGCCTCCTCGACACTCCCGGCTTCCGTGCTTGACCAAGGTCTGACGGTCAGCAGCCGATCGAGCAACAATGTGCTCTTCGTGGCTCTGGAAAGTAACCGTCCTGAATATGATGCCCTTTACCTCACCAATTACGCCCAGCTTAACCTTATCGATCCCCTCTCGAGGGTAAAAGGTGTCGGTGGTGTACAGGCTTTCGGAGGTGGGGAATACAGTATGAGGATATGGCTCGATCCCGATGCGCTCCGACAACATGGCCTCACTCCGGCAGACATCAGCGAGGCTATACAGGCGCATAACGTGCAGGTTTCGGCCGGTACCATAGGGGACGAACCGGGCAACACCTCCCCCATGACATACACTCTCACGGCCTCCGGTATGTTATCGGAGCCCGAACAATTCGGCGACATAGCTGTCAGATCGACCGACGCAGGTATCGTAAGACTGCGCGATGTGGCCAAGGTGGAACTGGGAAGCAATTCCTACGGCGAGACCTCCCGTCTCAATGGTAAAGGTGTGGCGCTGATCGGAATCGAACAGCTCCCTTCCGCCAACGCTCTCGAAGTGGCCGACGGATCCATAAAGGAGCTTGAAAACCTCAGCCAATACTTCCCCGAAGGAATTAGCTACCGGGTGGTACAGAACTCAACCGATTTCGTTAGGGAGTCGATCGACAACGTTATGTCGACCTTCGTTATAACCTCCATAATCGTTATGGCCGTTATACTGATCTTCCTGCAGAGCTGGCGTGCAGTAGTCATTCCGATGCTGACGATACCGGTGTCTCTTATCGCTACTTTCGTGGTGATGAAGCTGCTGGGCTTTACTCTCAATACGCTGACTCTTTTCGGACTGGTGCTGGCGATAGCAATCGTGGTTGACGACGCCATCGTGGTAGTGGAGGATTGTTCGCGTCTCGTAGACTCCGGACAGCTTAACCGGAAACAGGCTGCCATGAAGGCCATGAAGGAGCTTACGGGTCCGGTCGTTGGAGAGGTGCTGGTGCTCCTGTCTGTGTTCATTCCCACTGCTTTCGTTAGCGGTATCACCGGCGAGCTCTACAAGCAGTTTGCCCTCACCATCGCAACGGCCACAGCTTTCTCAGGTTTCAACGCACTCACACTCACTCCGGCTCTCTGCGCCCTCTTCCTCAAACCGGAGAAACAACCGCACTTCTTCCTTTACCGCTGGTTCAACAAGGGATGGGCATGGCTTTCCGGCCGTTACACCTCTGCTGTTAGAGTGATCCTCAATCATCCGTATGTGAGTATGCTTGTATTTGTCGGATGTATGGTTGTGGCAGCCTATATCTTCCTGCAACGCCCCACAAGCTATATCCCGGAAGAGGATATGGGTTATTTCATCACCTCGGTGGAACTCCCGGAAAACGCCTCAGCGGAAAGGACAGATGCCGTAGCCAATTCTATCGCTTCGGAGATAAAGAAACTGCCCGAGGTCAAGGATGTGGTGAGTATCTCTGGATTCTCCTTCATGGGTGGCTCAGGAAGCAATATGGCCTCCATCATGGTTATGCTTAAGCCGTGGAATGAGCGTGGCAAAAAGGGGAGCATAGACAATGTCATTGCAGCCACAGACGAAATAACGGCCTCTCACCCCGAAGCTATGGCTTTCTCCCTCAATCCACCGGCAATCCCCGGACTCGGTATGAGCTCCGGCCTCCAGATGCAGCTTCTCGACATCAACAACCTCGGCTCGGGACAGCTCATGGAGGCTCTCGCCAAAATCAAGAAGATTGGTGAAGAGAATAAAGACATCGCACAGATCACTTCTATGTATCAGGGTGTAGTACCGCAATTCAGTCTGGAAGTAGACCGTGACAGGCTCGCATACCTCAACCTCTCTCCCGAAGAAGTATATGGTGCTATCGGAGACTATGTCGGAGGGGACTACGTGGATAATTTCATAATCGACGACAGACTCTTTCAGGTCAATGTACGAGCCCGAGGTGATGCCCGTGCCACGGCGAAGGATGTGCTGCGCCTGAGTGTGGCCAATTCCGAGGGGAAAATGATTCCCGTATCCTCGTTTGCCTCTGTCAAGGAGATAATGGGCGTACCCTCTGTTGACCGCTACGATATGTACACCACAGCCTCCCTTACCGCCACTCCGGCCAAGAACGTGAGCTCTTCGCAAGGCATTGAAGCGATGGAGAAGATTGTCAAGGAAGCCGTGGGAAAGGATTTCAGCTACGCTTGGACCGGCATTGCCTATCAGGAGACACAGGCCGGGACCACAATCAGCTTCGTCTTTGTCTTCGCTATTATCATGACTTTGCTTGTGCTTGCAGCGCAATACGAGAGCTGGACCTCACCGATAGCCGTAATATGTGCAATGCCTGTGGCTGTGGCAGGCACGGCACTGGGCAGCCTTGTGATGAACCAGAGCGTCAGTATCTACACACAGATAGGTCTTATTCTGTTGCTGGGAATGGCTGCAAAGAACGCAATCCTGATTGTCGAGTATGCCATGGATTTCCGTAAGTCGGGCAAGTCGATAATGCAGTCGGCTCTCGATGCCGGGTCAATTAGATTCCGTCCGATCATGATGACTGCACTGGCCTTTATTTTCGGTGTCATGCCGATGATGTTCTCAACGGGTGCGGGAGCCAACAGCCGTATAGAATTGGGAACAGCCATAGTATTCGGTATGTCTCTTAACGCACTCTTCGGAACCCTGTTCGTACCGGTGTTCTGGATGCTGATGCAGAAGTTTCAGGAAAAGTATCTCTCTCGATTCTTCAAGCTTCCTCAGACATCGAATGCTTCCGCTACCTCTTCCTCCTCCACACCCTCTGACAGTCAGATCTGAGCAGGTCTCATATATCTCGGAAACAACAATGCCGGCTACAACAGGATTCGTTGCAACCGGCATTTTACGTCTCTATCTTAGCGGATTTTACTTCACGAGAATCTTGACAATCTTGCGTCTTCCGCAGGCGTCGGTGGCCACAGCCACGCAGACGCCTTTCTGCATACCCTCCACACTGAGCAGGTCTCGGGATGATGCCACAAGACTCCCTGAGATATTGTATAGAGAGATAGAACAGCCCGGAGCGATGACGTTATGACCGTCGTAGGTCACTGCCACCTCGTCGATACCGGGAAGTACTTCTTCGACACCGCTCTCCTTTGAATTGACAGTGCATTTGGCCATTCCACCGTTGACGTATGCCGTCACGACCGCTGTTCCGATCTTTGAACAACGGAATTCGATGATGAGATTATTGCCATCGAAGTGGAATTCACCGGTTGGAGATGCCACACCCTCATCAGAAGAATCGCATGAGAACCCGGAGATCACCTCCTCCGGATCAAGTTTTGTTCGGCTGACAATTACAAGTGTAGCCTCGAAAGTGCTGTTCTCCTCAGCTGATATTTCGGCTGGATTGAAGAAAGCCGCAGCCTCATGGTTGAGAGCCGGATCGTACTCTGCAAGCTCATTCCATGGCTGACCTTCTCCAAACTGCATACCCAGAGTATTCTCAAAGAAGTCTCGGCCGAGTTGGTCTTCGGCGACACTCTTGCCTTCGGTTGTGGTATCGGCATCGCTAATATCGGAGGATACTTTGGCAAGCGAATCGATAGCGTAGTTGTTTACTATACCGTCGTCCGGAGTAGTTACCAGAGAAGCATCCGGTTCGATATTTACCCGGGTCCAGCCCACGATACGATGCATCGTGGTACGTTGCTGTTCGTAGGAAGGAGAAGTGGTTGACGTGTAACCTTTAAGGGAAGAAAGACGTACCATATTATTTGTCACGACACCTTCTGCAGCCGGAGCAAGAGCCATGGAACCCTCCGAAACGGAAGCACTCGGACTTAACAACCCGGCGATACCACCGGCACACGGTCCCTCATCGGTCCAGCGGTTGGGAGTCGTAGCCTCGATGGATCCTTCCACATAACAGCGTGTCACATTGCTACGCTTGCTGCTGCCTATAATACCTCCGACAATATTCTGAGCGACAATATCGGCATCCACATGGCAATCCGAAATCTTTTCGTCTCCTGTCAGAGAGCTTCCGGTGATACCTCCAACCTCAGAACCGCCTGTGATAACGCCTGTGAAAGAACATGCATCAATAGAGACTCCCGTACGGAGAGATCCCACGAGACCTCCCACAGAACCGTTGGGTATACTCAGATCAGCGTTGGCCACAGAGCAATCCTTGAATGTACTCCGAAGCATGGCGTTACCCACAAGGCCACCGAAACAACCTGTGAAATCATCCCCATGGGAAACCTTTAGATTATAGACATGGACATTATCGAAGTGCGCCTCCGAGCTCTCCCCGGCAAATACCCCGGCTCTGTCGATGTAGTCATTGAGCTCTACCTCTGCATTGACAACAGTGAGATCCTTGACATAGGCATTGTTGCTAATACGAGACCATAATCCGCAAGAGAGCCCGTAAGGGGTAAGGGTGAGATTGCTGAGGGTATGACCTCCTCCGTCAATGGTGCCTTCAAATTGACCGTTAACGGTCTGAAACTCCATATTGGTTCCATCGATGTCTGCCACGATCTTATAATGAGAGGAAAGCCCCCCGGCAATCTGCTGAAAGTCGCCGATAGTGGAGATGAGATACGGATTCTCTTCGGAACCGTCACCTCCAGCTGAAAATTTCACTAACGGGAGATCGTAGAATTCCGAAGTGTACCGATAGTCGTCCGTACGGTAAACCACGTTTAGACGCGGCTTGACATCGAAGGTCAGCGGAGCGATGTTGAAGAGACTCCCTTTGTCAGAATCCGGAGTAAGCCGAAGCACAGTGTTGCCGGATGTGGAAGTGATAAGCAACTCCTCCTCCATCTCGGTCTGACTGCCGTTCCTGTAACGCTTCACAAGAGCCATGTACTCCCGATTGCTGTCGGTATCGAAGAGATAAGGATCCAGAGTAGCCTGATCCATGTAGAGCACTGCATAAGTCACATCCTTACCGAAATTTAGCTTATCTTCACCCACATACTTGGCATTGCTGTCGATCCAGCTGACCGTATGGATCACGTTGTCCTCATCATCGACATCGGCATTAAGCATACTCACGGCATAGCGATAGCTGTCACCGTATGGCACGCGGTCTATGGAAGATGATATACTTTTTCCGTTTATGGTCTGACCGAGAGATGAAGTGACGGTACCTGAATACAGGTCTGTGAAATCTATTCGATATTCCTCACCACTGAAAAACACAAAACCGATCTGAGGATCTTCCCCCTTGATGTCGCTCATTTCAATAAAGGAATCGCACTTCTCAGCCAAGGTCAGGAGGCTTTCCCCCTCAGGGTCGCAGACATAGTAATAGTCAACGTAGTCGTCGCTCTTGGCCACATACACCTGTTTGTTTACAATGAAGCAGGCCCTATCCTGAGAAGGAAGGAAACTGCCGTAATCCACATCGTTCTCATACCTCAGGTTGCCTATACCGTAGAAAGTAAACAGAGCTCCCTCTATGGATTTGTCTATCTGTACCGGTATCTTAGTGGTCTGCTTCAGCTCCGGCGTACTGCCGTTATCCGCGTAGACAGTCAGTATAAGATTATTACCCTCATTCTGGACGGGATCAGAAAACCAACCGGTCTCAAAGTCTATTTCCCCTTGAGTTTGATAGAAATTTATCTCGTATTCCGCAAAAGCGAAACAAGCCTTGCCGTCATGTACAAAAGCCAACATAAACGGACTGTTCATCTGGTCTCCGGGAAGACAATTCAGCTTCAACGATTTCTCCTGAAAGACCTTCATGGTACCGCCGTAAGAAGCCTTTGAGTATGTGGTGACATTCACCTTACAGGAATCCAGAAACTCATCGTAATCCTCAAGCGTGACGTCAGCACTCTCGGTAAGGAAAGTCAGGAAGAAATTCTCCGACCATTTATCTGTAGCGCTGTTGACACTTTCAACAAGATAACCTTCCACACTTTGAACCTTAGCATCAAACCCTTCCTCCGTCTTGGCACCGCCAAGGCTGTACACAAACGAATGGTAGTTGACACTGGGATACGGATTTTTCGACAGATCACGGTTCATGGCCACCGAAACAATAAGCTCATACTTATCATCCGTATTGAAAAACTTCTTGCTTACGACGCTGTTGAGAAGAACCTGCACCGGCTTGGTCTCCAAGGCCGATTCATCGATCGTCACCCTATCGTGAATCGTGCCGACCGGCTTGAGATCGCTGTCGTATATCGTGAACTTGTACTCGCGGATCACGGACTCCGTAAGACCCTCGTATCCACCTTCGACAGGGACCTTCTCGATTACATGATCCGACGTATAATACCATACACTGTTGTCTGGACCCTCAAGATAGCCGAAATCCGATGAGGGATCGAGCCTACCTGAAATGTCTGCCTGCTTTGTCCGCAAACCGCTTGAAGCGGGATCCAGAAGACGATCCGTTTCCACTCTCCGAAGCTCCTTCTCCATCTGTAAGACATGTGGAGACTTGTAGGCATACCGGAACGGTGTCTCCTTCGAAGCCCTGACAGGCGACGGAGAAGAGGCAAGAAGCAATCCCGGAGCCGCTATCAAGGCTGCATAAAGTAGTTGTTTTCTCATATAGAAAAGTATTATGTTGATATATAGTTAATCACATCAAAATATCGTTTCATCGACAACAAAAATATGAATATTTTCTGATGCAAGCAATATTATTGCAGTTTATTTACCCTTTCATGGCAGATATGTTTGATGCGGGCTTTTCCCGCTCACTCCTCTCAGAACGACACTTAAGGCGTCATCATTGTATTATTTCGACTGAAATCAGAGCAACTTTAGATTGTTTTAACATTCTTCTTTCCCCCTAAATTAAAATTCGAAGTGCGAAATTTCAGTTGCTGAACATTACCTCACTC
>CAYPBS010000044.1:0-9883 GCA_964409015.1 uncultured Sangeribacter sp.
ACGCCAGTTTAATCTGATGTTCAAGACCGAGATGGGTTCGACGGCGGATGGTGCCATGACGATTTATCTGCGTCCCGAAACAGCGCAGGGTATCTTCGTCAATTATCTTAATGTGCAGAAGACCGGACGCATGCGTCTGCCGTTCGGTATAGCTCAGATAGGCAAGGCTTTCCGTAATGAGATAGTGGCTCGACAGTTTATATTCCGTATGCGCGAGTTCGAGCAGATGGAGATGCAGTTCTTTGTGCGTCCCGGAGAGGAGCTGAAGTGGTTTGATTTCTGGAAGGAGACACGCCTGAAATGGCACAAGGCTCTCGGACTGGGTGACGACAAGTATCGTTTTCATGACCATGAGAAGCTCGCTCACTACGCCAATGCCGCTACAGATGTGGAATTCCGTATGCCGTTCGGCTTCAAGGAGGTCGAGGGGATTCATTCGCGTACGAATTTCGACCTATCCCAGCATGAGAAGTATTCCGGGAAGAAGATCCAGTATTTCGATCCTGAGCTGAATCAGAGCTATGTTCCTTATGTGATTGAGACTTCGATCGGTGTGGACCGCATGTTCCTGAGTGTGCTCTGCAGCTCCTACGAGGAGCAGCAGCTCGAGGGTGGCGACAGTCGTGTCGTTCTCCATTTCCCGGCTCCGCTTGCTCCCGTGAAGTGTGCCGTCTTACCCCTTGTGCGCAAGGACGGACTTCCTGAGAAGGCTCGCGAGATACAGCATCAATTGCGTTTCGACTTTACATGTCAGTATGACGAGAAGGATTCCATCGGCAAACGTTACCGCCGTCAGGACGCCATCGGAACACCTTACTGTATCACGGTTGACCACCAGACACTTGAGGACAACACGGTGACTTTACGCCATCGGGATACCATGACCCAGCAGCGCGTCAAGGTCGAGGAGCTTGCCGATCTTTTGGGCAAGGAGGTGAGTCTCAATTCTCTTCTGCGTAAATTGCTGTAAGGAAACAGATGAAAGATTTCACACACGTAACTGTATAAAATTAGTATGAGTAAGAAATGGATCGTAATAGGTATAGTAGCCGTAATCGTAATCGGGATTTTCGGCTATTGTGCCTTTGCATATAACGGATTTGTGAAGAAGGAGACTGAGGTAGACGAGAAATGGGGCAACGTGCAGACCCAGTATCAGCGCCGTAAGGATCTGATTCCTAATTTCGAGAACACCGTCAAGGCCTATACAGAGCATGAGAGCAAGACATATATGGGCGTTACGGAAGCCCGTTCGGGTATCACTCCTGAGACAGAGAAGAAGATAGAGGATGCCAAGCGGAAGGCTGTGACGGCTCAGAATGTTGCCAACGGTCTTGAGATGGAAGGTGTGCCTGAAAACGAGCAGGATATGGATCAGTATCTTAATGCTCAGGCGCAGGCTCAGCGTGCTTTCAATCTTTACGTCAACGCCGTGCATGAGGCTTATCCGGATCTGCGGTCGTCGGAGAATTTCAGAGATTTCCAGACCGTGCTTGAGGGGACGGAGAACAGAATCCAGACCGCGCGTGCGGACTACAACGGTGCGGTCAAGAGCTATAACGTGTCGGTGCGTAAGTTCCCGAATGTGATGGTTGCAGGTATGCTCGGTTTTCAGAAGAAGCCCATGTTCAGGGCTGATGCAGACGCTCAGTATGCTCCGGAAGTTTTCAAACCTTAAGGTAGAATGAAGAAGCTTATATATTTTTCTTTAATATTGTTTTGCGTCTCCGTGTTATCGTCCTGTCTGAAGGATGAGTCGGATCCGTATGGCGAATGGCGTAACAGCAACAATACGTGGCTTGCGGGGCAGATGGCTCTGAAGAATCCGGACGGGAGTCCCTATTACGAGAAGGTTGAGGCCACCGGGTGGAATCCGAATGCCTACGTGCTGATGCACTGGCACAACGACCGCAGTCTTACGAGCGGCAAGCTGGTTCCCATGTCAACCTCTACGGTAGACGTCAAGTATAGGCTCACGGACTATGAGGGTCTCGCGAAAGATTCCTCGTATCTTCGCACTACGCCCGCGGACAGTATTTATCGTTCTCAGGTGAATTCCAATATCGACGGATGGATTATCGGGCTGACTCACATGCATGTGGGGGACTCCGTGACTATGATTGTGCCGTATCAGTACGGCTACGGGGCGATGCAGCGCGGTAACATTCTCCCGTATACTGTGCTGGTGTTTGATCTTAAGCTTGCGGGTGTGCCGGGCTACGAGGTGCCTGTAAATTGACTCTGATGGGTTCATCTCCGCTACTCGTTGTCGTCACCGGGCCGACCGGTGTCGGAAAGACAGCTGTGGCTGTGGAGCTGGCTCAGGCTCTTTCGACGGAGATAATTTCTGCGGACAGCCGTCAGATTTACCGGGACTTGCCAATCACTACCGGCGCACCGACAGCGGAGGAGCTTTCTGCTGCGAGACATCACTTCGTGGGCACGTTTCCGTTGGATTCCTATTACAGCGCCTCGGTCTTTGAACAGGAGGCCCTGAAGGTACTTCGGGAGCTTTTCCGGACGAAGGATGTGGCGATTGTGTGCGGAGGCTCGATGATGTATGTCGACGCATTATGCAATGGGATTGACGAGATCCCGACTATTTCGCCGGAGGTGCGGTCTGCCGTTGCTTCTGTCTATCGCAATGAGGGCTACGGGAGTGTGCTGAAGATCCTTCAGCATCTTGATCCCGAGTATTATGCGCAAGTGGATCAGAGGAATGAGAAGAGGGTGCTTCATGCGGTGGAGATCTGCATGGAGGGGGGATGTACCTACACTTCCCTTCGGAAAGGCATGAAGGCCGAGAGACCTTTCAGGATTCTGAAATGTATGCTGACGGCACCTCGCGAGGAGCTGTTCCGGCGTATCAATTCGCGTGTTCTCGGGATGAAGGAAGCAGGGATGGTCGAGGAGGTGCGGAGGGTTTCGCATCTGAGGTATCTCAACAGTATGAACACGGTAGGTGTCGTGGAGATGCTGCGATATATCGACGGGGAATGGAGTCTTGACGAGGCTGTGGCGAGGATGCAGAAGAAGACACGGGTGTATGCGAAGAAGCAGCTTACTTGGTATGCCCGGGACACGGGAATCTTAAGATTCGATGTCACCCGAGGTGATACGGCGAATCGAATCTTGGAGCATGTCTCATCTCTCTTGTGAGGAAATGGCCTGAGAAATTTTCTTGACAGCGTGATGGTAATTGGCTTTCAAGGCGCCGACGGATGTGCCGAGGATGTCGGAAATCTGTTCGTAGCTCATTTCGTCGAAGTAGCGCATGTTGAATACGAGGCGCTGTTTTTCGGGAAGTGAGGCGATAGCTCTCTGGAGGGTGAGATGCAGCTCGTCGCCATCGAAGTACTCGTCGGCAATAAGGTTGTTGACAAGAAATTCGCAAGAGTCGTCGGCGGTGAGTCCCTGTCGGGATTTCTCTTTGTTGATGAAGTTAATGGACTCGTTGACAGCTATTTTATAAAGCCAAGTGGAGAGGCGGGCATCTCCACGGAAGTGGTCGATGTTGTTCCAAGCTTTCAGGAACACGTTCTGGAGAAGGTCGAGGGCGTCGTCATGGTTCATCACCATTTTGCGGATCTGCCAGTAAACCCCCTCTCCGTAGGTCCGCATCAGACGGTCGAAAGCATCACGGGAGGTGTCGGGCATCTGCAGTTGCCTGACGAGCTCCTTCTCTTCGATGTCGTTGCGTTGTGTAGCCATGAGTGCGTTCTACGTGTTCGGAGGTATAATAATTGGTAAAATTAACATTTCCCGTTCGTCCGGCAAAACATGGCCGTTAACTTTAAGATATATTAACCACTTTCAGGCCGAGGTGTCCTTACGCAGGCGCCTTACGATTCCGGGGTATGAGGCAGCGAGAGCGATACCTCTGATGAAGAGATATATTTCGAAGGCCAACCAAAGTCTGGAAGCTTTCTCCGGTATTCCGGAAGCCGGCAGGCAGAAGTTGATGAGGAAGAATATGCCCGAGGAAAGGGCTGTGACTATCAGCATCCTCCGGGTCGCTGTCAGACCTATGAAGAATCCGTCGAAGATAAAGGCCAAGACAGAGCTGAAGGGAAGGAGCCATATCCACAACCTGAGGTCATCGATACGGGAGAGGACAGTTTCTTCGGGGACAAGCAATCGCGTGAAGAGGCGATATTCACACAGATAGGCGAGTGAGAATATCGCAGCCACCACACCGCTCCAGAACAAAAGGCGTCTGACAATCCTGCTCAGGGTATTCCATTCCCGGGCACCGGCAGCTTTCCCTGACAAGGCTTCGGCGGAGAAGGCGAGTCCGTCGACGAAATAGGAGAAGAGCAGAAACATCTGCATTATGACTGCGTTGGCGGCCAGCGTCAGCTCTCCCAATCGGGCTCCGATGGCAGTGACCCCGAGGCTTACGGCCATGATGAAGAAGGAACGGAAGAAGATGTCGCTGTTGACCTTGAAGAATCGTCCGAGTCCGTCAAGACGGAATATTTCCTTAACGGGGGCCATGGGGAGTTTCCCACGGTTGAAGTTGCGGACAAGGAGCAGAGCCACAGCGAGAGAGACCCAGTTGGCCGTGAGCGTGCCCAGCGCCGTACCGGGGAAGCCCATGCCCAAGGGGAAGACGAAGATGATGCTTGCCGCTATGTTGACGACGTTGGTGGTTATGGCTATTGCCATGGGGCGAACCGAGTTCTGCATTCCGAGCAGCCAACCTGACACAGCCATGCTTCCCAAGAGTCCGGGAGCTCCGTAGATGCATATCGCGAAGTAGGAGGAGGCGAGGGCGTTGATGTCCGGGTCAGAGCCAATGAGCTTTATCAGGAGCCACCCCAAGGGCTTGTGAAGGAGAATGATGAGCAGGCCAATGGAGAGAGCGAGAAAGAGGGAGCGCGAGAAGAGGATCCGGGTGGCCGGGGTGTCACCGCGTCCGAAAGCCTGAGCCGTCAGTCCGGTCGTACCCATGCGCAGGAACCCGAGCGACCATAGAATGACATTGAGCATCATGGCGCCTACGGCGATGGCTGCCACGAAAGCCGCGCTGCCGAGATGTCCTGTCACTGCCGTATCGCAGAGGCCGAGCAGTGGTACGGTGATATTGCTCACTATGGCCGGAAGGGCTATGCGGACAATGTTGCGGTCGATCGTTCTGAGACTTTCTTTCATCGGAGCGCAAAGTTAATATTTTTTTGCTTATCCGGAGTTTTTCACTAAATTCGCGTTAAATAATTAGTTCTGACATCATGACCTCATTTCTTATTGCTCTCGCCGTCCTCATCGGAGGGTACTTCATCTACGGTTTTATCGTCGACAGGATACTTGCCACAGACAAGGATCGTCCCATGCCGTGTTATACGATGCGAGACGGGATCGACTACATGCCTATGGCCACGTGGAAGGCTTTTCTGATACAGTTTCTCAACATAGCCGGGCTGGGACCTATTTTCGGAGCGATCATGGGTGTGATGTTCGGTCCCGCGGCCTTTCTGTGGATCACTTTGGGAACCATCTTCGCCGGAGCCGTGCATGACTTCGTGTCGGGCGTGGTGTCCATACGTAGCGGAGGAGCATCGTTGCCCGAGATCGTCGGCAAGGAGCTCGGAGTGAGCATCAAGCAGGTCATGAGGGTCTTTTCCGTGCTTCTTCTCGTGCTTGTCGGGGCTGTGTTCATCTCCACTCCGGCTTCCATCATCAACGGGCTGACGGCCGGTTATCTCAACGAATGGTTCTGGGTTGCGGTCATCTTCATCTACTATCTGCTTGCCACCATGCTCCCGATCGACAAACTTATCGGCAATCTTTATCCTGTCTTCGGCATAGCGTTGCTGTTCATGGCCGGCGCGCTGCTCTGTATCCTTCTTTTCGATCCTGCGGTACACATACCCCTCGACCTGTCGAAAGGTATCTTCAACGCACAGTCCGAGCCTGACATAAAGCCTATCTTCCCCATGATGTTCGTGTCCATCGCCTGCGGAGCCATTTCCGGTTTCCATGCTACGCAGAGTCCCATGATAGCCCGGTGTCTTAAGTCGGAGAAACTTGCTCGCCCCATATTCTACGGCGCTATGGTTGCCGAGGGTATCGTCGCTCTGATATGGGCAGCCGCAGCGATAGCGTTCACGGGCGGATACGAGGAGTTGAGCGGATATTTCGCCTCTAACGGCAAGGATGCCACGGCTCAGCTTGTCAACGACATATCCGTAGGATGGCTGGGGAAGGTCGGCGGTATTCTCGCCATACTCGGCGTGATAGCGGCTCCCATCAGCACCGGGGACACTGCATTGCGCTCCACACGTCTTATCGTGGCGGATCTGCTGAATCTGGACCAGAAGTCATTGCGGAAACGTCTGCTTGTCTCCCTGCCTATCTTCGGGGCTGTCGCGGCGTTGATGTTCATCGAGTTTGACATCCTGTGGAGGTACTTCGCATGGGCTAACCAGACGCTTGCGGTGTTCACGCTGTGGGCTGTGACAGTGTATCTCGCACGCCATCGGATGGCCTACATCATCACACTTCTGCCCGCGATCTTCATGACCGTAGTCTCGGCCAGTTATCTTCTTTTCGCTGCCAAGCCGGAGGGATTCGGACTCCCCCTGTGGGTGGCACTGAGCTTCGGAATCGCGCTGTCGCTACTCTTTATCGTCCTCTTCCTGCGTTATCTCAGGAGACTCCCTGCGCAGAATCTGAAAGAATCCTAATCAAACGACTTCTATACGTAATGGTCACATTTGCCAACGCCAAGATCAATCTCGGCCTGAACATAGTGAGGCGCCGTTGCGACGGCTATCATGATCTCGAAACCATCTTCTATCCCGCCGGCAAGGGTTGCGGACTTCCGGAATATCCGGGGAACCTCTGCGATATACTCGAGGTGACGTCTGCCACCGGGTCCGACGACACTCTCACGCAGCTGGGACTGTGTGCCGACTGTCCTGCCGATTCCAACCTCGTGATGAAAGCCCTGAGGCTCTTCCGTGAGGAAGCATCCAAGAGGGGTGTCGGAGTACCGCCACAGGAGGTGATACTGGAGAAGCATATCCCTTTCGGCGCCGGTATAGGGGGTGGCTCTGCAGATGCCACTGCCATGCTGCTTACGCTCCAGCGTCTTTATGGGGAGCCGTTCAGCGAAGAAGAATTGCTCGGCATGGCAAACCGGCTCGGAGCTGACTGCCCCTTTTTCGTCCTGAACCGGCCGGCGTTCGCTGAGGGTACGGGTGAGCTGCTGTCGCCTCTTGATATGGACCTGAGCCGCTACTGGCTTGCACTCGTGAAACCGGATGTGTCCATTTCCACCCGCGAGGCCTTCAGCCGTGTCACACCCCGTTGTCCCGAAGTGTCGCTCGCTTCGGTGGCATCGATGCCGATAGAGGACTGGCGAGAAGTCATGTCGAACGACTTCGAAGTGTCGGTGTTTGCGATACACCCCGAGTTACAGGCTATCAAGAGAGCGCTGTATTCCTCCGGAGCGATCTACGCCTCGATGAGCGGGTCGGGTTCCGCTTTCTACGGCATCTTTGACGACCGGGAGAGAGCCGAAGTGGCTGCCGCTTCCTGCGGGTGTCCCTACTTTTCGGTCAGCCGTATGATACCCTGAGAGGGATTCCTGCGCAGGGCGGGCGTCTGCGGTGAACGGTTTATCGGGTACGATTGTTAAGACAACAGAAGCCGGTGGGGACGGATTCCACTCCGTAGACAGTCGGCGAGGAGGTTCTGCACCATCTGATTTATATTTTAACATTTTTCGGCTCGTTATTTGTAGAGCGTATTTCAAAAAACAGTAGACTATGAACAAGAATAAGAATTACCATAACGAATACTCTGGCTCCGAGGGTTTCAATCCTGAGGAGATGGATCTCAACAACCCTTCCGAGGAAGTCGGCCGGACAACAGACTCCGAAACAACCGATACCCCGGAGAATGCATCGGAGGATGTCGAAGTTGAGGGGGTGGAGTATTCGGGAGCTGAGAAAGAGATAGAAGAGCTCAAAAAGCAGGTCGAGAAGGAGAAGAAGGAGTACATGTTCCTCATGGCAGAGTTTGAGAATTTCCGCAAACGCACTATGAAGGAGAAAGCCGAGCTTATCAAGAACGGCGGCGAGAAGGTGCTGAAAGGTCTTCTTCCGATACTTGACGATTTCGAGCGGGGTATCAAGGCTGCATCGGAATCCAAGGAGGCTACATCCCTTAAGGAGGGTATGGAGCTTATCTACAATAAACTGAAACAATATCTCGATCAGAACGGCGTGAAGGAGATGGATCCCTCTGACGACAATTTCGACACGGAGCTTCATGAAGCCATTTCGGTAGTGCCCGTGCCGGAGGAGGAGAAGAAAGGTAAGATCCTCGATACCGTGCAGAAGGGCTACACGCTCAACGGTAAGGTCCTGCGCCATGCCAAGGTTGTCGTAGGTCAGTAAGGGGGTGTCTCCCGAGCCGGATGCGAGAACCGGAAGAGTCTGAAAGAGAATTAAGAACAAGAAACCATCAAAAGCCAATATCATGGCAGAAAAGAGAGATTATTATGAAGTGCTTGGCGTGGGACGCAACGCCACCGACGACGAGCTTAAGAAAGCTTACCGCAAGCTTGCCATCAAGTATCATCCGGATAAGATGGTAGGTAAGCCTGAGTCCGAACGTAAGGAAGCGGAAGAGAAATTCAAGGAGATAGCCGAGGCCTACGATGTGCTGAGCAATGCCGAGAAGCGTCAGCGCTACGACCAGTTCGGCCACAACATGGGTCCTCAGGGCTTCCCCGGCGGCGGAGGCGGCGGTGTCTACGGCAGCACAATGAATATGGAGGATATCTTCGAGCAGTTCGGCGACATCTTCGGCGACATCTTCGGCAACGGAGGTCGAGGCCATTACGGCCACTACAGTAGCGGAGGCTCGGCGCGTAAGCCCGTGAACAAGGGTAGCGACCTGCGTATCAAGGTCAAGGTGAGCCTCAAGGATGTTGTGAACGGTGTCGACAAAAAGCTTAAGATACCCCGCTACGTGGCCTGCGAGGCCTGCAAGGGCACGGGTGCCAAGGACGGCACGTCGTTCCATACCTGCAACACCTGTCACGGATCGGGTTACGTCACCCGTGTGCAGCAGACTTTCATGGGTCCCATGCAGAGCCAGTCGGTGTGTCCGGAGTGTAACGGCGAGGGGAAGGTGATAACCGAAGCTTGCCCCGTATGTGGCGGTGAGGGTGTTGTCCGTAAGACCGAGGAGGTGCATTTCCATATCCCGGCAGGTGTCAGGGACGGAATGACGCTTACCATGAAAGGGAAGGGTAATGCGGCACGCCACGGAGGTATCAACGGAGACCTTCTTATCGTCATAGAGGAGGAGAAAGACCCCAACATCATCCGCGACGACAACGACCTTATCTACAACCTTATGCTTGACTTCCCGACGGCAGCGTTGGGAGGATCTGCCGAGGTGCCTCTTGTCGAGGGAAAGGCTCGTCTGAAGATTCCGGCCGGTACACAGCCCGGTAAGGTGCTTCGTCTGCGTGGCAAGGGTGTACCTGACATGAACGGCTCCGGCAAGGGCGATATGCTTGTGAACGTGATGGTGTACGTTCCGGAGAACCTTAACGATGAGGAGAAATCCGCTATCGAGTCGCTTAAGGACAAACCCAATGTGACGCCTGATCCGAGCACTGTGAAACGTATCTTCTCGCGTCTGCGCCATATCTTCCATAAGGAGAACGAGGGTGTCTGATACGTTTGCTCATAGCTGAAAGTTTAGATAAATTCATATACTCGGTTGACCGGGGGCTTGGCTTTAAGGCTGAGTCCCCGTTCTTGTGTTCGGAAATATTCAGGGTGAATATTTTGAATCGATGTAACATTCAGTAGATGTGCGAGTTAGAGCAATATTCAAATATTCACTCCGGGAGGGGGTC
>CAYPBS010000045.1:0-9838 GCA_964409015.1 uncultured Sangeribacter sp.
CCCGGATGATGATCAACAAGTGGAGAGACTCGTTCCGGAAATAACGGAATGTGACACTCCTACGGAGCGATGTTGCAATGTGAGTTTTTTTTTGTAATTTTGGGGCACTGAAGCCGGGCGAATTCTTTCCCGGAGTCAAAGACCAGATGTATGAAAAGAAAGATACGTGTTGGAATCACGCAGGGCGACATCAACGGTGTAAGCTATGAAGTGATTCTTAAGACATTGGCAAATGAAGAACTGACCGAATTGTGCACACCGGTTGTATTCGGTTCCGGCAAGGTGGCCGGTTATTATCGCAAGCTTCTTAATCTTGATGAAGTGAAGCTTAATACGATCACCGATCCATCGCATGCCAAGGACGGGTGCGTGAACATGGTTAATATCACCCAGCAAGAACTGAAGATAGAACCGGGAGTCGCCACAGCGGAGGCCGGCAAAGCGGCTATAGCGGCCCTCGACATGGCCATGGAGGCTATACAAACCGGTGCAATCGACGTCCTTGTGACCGCCCCTGTCAACAAGGAAGCCATGCAGCTTGCCGGATTCGGCTTCACAGGCCATACCGAATATCTCGAAGCGAAAGCCGGAGAGGACCACCACTCCATCATGACATTCGTAGACGACAGACTGCGGGTTGCACTCCTTACCACTCATCTCCCCATGACAGAAGTGCCTGCCAGCGTAACCAAGAACGCGATTAAGCAGAAAGTCAGCGAGATAGACAAATCGTTGCGTCGCGACTTCGGATGCGGCCGTCCCCTTATCGCCGTTCTCGCTCTTAACCCCCACGCAGGTGACGGTGGTCTTCTCGGACAGGAAGAGATTGAGATTATAAAGCCCGCTGTCGACGAGATATATAAAGAAGGAATAATGGCCTTCGGGCCCTACCCTGCCGACGGCTTCTTCGGCTCCGGAATGTGGGAGCGCTTCGACGCCGTACTGGCCATGTACCACGACCAAGGGCTCGTAGGCTTCAAGGCCTTGAGCGGCAGCGACGGAGTAAACTGCACATGCGGGCTTCCTTTCGTCCGCACCTCTCCCGACCACGGCACAGGCTACGACATCGTCACAAAAGGGGTGGCAGACCCGACATCCTTCCGCAATGCCATCTTCACCGCAATCGACATCTTCCGCTCCCGAATTAACTTCGATGAAGGGGGAGAGAACCCGCTTAAGCATTATCTCGCGGAGAAGTATGACCGTCGTCACCGCAACAAACAGTCGCGCGGCAATACCGAACAACGCCCCGATACTAAAGAGTCCGAACAGGACACACCGGAAGAAAACGACGACTGAAGCTTCAAACGCAGCAGCCCATCACCCAAACGCAAATTAATGTATTAACCATCATGCATTACGGAATCATTGCAGCCGGAGAAGGTTCGCGCCTCCAGCAGGAGGGGGTAGCGAAACCAAAACCGCTCGTAGACATCAACCGGCAACCCATGATCGGACGTCTGATCAGGATATTCATCGACTGCGGAGCGGAAAGCGTCAATGTGATTGTCAACCAAGAGATGACTCAGGTCCTCAGCTATCTGCAATCCCTCCGCCCGCAGCTTCCCGTACCCCTAAACATCAAGGTGAAATCCACCCCCAGCAGCATGCACAGTTTTGCCGAGCTCAGCTCAATGATGCCGTCAGCCGGCAAATTCATCCTCACCACTGTCGACACGATATTCCGCAAGGACGACTTCGCACGCTATGTAGAGAAGTTTGAAAGCAAGGAAGACATAGACGCCCTGATGGCTGTCACGAGCCACATAGACGACGAAAAGCCCCTCTACGTCGCCACCGGCCCCGACATGCTGATAACCTCCTTCTCCGACACCCCGGAAAAGGGGATTCGCTATGTCTCCGGAGGCATCTACGGCCTTACTCCGCAAGCCCTTGACGTTCTTCACAGATGCCTTGACGACGGTGTCAGCCGGATGCGAAACTTCCAGCGACGCCTTCTCTCCGACGGCCTGCGTGTGGAAGCCTGCGACATGGGTACCATCCTCGATGTCGACCATGCCTCCGACATTGCAAAAGCCAATGATTTTCTGGCATCCGAATAAGGAATACACGCGAGGAACCACCTGACAGCCCCATGCTCCCGGCCTCCCCGCTTTTATTCCCGGAATTATATTATCAGAAGAAAAGAAAACACCACACATAATTATATGGCAGATATTAAAATAGCAGGCGTGATGAGAGCCGGAGCCTTCTCGCCCAATCACATCGGCAATGATGCCTCGATCTTCAACGCCACTGCCGAAGAACTCCGCAAGCGAGGATACATAGTGAATGTCTACAGCGAAGATCAATTTCGCAAAGGCATTGCCGACGAAAGCGTCATTGTCGACATGTGTCGCGAGCCTGAATCCATAAAGCTCCTTAAACAATACGAAGACAAAGGGATGCTGGTCGTCAATTCCGGTTACGGAATCGAGAATTGCACGCGCGAACGTATGACACGAATCCTTATCGGCAACGGAATCCCATACCCCGAAAGCCTTATCGTCAATACCGACGAATCTGTCAAGCCCGAGCTTGCCGAGGCCGGATTCACACGCTGCTGGATCAAACGCGGTGAATTCCATTCCATGCACAAAGAGGACGTCAGCTTCTGCCGACATGCCGACGAGGCTCAGGAAGTCCTTCAGGAATACTTCCTCAGAGGCATCAAGAGAGCCGTCATCAACCGCCATCTTGAAGGCGACCTCGTCAAATTCTACGGCATCCGGGGCGACAACTTCTTCTACTGGTTCTACCCCTACGAGGTCGGACACAGCAAGTACGGTATGGAAGCCATCAACGGCCATATCCACAACAATCATTTCGACCACGACGAATTGAAAAAAGTATGCCGCCATGCTGCCGAGGTCATGGACGTCGTAATCTACGGTGGTGACGCAATTATTGACCCCGACGGAAGCTTCCGGATCATCGACTTCAACGACTGGCCCTCGTTCGCCCCTTGCCGCAACGAGGCCGCGCCCCACATTGCCAAAGAGATCATTTCACTTATCAAAGCCCATAACAAGAAATAAAGTGAAAAACCGCAACGAGACGCGCACATCCGCCAAGCACTTCCCCATTTTCCCAAGACTGATAGCCACCTCCTTCGGCATCGGATACCTGCCTCTGTGCCCCGGCACTTGGAGCGCAATTTTCGCCATCCTCATTTGGCTTCCCCTCTACCTTTGGGCCTCCCCCTCCCTCACTTTCTTCGCCACGTTCGCGGCTGCGGCCTTTTTCTCTGTCGCCGGTATATGGGCCAGCAATGTGGCCGAAAGATACTGGGGCAAGGACCCGGTCGTAGCCTGTGTCGACGAGACAGCCGGCCAGCTCGTGGCGCTTCTCCCCGTTTTCCCTTTCTCCCCATGGTGGCAGATACTCCTCTCCCTACTCCTTTTCCGCTTCTTCGATATTGTCAAGCCACTTGGCATTCGCTCGCTCGAAAAACTTCCCGGAGGCGTCGGAATGATGGCCGACGACATCCTCTCGGGAATATACGCCGGCATAATCCTGCTCGCCATCCAATACATCATTATTCTCGCATAGAAAACCCGCCTGATTCCCCCTCGTCCTGTTATGAAGCAATCCTCCGACACATTATGGAACAAGATTCTGCACAGCAACTCGCTCGTGTTCACATTCTCCCGTTCCATCGTTTCCTCGCAGGCAGCTTCATGGATCGACGTCCTGCTGGGATTCATGCTTTTCGCCCTCCTCGGATTCTCACCTCTCGTCTCCGCTGCCATAGGCGCCATAGCCGGCGGTATCGTCAACTGTATCATAAACTACCGGTTCACCTTCCACGCCGAGGGATGTTCCCGCAAAGCGGTCGCTGTAAAGTACACCCTCATCTGGATCGGCAGCGTTCTCCTCAACTCCTTCGGCACTGACGGAGTCTTCGACCTCCTGACCGAATGGCACATCTCCGAACGCTTCGCAGCCTCTTCCCAGACATGCTACGCCATAGCCCGTCTCTCCGTATCCCTTATCGTCTCGCTCCTCTGGAATTTCGGACTCCAGCGCGTATTCGTCTACCGCAGGACCCCCTTCGACCCCCTGTGCATACGCTTCGTAGACTTCTTCCTCCCAAAGCGTTTGCGATCCGGTGAAGAAACCTCCGAAGACCCCGCCACATGACCCCTTCTCTCTCCCCCCACTCCTTTCATCACAACAACGCATATACAAATTCAACCATACAGATGCAGCAATCACCCTTAGATAAAGTCAAAGTACAGGCAAAATCCCTCCGTGACGATTTGCAGAAAGGTATTTACAAAGTCATCAACCCCTTCGTTCATACCCTCATCAGATTGAAGATCACGCCGAATATCGTCACCACCATCGGACTGGCCGGTAACGCCGCGGCAGCCCTCCTCATTTTCTATGCCGGAGCCTCCAGTCCATACCGCAACCCCGACTATCTCCTCATCCTTATTGCCGGCCTCATGATCATTGCATTCTCCCTCTTCGACATGCTCGACGGACAAGTCGCCCGAATAGGCAGGATGTCCTCACGTTTCGGCGCAATGTACGATTCCGCTCTCGACCGCTATTGCGAGCTCCTGATGTTCGGTTCCATTGCCTATTTCCTCCTTGCGACTGGATCCTCTGCCGGTGCCGTTTTCGCATTTTTCGCCCTTATAGGTAGCGTGATGGTCAGCTATGTCCGCGCACGCGCCGAAGGCCTCGGTATCGAATGTAAGATCGGCTTCATGCAGCGCCCCGAAAGAGTCGTCGTCACCGCTCTCGCTCTCATCGTGACCGGTATCTGGGGCATCTGTATCCGCGGTTATTCCGACGCAATCCCTAACGCTGCGCTCACCATCGCCATGATCATAATCGCCGTCTTCGCCAACCTCACGGCCATAGCCCGGCTTTTCCACTCCTATTTGAAACTTAAGGATTGATGAGCCGGAGCAACCTTTCCATACCGCCGCAAAACCCTCTTGACAGAAGATGGCGCCCATCCCCCCGGGAAGCATTCTTCTGCTTCTCCGGACTCGCCCTCTGGCTTACGGTCACAGCTCTCTTCATCGGCCTGAGAGCGGAACATTTCTTCCTCGCTTTACTCCTCGCAGCCCTCTTCTGCACTTCCTCCTTTACCCGGCGCCTCGCCGTCGCGCTGCTCCCTTTCCTCATTTTCGGCATAAGCTACGACTGGATGAACATGTTGCCCAACTATGAGGTTAACCCCGTCGACACCGATGGCATCTACAATCTCGAGAAATCTCTCTTCGGAATCACCCTCGCCGACGGATCGCGCCTCACTCCCAACGAATTCTTCGCCATCGTCCATCATCCCGTAGCAGACTTTTTTGCCGGAATATTCTATCTCTGCTGGGTCCCTCTTCCGATCATCTTCGGCCTTTGGCTATACTTCAGACGCCGTACGGAACCATATCTCCACTTCGCGCTCGTATTTCTTTTCGTCAATCTTCTCGGATTCACCCTCTACTATATCCACCCCGCCGCTCCCCCTTGGTATGTGGCTCTTCACGGTTTTGAACCCGTCCCCGGAACACCCGGAGATGTAGCCGGCCTCGGACGCTTCGACGCCATGACAGGCACCTCTGTCTTCCATGCCCTCTACGGCCGCAATGCCAACGTATTCGCCGCACTCCCCTCTCTCCACTCGGCCTACACCCTCATTGCGCTCATATACTCTCTCCGCTACCGCTGCCCGGCTTGGTGGCGCATCATCCTCGCAATCGTCACCGCAGGCATCTGGACCACAGCCGTCTACACCTCCCACCATTACCTGATCGATGTCCTTGCCGGCATTGCCACAGCCTTCGCCGGATACTTCATCTTTGAAGGTGCTTTGATGCGCATTCCCTCTTTCGCCCGCTTCATACGCAGATATTCGCAATACATTTCCCTCTCCCCGACTTCTAAAGACTCATAATGGAAAATAACACTACCATACATCGGGATTGTCCCATGCAGGACGTCAACACCCCCTTTGAGGAGCTTTACAAGAAATACGACGTCCACCCCGACGTCCTCACGGCCGAAGACATAATGAAGATGGTCCCCAAACTTGCCGGCTATCCCAAACTCGTCAACCGCCTCATGCACTGGCTCAAAATCGACACTGTAAATCAGACACATGCTCGCCACTGCAAGACCCCCGGCCCCGAATTCGTTAGAGCCCTCCTTTTCGAAAGCTTCCGCAACACTCTGAGGATTGACAACGAAAACGTTCTCGCGCAATTCCCCCACGGCGCTTTCATCACGGTCAGCAACCATCCCCTCGGAGCTCTCGACGGTATCGTTCTGATATATCTCGTCACACGCTACAGACCGCGTTTCAAGGTCATGGTCAATATGATTCTTAACCATATCAGCGCCATGCGCCCCAACTTCATCGACGTCGACGCGTGGGCTTCCGACAATCCGGAACGCAGAAAAGTTTCAATGCTCGGCATCCGTAACGTTTTCCGCCAGCTCAAGGAAGGCGAACCCGTGGGCTTCTTCCCCGCGGGAGCAATGTCTAAGACTAACTGGAAAAACCAGCTCATCGACAGGGAATGGCAGAAATCTGTCCTAGAAATAATCTATCGGGCAAAGGTTCCGGTCATTCCGATCTATTTCCACGACCGCAATTCATGGTGGTGCAACTTCCTCGGACACGCCTTCTGGCAGGGACGCTCTCTTCGCCTCCCCGCAGAAGTATTCCGCATGAATGGGAAAGAGCTTCATGTCAGTATAGGAGACCCCATATCACCCGAAGAACAGCGCCTGCACGCCGACAACCCCGTTATGCTCGGAAAATATCTAAGAGAAAAGACCTATGAACTACGAGAAAAATACCCCCGGTGACAAACCCACCGGAAAATCAACTTTCGCCCGCATACGCCAGACCTACCGCGACTCCCTCAAATCCTCTGACACGGAAGAGACTTTCGACCTTATGTTCTATCGGCCCATCGGTTTCATCTGGGCACTCATTTGCCGGAAACTCGGCATCAGACCTAACGTCATAACTGTCGCTTCCATTTTTCTCGGAGTCGGAGCCGGAATACTCTTCTATTTCCAACCGCTCTGGATCAACATTATCGGCATGTTGCTCCTGATGTGGGCCGACGCTTTCGACAGTGCCGACGGTCAGCTCGCAAGAATGACCCGTCAGTATTCCCGGCTCGGACGTATTCTCGACGGTGTGAGCGGCGACCTCTGGTTCCTCTCGATCTATATCGCGATCTGCCTCCGGGAAGTACACTCCTCCCACTTCTTTATACAATATCCCTGCCTCATCTGGATTCTCGCTGTCGTTGCCGGTATTTTCCACGCCGTTCAGGCCGCTCAGGCTGACTACTACCGCCAATTCCACCTCTTCTTCCTCAAAGGAGAAGAAGGTAGCGAACTCGATTCCTCTATATCTCTCCAACAGAAATATCGCGACCTTAGCTGGGGTAAGAACTTCTTTCGGAAACTCACTCTGATGTTTTACCTGAGCTACACCCGCAGTCAGGAAAAACGCACCCCCTCAATGCAGAAACTTCGCCAGCTCCTCCGACGACGTTATCCCGACGGTCGTATTCCCGCCGATTTCCGTCAGGCTTTCCGCAAAGAAAGCCTCCCGCTCATGAAGTACACCAATATCCTCAGCTTCAACACTCGATGCTTCGCCCTCTTTGCTTCCCTCTTCCTCAGGATGCCTTGGCTCTATTTCGCCTTTGAAATCATTGTACTCAATGTTATTCTCATCTATATGATGTGGCGCCACGAACGCATCTGCCGCAATTTCGTCCGCATACTCGAAAATCCCGCATCTTTTCCCCCCGCCTCCGTAACCAAATAAGCCCCACGTTTGTTTACACTAAAAAGTAAAACCACAATTCAGCGAAACCCCTCTTCCCGGCCTCTTCCTGAAACCCCGAATAAACCCCCACTTCACTATGCCACAGATTGATCTCTCTAAAGTAAAAGGTATTATATTCGACTACGGTGGAACCATTGACACCGGAGGCGACCACTGGAGCCACATAATTTCCGACGCCTACGCCAAGGCCGGAGTCTACATCGACAACGACGCATTCCGCGACGCATACGTTTTTGGCGAACGCGAGCTCGCCCGGACCCTTCACATACTCCCACACCACACCTTTGCCGACCTTCTCGACATCAAGATTAAGATCCAGATGCAGGAACTTGCCGCCGGCAGCGTCGTCCCTGCCGACTTCGTCGATACTAAGGCGCCCGAAATTGCCCGTATATGCTACGAGGCCGCCAAAGAAAGCGTCAGCAAAGCTAAACCCGTACTCCAAGAACTCTCCGGCAAATACCGGCTCGTTCTCGTCAGCAACTTCTACGGCAACATCTCCACCGTTCTCAAAGACTTCGGTATCGACACCTTTTTCTCCAAAATTATCGAAAGCGCAGTCGTCGGTGTTAGAAAACCCGACCCGAAAATCTTCGAGCTTGGAGCCCAAGCAATCGGACTGACCCCGCAGCAGACACTCGTAATCGGAGACAGCTATCGCAAAGACATCATCCCGGCTGAAAAAGCCGGCGCTCAGGTTCTTTGGCTCAAGGGCAAGGGATGGACTCAGGAAGAAGACAACCGGCTACACCCAAATATCATCAGCTCCCTCCACGATGTCCTCCAGCTCATCGACGGAGCCGAACCGGACATCAAGGCTGTCGATGCCCCCGACGTCGACCCTTTGCAGTAAGCTCCCTACCGATCCCCCCGGCGGTCAGACCGGGTTCTTTTGTACCCCGATTAGTGTATTTTAACATTTATGCTATAATAACACCCTTATTTTAACCTTATTTAGCACTTGAAAGGATTTTTAACTATATTCTACCCTATATAAGCCCATAATTAGTTTAAAAAACTTTCACACTTAAAAATTTTAACCTAATTTTACGCCGATATTTCTACGCCCTGTCCATCTTATCCCCGGACACTGGCGCTCGATTACATGTAAAATATTGACATATAAACTATTATTACCAATATCTATTATGGCAGAAAGTAAAGTACAGAAACCTAACGGCAAGTTAGGCGTTCTCGTAGTCGGACTTGGAGCCGTTTCTTCGACATTTATGACCGGAGTCCTGATGGCTCGCAAAGGTCTCGCTAAACCGGTTGGTTCCATGACACAATACGACAAAATTCGTGTCGGACGCGGTAAAGACAAAAAATATCTCCACTATAAAGACATCGTACCTCTCGCAGAGCTCGACGACATCGTTTTCGGTGCTTGGGACGTTTATCCCGCAAACGCATACGAATCCGCAATCAACTGCGAAGTACTCAAAGAGAAAGACATCGAACCCGTAAAGGAAGAGCTTATCAAAATCGTCCCCATGAAGGCCGCTTTTGACAAGAACTACGCCAAACGTCTTGACGGAGAAAACACAAAAGGCGACATCACTCGCTGGGAAATGGTCGAGCAACTCCGCGAAGACATCCGCAAATTCAAAGAAGAGACCGGCGTTGAGCGCGTTGTCGTTCTCTGGGCTGCTTCCACCGAAGTATATGTACCCGTTGACGAAAAATACCACGGCTCCCTTGAAGCTCTCGAAGCCGCGATGAAAGCCGACGACAAGGAACACATCGCTCCCTCAATGTGCTACGCCTACGCAGCCCTCAAGGAAGGCGCTCCCTTCATCATGGGCGCCCCCAACACCACCGTCGACATCCCCGCTATGTGGGAGCTCGCCGAAAAGACCAAGATGCCTATCGCCGGCAAGGACTTCAAGACCGGTCAGACCCTGGTTAAATCCGGCTTCGCACCCATCATCGGCACCCGTTGTCTGGGCCTGAACGGCTGGTTCTCCACCAACATCCTCGGCAACCGCGACGGCCTCGTGCTCGACG
>CAYPBS010000046.1:0-3226 GCA_964409015.1 uncultured Sangeribacter sp.
AATCGGTAATGGAGTCTTTGTTTGGGGTCTAAATGAAAAAATTATTATCTTTGTGGGTTGTTAACCTTGCAAAGATCACAATGAAATCAGGATTATTATCATTAGCTACCGGAGTCGCCGTGTTGTTCAGCTGCGGCTGTCTTGATGTCGTCGCGTCTTCCCACGGGATTGTGTCCCCGATTGTGGAGGCTGCACCATCTTCCTTGGGCGATTGTCCCCAACTGCGTGTGCGCACATCCGGGGTGACAGTGGAGGTCACCCCTATCAATGACTACATCATGCGCGTGACGACTATCCCCGTCTCAAATCCCGACATGAAGTTCTACCCGTCGCAATCGGCCATTCTGGAGCCCGAGTGCGGGAAGGGGAATGTGCGTCTGACGGCTTCCCCGAAGTATCTCGGACTGGAATCCAAGGGGATGGAGGTGAGAGTGGATCGTACCACCGGTCTTGTCAGCTTCTATAACAGTAATGGAGAATTGCTCCTTAGCGAACATTCTAACGTTGACAATGCCGACGCCTCCATGCGTTCCGTGAGCTTCGACACTCCGGCGGAGGGGGACATCTTCTACGGAGCCGGCGAGCGGGGTCACTCCCTGAAGCTAAACGGGGATACTCTCGTCATGTACAACCGACAGAACTACGGCTACACGGCGGGAGATCCGCGAATCAGTCAGATGAATATCACAGTCCCTTATTTCGTAAGCTCACGAGGCTACAGCGTACTCTTCGACGATTATAACAAGTCGGAGCTTGTGCTTGGAGATAAGGAGATCACGTATCAGTCCGCCCGGACATCGCGCCCCATAAGCTATTATTTTATCTGTGGAGCAGATGGGAACATCGCTTCCGCCACGGAGCAATTCAGTGCTCTCACGGGGCGTCAGGGTATGCCTCCTTTCTGGGCGATGGGCTATATCACATCGAAGTACGGGTATCACAATCAGGCGGAGGCTCTCGGGGCCATCGACTCGCTGAAGCAGCGGGGGTATCCGGTCGACGGAATTGTGCTCGACCTCTACTGGTATGGCGAGGAGACCGATATGGGGCGTCTGCAGTGGGATCCTAAGCAATGGCCCGACCATAAGGGAATGCTTAAGGAGCTTGCGGACAAGGGAGTGAATCTTGTGGCCATATCGCAGCCGTATATCAATAAGAAAGGAGCTATCGACAATTACAATGAGCTCGTGGCAAAGGGCTACACGGTACGAGATTCCGTCGGGGGGAACCATGATGTCACTATATGGGTCGGAGAATCGGGAATGTTTGACGTCAGCAATCCCGACACCCGGCAGTGGCTATGGGACCGATACAAGAGCCTCACGGATGACGGTATCGCCGGCTGGTGGGGAGATCTTGGGGAACCTGAGGTACATCCCTCCACGATTTTCCATCACAACGGTGAGACCGCGGAGCAGTACCACAATGTCTACGGCAATGAGTGGAGCCGTATCATCTACGACGGTTTCCGATCTGAATTTCCCGATCGGCGCCTGATGCTCCTGATGCGAGGTGGTACAGCCGGTCTGCAGCGTTACAACGTATTTCCGTGGAGTACCGATGTGTCCCGTTCATGGGGAGGCCTTCAGCCTCAGGTGAATATCATGCTCAATTCGGGTCTGTCGGGTCTGGGCTACATGAGTAGCGACCTTGGCGGATTTGCAGTCGATCCGGCTAATCCTATCGACGAGGAGCTGTACCTGCGATGGGTGGCCATGGGAGTGTTCACCCCCACTTTCCGCACTCATGCGCAGCTTAAACCGGAGCCTTATCATTATCCTGCGCATCAGAAGGAGACCCTGAAGTTTGTCAAGCAGCGTTACGAATGGCTTCCTTACAACTACACTCTGGCATACGAGAATGCTTCCAAGGGTTATCCCCTTGCGCGTCCTCTTAATTTCCATGGAGAGAATCCCGAAGAGAAGTATGCGGACATACACGACGAATATCTATGGGGGGATCGAGTCCTTATAGCACCGGTCATGACCAAAGGCGCACGTTCGCGTAAGGTTGTCTTCCCGGCCGGGACATGGATAAATCTCAACAATGACCGGCTTACCTATAAGGGTGGTACGACAGCGACAGTTGCGGCGCCGTTGAGCGAATTGCCTATGTTCGTGCGCGCCGGTTCCTTTATCCCTCAATATCGCCAGCCAATAGAGAATGTCGGTCAGTACGACCTGTCGTCTCTCACGATGGTTTATTATCCCGGAAGCGAGAAGGCTGTCTATACGCTTTTCGACGACGACCGCCTCTCCCCCACTTCTCTTTCCGACGGCAACTACATCCTTACGACTTTTACGGGGGAGAAGCTCTCGGACGGTACAATAGAGCTGACGATGTCGACAGACAAGAATCCCGGAGTGTACGACTGGATGCCTAATTCGCGTAAGATAACTTTCGAGGTAAAATGTATGGAGCGTGGTCCAAGGAGTGTGTCGCTTGATAGTGAGGGGGAAACGAAGCTCCTCGCGCGTTCCGGCTCCGGAGAAGCGGATACATGGAGCTACGATGCTTCAACACGAACTCTTACAGCAACGGTGGTCTACACCGGACGTCCGTTTACGCTTATCTGCAAATAATGGATATTAAGGAAGCGCAGAGTCGTATCGACGACTGGATACATAACGTAGGCGGAGGGTATTTCTCTCCGCTTACTAATTTAGCTCTTCTGACAGAGGAGACCGGGGAGTTGGCCCGAATCATATCGCGCCGATATGGCGATCAGAAGGCGAAGGCCGGAGAAGATCTATCGGAGGAGGCGCTTGCGGACGAGCTGGCAGACGTCATGAGGGTTGTAATCTGTATCGCCAATCAAACTGGCATCGATCTGAATACCGCATTGGAACGCAATATAGAGAAAATCACCAGTCGCGACCGCGACCGGTTCAGACCTTCCGGCAAGGGATAAAGGCTTTGAAGTTTTGGATCATTTATTTATAGATGTATCTTCCATCTGTTATTCTCACAAATCGAGAGAAAATGGCAAAAACAGAATTTCAGAATGAAGTTGTAAACCGGATAAGACGCCTTAGAATGTCCCGGGAGGTAAGTCAGATCGATTTGGCAAGCCTCATAGATGTCAGCAATGGTCAGATCGGAAATATAGAGAGTCCAAAATTCCAGCACAAATATACTTTGAAACATCTCAACATAATAGCAAGGTATTTCGATGTAAGCGTGACCTACCTGTTATCGGGCGACGATAGTGAAAACGATGTGGATA
>CAYPBS010000046.1:3326-9202 GCA_964409015.1 uncultured Sangeribacter sp.
ACAAGTGGGTGAGGGTCAGTCCTCCTCGGGGGAGTTTTCGGGAGGAGAGGTTTCAGTGGGATTGATTGCGGGATTCTCTTCCGGTTCCTGCTGATTCTCTTCAGGGGGTAGGGGTGTTTCTGCGTTCTGTTCTCCGGTTTTCGCTTCCTCCCCGGCATCGGGATCAGAAGGGCCTCCGGGGAGGTAATTGTCTTCTCCAACAACCTTTTCCTCGGTCTTACGTTCTTTCTCTTTTGCTTCAAAATCGAAATATTCCTCAAAGCTGCGACCTTCGCGCAGGAGCATCTTGAAGTTAGCGTCGCTTATCATAATGGGGCGGACCTGAGGGGGGAGCGAGAAATTATCGTCTCGAGCCATGACAGAACGATAGTGCTCAAGCTCTTTCATGTTGGCGAAACCTTTGATCACGAGTAGTCCGATATTGCCGAAGTTCATCTGTTCGAGGTCGAAATCCTTGACTACGAAGGATGAGAAATTGTGGCGAGCGACGTCGTAAAGGAGCTGATTGGGGTTGATGCTGTCAAGGGGGAAGGCGAGAACAAGCAGCTGTGGCTTGTCGGGATCGAGGTCAAATCTTGCGGGCGTATCGGCGCCGGGGGTCTGAGCTCCTTCGGCATCTGAAGAAATGAGTCTTGTGTCCCAAAGGAGTCCGCGACGATTGCCATTACTTTCGGCGAGCCGTCTTCCGGAAGAGGCATATTTGAGCATCTGCGATGCTGTCTCGGTCATGTCGGTTTCGGGCCATTTGCGGAGCAGTTCCTCGAGTCGTTCCTTGAATTTCGACTCGTCGCGGTCGGTGACATAACTGAGGGCGTCAATAAAGACGAATTTGGGAAGGATATCCGACAGGGGGTATTCGCGCTCCATCCGGGCGGTCAGCTGATGTACACGGGCATTGTCGTTGTCCAGATAGGCCTTGTATGCTTCTTCGTAGATCTGTTCCTGAACGACTTTCATCCGACGGAGATTGTCGAAATACGCCGGATCGCGCATGGCTTGGCCGTAGTTGCTTTCGGGGAAGTCGTCGATGATTTTCCTGCGCCAGCGCTCGGCTTCGGATGTCTCGTCGCGTCGCACGGCCATGAGATACATATTATAGTAAACGTCGAGGCGGTAAACGTTGTCAGGATATCGTTCCTCGAGTTGCAAGAATATCTGTCGGGCTTGCGCGAAGTCTTCGAGTTTGTCCTTAAGGATGACTCCCATGTTGTAGAGTCCTTCCTGAATAATATCGTTGCATGTGGCAATTTCGGCATCTGTTTTAGGGATGTCTTTCAGGTAATATTCGGGCTTGGTGGGGTCTGCTTCGGCGGCAATCCGTTCCTTGTCTCCGGGGCTGATGGAGTCGTTCTCAGCAGCCATGTCGGCGCTGTCTTCGTCAAGCTGCTCGTCGAAGTTGTCAAGCGAGAATGTGTTCTTATTGCGACGGCGCCAGTCGTCTTCGTTTTTTCGAGAACCCCAGCGGCGTTGGAATTCGGTCTTGCCCTGATTTTTGGTCTGGGTGTTGTAGAAATACCATGATTTGTCGCTGTTAATCTGGAATTGCGTCGGAGCGTTCTTGTCGTTGATCTGAGAGCCTTGAGCGTTTTGTTCGGCGAGATATTCCTCGCGCTTGGCGTCTTCGGCTTCTTTTTTCATCTTTTCCTCGTAGTCCTTGGCGAGTTTCCGGCAGGCCTTCATCCGATCCTCTTCGGACATTTTTGATAAGTTGAGCAGTGAGTCCTGAAGATGGACATTGCCGGCGTACTCGGCAAGCTCGTCGAGAACGTCGGAACGCTTCTTAATCAGTTTATAGTCGGGATAATTGTCGGGGAGCAGCGGGACTGCTTCGGAATAGCACGGCTGGGCACCTACGTAGTCATGCTTGTCGAAAAGGATGCGTCCGAGAGCGAGCTGAGCGAGTGCCTTGTCGATGCCGGAGCGTTTTGATTTCTCGATGGCGGTGCGGTAATTTTTCTCGGCGTTGGTGGTATCGCCGCGAGTGAGATAGAGATTTCCGATGGCGTAGTAGATCTGGTCGAGGTATTCGCTGTTGCGACCGTATCGGGCCATTGCCCTGAGGGCGTCGATTTCTTTTTTGACATTTTTGCCGGTGTAGACTTCCGACTGTTTTATACGTGCGTTGAATTTGGTGCGGTAATCTGTGCCGGCACCGGATCCGGCTTTTGCGAAGGCCTTGTATGCGTCGCTTTTACGGTCGAGGTCTGCGAGGAGCTGTCCGAGGAGGAAGTAAAGACGGTTGCGCTGAGCGCCGGAGGCGTGGGCGGCAGCGGACTGGAGGAAAGGGATTGCTTCCTCGATGCGCGAGCTACGTATAAGATAGTCTGCTTCGACAAAGTCATAGAGGTACATCAGGTTCTTGTTGGGGAGCTTGTCGCGCTTCACGTGGACGAGAATGTTCTCGGCTTCAAATGTCCAGTCGAGCGCGCAGTACGAGAGTGCCTGCCAGAGTTTTGCCTCCTCAACGACATCTTCTTTCCATTTAAAATGGCGCTGGATATAGAAAAAGGTGGATGCCGCGCCCAGAAAATCTCCGTTGAAGTACTGCGAACGTCCCATCATCAGCCAAGCGTTGTGGAGGAAGGGGTTGAATTCTTCGCGTGCACGGAAAGCTTTGTCCTTGGGTGAGGAGGAGCGTTTTTTCGGTTTCTTGCTTATGGAGTGGAGCTGGATTGCCTTCTGCATCTTTTCAATTGTGCGTTTGAAGTCTCCGGAAGGCTGAGGTCGCTTGTTGTCGGCACGCGCTTCGGCAGGGTGCATCAGTGTGCGTCGAGTGTAGTCGTCCTCATAATTCCTCTCCATGTTTTTGAGCTGCTCCTTGTAGTGCTCGTCGCCGTTGTAGTAGACGTTATATCGGGTTGTGAATGCCTGCCATTGGCGCGACATGGCTGTGTTTCGATTATTTCCGCATGAAACGGTCAGAAACAGCAAAAGCGCCAGTGCGCTCAGGGCAATGACGCCGGCTCCGCAGCGGAGCCCATCAGTAGTTATCTTCCGGAGGATACGTCGCATGAGGGATACGGATTCCGATAGATGGAATCGGGTGTCACTATATTAGAACGCATCCTTTGCCGATAATATTTTACGGGTATAGGAGCTTAAAACATATTTGCGGAACGTATTTTTGTCCCGAGGGGGATTATGCGGATGCCGTCAGCTCACCTTGCGAAGCATGTCGGAGGCGCAAAGCATCATCAGGACTCTCTGCTTGGCTTTTTCGCCGGCATCTTTCATGGAGCTTTCCGGTTTGTCCGCGCCTGTCATGATCTGCAGGGCGAGATGGGCGACCGTAGAGCAGATCCAGTCCCGCACAGCTTCAGCGAGCATTGTGCTACGGGCTGCATCGGCGGGAGTACCTAAGGAGAGGTTGATCGTAATGGTGTCCGCGGCGTCGAATTCCGTTGTCGCCTCCCATCCAGAGAGGGCAGCACAGACTCTCCAAGCGGCCAACCGGAGGTGTACGTCGACGAATTCATCCTGTCGCTCATCGCCGATGTAGTGGGTGGATGAGGCGTCGTGCTGAGTGGATATCTCCCGAGTCGCCAGTAAGTCGAGGATGTGGTTTTTCATTTCCTCCAATGGAAATGCGAGAGCAATTTTGTAGTTGTTTGGGTTCATGGTCATAGATTTTATTGTATGATATGAATTATAGCAGATGATAAAATCGATGTGCAAAAGTAGGCTTCCGGAAGTGCCATATTCTTTCACACATCTGTTAAGTAGAGTTAAAAACGGTATAAAATCGGGGATAAAGGGGGAAAATCGGAGAAAAAAAAGAGAAAAAAAGATTGAAATTTTGTGGAATCAAAAAAAAGGCCTAACTTTGCAGTCGCAAAATGCAGCGGAGCTCACGTGAGCGACAAAGCAGTTGCCATCGAGTGGCCCATTCGTCTATCGGTTAGGACGAGAGATTTTCATTCTCTAAAGAGCAGTTCGACTCTGCTATGGGCTACAAATTTTTAGAAAAGGATATAACAGAAAAATGGCAAACCATAAATCATCTGAGAAGCGTATCCGCCAGTCGGAGAAACGTAAACTTGAGAATCGCTACTGGGCGAAAACATCGCGTACACTTGTGGCTCGTCTCCGCAAGATGACTGATAAGGCTGAAGCTGAGAAGGAATATAAGAAGGTAAGCGCTCTGTTGGCTCGTCTCGGCCGTAAGAACATTATCTCCAAGAATAAGGCTTCTAACCTTCAGAGCAAGCTCAGCAAGCATATCAACAAGCTTGCCTGAGGACAGCAGTCGATCAGAGAGTTCGGCCGATGCCATCATTCTGATAAAAGAAACACTGAAAGCAATTTTTAAATTTTCATAATTGGTAGGTTTTTGAGGTAAACCATATTACCTCCGGTTAATATAGGCAAAGATCAAGACCAAGAATAATTTTCATGAGACTTGCGTCGGAAACTGTGAAGCTTCCGGCGCTATGTTTTTATAAGGTTCCAAAGCCTTGTCCCCGGGATGTTTTGCTTTGGGGGTATATTATTGGATTGAAGATGGTGAGGGAGGAAGAGGAACAATAAGCAGTTACGGTTAAAAAACAGGTTAACAATGTCAACAGATCTAAAGGGTTTTCTGAGGAGCATGCTTTTGGAGGCGGGTGCGTCGGCCGTTGGTTTTGCTGAGGCGGGAGAAGTCGACAGGCATTTCATGCATCAGTTCGAGGAATGGATAGACCGGGGAGCCTGCGGAGAGCTGGACTACATGCGTCGATATGCGGACCTGCGGGCCGACCCGAGGAAGCTGTTTCCGGGTTGTCGCACGGTGGTTTCTGTAGCATGGAATTATCTGCCGGCTGAGCTGCGCGATCCGTCGCTCCCTTTTATAGCTCGCTACGCCTACGGCAGGGATTATCACAAGGCGTTGCGCTCCATTCTGAGACCAATATGTCGTGAGGTGGAGATGCTCTTTAACTGCGGGTGGAGAATATGTATTGATTCCGCTCCGATAAATGAGCGATACTGGGCCGTGAAAGCCGGTGTCGGATTTATCGGGCGGAACGGATGTCTGATTGTACCGGGTCAGGGATCTTGGATGTTTCTGAGCGAGATACTGCTGACTGCCGAGGTGGAGTATGATCAGGAGCTGAAGCAGAAATGTATCGGGTGCGAGGCGTGTCGCAGGATATGTCCCGGCGGGGCTATCGGAGAGGATGCCACGGTCGATACACGTCGCTGTCTGTCTTCCGCAACTATCGAGGGCACTCCTTACTGCGGTTCGCTTCCGGAGAAACCTCATCTGCTCGGGTGCGACCGTTGTCAGGAGGTGTGTCCGCACAATCGGTCTGCCCGGGCATCGGGTTGGGTTTCCCCGCTCGAGGATATATTGACTCTCTCGGAAGAAGGTTTGCAGGATATGGGGGAAGAGAGGTTTCTGCATCGTTTCGCCGGAACCTGTCTCATCAGACCGGGTCTGAAACATTTGCTTGAGAATCTGTCAGATAAAGGATGTTAGACCCGGTCTGACAAAATATGTCAGCTCCGATATACGCTCTAAATGTTGGAGTACGGTGCGTCGTTGTTCATTTCCCTGTCGGATGCTTCGACCTGCATCTCACGTTTGAGGGTATCGGAGATTTTTTCAATAGTGGCGTCATCCAATTGCGGGTATTTAGCCGCCTCGTCGGCATCCACCTCTCTGATATCGAGTGTCACGATACTTCTTACATTACCTTGCGGAAATTTTCTCTCCAGTTCTTCTATAATCGCTTCACGAAGAGAATCGGCATCGGTGAAGGATGTCGTGCTGTAAATATTACTATCGCCAAAACTAACTGTATAATACCTTTTCATAGTACGTATAAGATTAAAAATTAGATGTAAACTTCTGTTATTTCAACATCCATCGGGGACGCAATGTTTTGAGAAAAGGG
>CAYPBS010000047.1:0-8666 GCA_964409015.1 uncultured Sangeribacter sp.
TGTATCGTCGCCTTTTCAGGCTCCGATACGACCGCGCTACGCGGGTCAGCATCGATGTGGGTAGGTGGAGGTTAGCGTGGTACAGCCCTACATTAGGGTGGTTGGTCGTTGAACGCAGCCCTACGTTCGGGTGGATTGGTTGGTAATATATAAATAGGTGGTCGGGTGACGGGAGGGGTAAAGAGAAAGCAGACTCGGGTGGGTTCCGAATCTGCTGAAGGTAAGGGGGTGGAGCATACGAGACTCGAACTCGTCACCTCTTGACTGCCAGTCAAACGCTCTAGCCAGATGAGCTAATGCCCCGGTTGCGAAAGGAGAAGCGGGAAAAAGGATCCTCTCTCCTGAGACGTTGCAAAGTTAGGAATAGTTTTTGAACCGCACAAATTTTCTTGGGATATTTTAATGGTTTTTTTTCGTCGTATGGATTCTTTTGTCTATTTTTGCGTCATAATGTCCCGAGGGGACGAAACAGAACATAATAACCCAAAGTAACCTAAATTAAGTTACCAAGATGAAGAAACACAATTTCTATGCCGGACCGAGTATTCTGAGTCCGTACACGATTAACAACACGGCAGATGCGGTGAAGGATTTTGCCGGTACCGGACTGTCGATACTCGAGGTGTCGCACCGCAGCAAGGAGTTTCAGGCCGTAATGGATGAGGCACAGCAGCTGGTGAAGGATCTGCTGGAGATTCCGTCGGGCTATTCGGTGCTTTTCCTCGGCGGAGGAGCGAGCCTTCAGTTTGCGATGGTACCGATGAACCTGCTTGTGAAGAAAGCGTCCTATCTGGACACGGGAGTATGGGCATCGAAGGCTATCAAGGAGGCGAAGCTGTTTGGCGAGGTTGACGTAGTAGCCTCGTCGAAGGATAAGAATTACAATTACATTCCGAAGGATTACGCGGTCCCTGAGGACAGCGATTACTTCCATTATACCTCAAACAACACGATCTACGGCACGGAGATCCGCAAGGATCCGGATGTGAAGGTGCGGATGGTGTGCGACATGTCGTCGGACATTTTCTCTCGTCCGGTGGATGTATCGAAGTATGACCTGATCTACGGCGGGGCGCAGAAGAATCTGGCGCCGTCGGGTGTTACGATCGTGATCGTGAAGGATGATGTGCTGGGTCGGGTGGAGCGTCCGCTTCCGACGATGCTGAATTACAAGACGCATATCGACAAGGGTTCGATGTTCAACACTCCTCCGGTGCTCCCGATCTACTCGGCTCTTCAGACGCTTAAGTACTATCGTCAGCTGGGTGGTGTGGAAGCCATAGAGAAGATGGATGTGGCGAAGGCCGGGAAGCTGTATGAGGCCATCGACGGCAGCCGCATGTTTGAGTGTACGATACCGGATCCGGCCGATCGTTCGATCATGAACGTATGCTTCGTCATGAAGCCGGAGTACAAGGATCTGGAGAAGGCTTTCTTCGACTTCGCCACCCAGCGCGGCATGGTCGGCATCAAGGGTCACAGGAGTGTGGGCGGTTTCCGTGCTTCGCTCTACAATGCTCTTCCGATGGAGTCGGTCGAGGCTCTGATCGCCACGATGCGCGAGTTTGAGGCCAAGAATTGAGCGACCTGCCCCAAGATAAGTTAACAACAGAAGAAACAGAAAAAGGAGATGAAGATACTTGTTTTTACAGAGAAGCCGTTTGCGAAGGCAGCCGTCAAGGCGATAGCGGACGTTGTGAACGCTGCGGGACAGGAGCTGAAACTCGTCGAGCAGGGCACCCGTGAGGATCTGCTCAAGGAGGTTGCGGACGCTTCGGCGCTGATAGTGCGTTCGGACAAGGTTGACGCCGAAGTGATGGATCACGCACCGGAGCTTAAGGTGATCGTGAGAGCGGGCGCCGGCTACGACAATATCGACCTTCAGGCAGCGACAGAGCACGGGATATGCGTGATGAACACCCCGGGGCAGAATTCCAATGCTGTGGCAGAGCTTGTCTTCGGCATGGTAGTGATGATGTGTCGCAACCGTTATAACGGCACGAGCGGCTCGGAGCTTCTGGGCAAGACGCTGGGTATCTATGCTTTCGGTCAGGTGGGGCGCAATGTGGCCCGCATAGCCAAGGGTTTCGGCATGAAGCTTTCGGCGCTTGACCTGTTTGTGGCCGATGCGGTCATGGAGGCAGAGGGTGTGCGTCCGGTGCATACACCTCAGGAGCTTTTCTCGGAGAATCAGTACGTGTCGCTACATATCCCCGCAACGCCGCAGACCCGCGGTTCGATCGGTTACGACCTCGTGATGGCGATGCCCCGGAACGGTGTGCTGATCAATACGGCGCGTAAGGAGGTTATCGACGAGGAGGGGCTTATGAGAGCCATGCGCGAGCGTGAGGACATCCGCTACGTGAGCGACATCCGTCCGGCCTGTGCGGAGGAGATGGAGAAGGAGTTTGCGGCGCGTGTGTTCTTCACCCCCAAGAAGATGGGAGCGCAGACTTCGGAGGCCAACTTCAATGCCGGTGTGGCTGCGGCCGAACAGGCGATAGCGTACCTGAAGGACGGCTGGAACAAATATCAGGTGAATAAGTAAGCGGGACTGTGGGGACATCAGCGGCAGCTCTCCCCTTACCGTAAGCAGAGAGAAAAAAATGAAGCGGGAATCCGTCGCTCAATGGGCAGTGGCGGATTCCCTGCGCGTATCCATATAAAAGGTCATAAATACAGGAGGAGGAGATATGGCACGGAGTATCTACGGCCTTATAGGGTATCCATTGGGACACTCACTGTCGAGGGTTTTCTTCACGGAAAAATTCAACCGGGAGGGGATTGATGCCGAGTATCGGATGTGGTCGCTTCCGGAGCTGAGGACACGAGCGGACCTTCCCGCCGAGGAGGGTCTGAGAGGCTTTAATGTCACCATACCATACAAACGTCGGGTCATGGATCTTCTCGACGAGGTGGACGACGTGGCGGCAGGGATAGGAGCCGTGAACGTCGTGAAAGTAGAGTGCGCAGACGGCAGGAGGATACTGAAGGGTTACAACACCGACGCCGGAGGGTTTCTGAAGAGCCTGCTCGCGATGCCGGGGTTCAGGGAGGAAAGCAGAGACATGAGAGCCCTCGTGCTGGGAAGCGGAGGGGTGTCGAGAGCCGTGATCCACGCACTGGGAAGCATAGGGATAGAGAGCGACATCGTATCGCGCAGCGCAGAACGCGGAGCGCTGAGGTATGAGGATCTTAACGAAGAGGTGATGAGGTCACGCAGACTGATAGTCAACTGTACGCCACTGGGCACCTATCCAAAGACGGGGGAAGCTCCACCCATACCATACGGGATGATCGGGGAGGGACATTACTGCCACGACCTTGTCTACAATCCCTCCCGGACACGCTTCATGGAGCTGTGTGGCTCGCAAGGGGCAGAAGTGAAGAACGGTGCGGAGATGCTCCGGAATCAGGCCGAAGGGGCTTGGGAAATATGGACAGGCTCCGGGGGGCGTCCCGACGTGACTGATGGAGCATGAGGCCACGCATCCCTTCTCCTTCCGGGAGCTGACGGGGGTATTTCCCGCAGGTGTGTCTTTCGCGGGTATGTGCGGAGGTATCGTTGCCGGCAAGGCAGGCTGCGGACAGTCGGTGGCCGTCTGTGTGGCCTCGGTAGCGGCTGTAATAGCCATCGGGTTGAAATGGATGTCACGGAGAGGGGGAAACGGCTCACGGAGACTGATGGGGAACCTGTATCCGCTCTCAGCAGCGGCAATCTTTTTCGCCATAGGACTCGGTGCATGGCTGCTGCTGTCGCCCCCCGGAAAACTCCCCTCAACGGGAAATTATGCCTTCGCCATGGGTCGTGTGCGGGACTTCCGGACTACCTCGTCGGGAGATGTCGCAGAGGTGGACGTAGTCGGCTTCAAAGGCTCAGACTACGTCACCGGGAGAGTCAATGCACCGTTGAAAGTATTGCTTGACACAGAAGGGGAGAACCTGCGCCGAGGGGAGATAATCCTTTTCCGGAACATGCTCACACCGATCAGCGCCGACACCCCCGATTCTTACGGCTACGTGAGATCGCTCTACTGCCGGGGAGTGGCATGGAGACAGAAGATACCCTCAGGGGGTATCCTGAGCGTCGGTTACGATCCCACGCTCTCAGACAGAGCTTCCGATCTTCGCGACGCGATAGTGAGACATATCGACGCCACACAGCTCTCTGAGTCCACACGAAGCTTTCTGGCGGCACTGCTTCTGGGGGACAGAGAAAGTCTCGACGGGGAACTGTACGAAAGCATGTCGGCCGCCGGCATAGGCCATTTTCTTGCACTGAGCGGACTGCATCTGGGGATGGTGGTGATGATGCTTTCGCTGCTCCTGTGGCCTCTGAGGAGGCTCGTGGGACGGCGTATGAGATGGGTGACAGTGCTGACGGGGGTGTGGGTGTTCGTGGTCCTCACGGGTATGTCGGTGTCGGTCGTGAGGGCCGCGGTGATGACTTCGGTGTTTATCGTGTCGGTATGCGTGGAGCGGAGCCGCACCGGCCTGAACACACTCGGTTTCGCAGGATGCGTCATACTGCTGTCCGACCCTGTGGCGCTCTTCAGTGCCGGCTTCCAGATGAGTTTCCTTATCTGTCTCGTGCTGATATTGCTCGGGGAGTATCTCGATGACATCTCGGAGCGGATGTTCGACCGTCGTCTCGGACTTCTGATGTCGGGATGGGCATGGGAGCATCCGAAGCTTTTTGAGTGGAGGATACGCATGGACAACGGTATTCTCAAGGTTGCGGGGGTGTGTCTGGTGTCTCTGACAGCCTTCGGAGCCGGCTGGGTGCTGACGGGATATTATTTCGGGCGAGTATCGCTGATGTTTCTTCCTGCCAACGTCGCGGCCGGCGTGCTCGTATGGCTCATCTTCGTATCGGGCTACGTGTATCTACCCTTGTGGGGGATCGGGTTGGCACCCCCTCTCTTGGGCAGGGGGCTCGACCGGTTGTGTGAGCTGCTCGAGGCCGGAGTGGAAATGCCCGCGGTGTCGGAATGGGGTGTGAGCCGGGTGTTCATACCTTGGGAGGTTGTCGCACTGTATCTGGGAGCCCTGCTGCTGATGGAGGTATGGCGGGTCACACGGAAGAGGGGATGGCTTCTTACGGCTGTGGTAACAGCGGCAGCAGCCCTGACTGTGGCGGCTGTCAGAGAGCCGGAGATCGCCGGAGAGGGGCTCAGGATAGGGGTCTCGAAAGGGGAAGCGAGGATCCTCTCTGCGGCTCTGACTGGAAACAGGGAGATGAGTTATCCGCGGGGAGTGGTGTCGCGGACATCTACCTCATGCGGAGAGATCGTGATAGCCGACTGCGACGGTCCGCAGGAGACTGCCGGGAAGAGTGGCGGAGGATGCAGGGTGCTGATCGTAGGGGGAGGTTGTGAAAAGAATGTGGAGAACTGGGTGGAGATGTTCGCTCCCGAGATAGTGGCGGTGGTATCGCCCGGGAGATGCGAAGGGATGGAGAAGCTGGAAAGTATGGAGAGAAGCGGGCAGATTCGCCTCCGGAACCTGAAAGAGGTGAATCTGTATGTGGCCTACAGAGGGGAAGAAAAAGAGTGAGAAAGGAGGGGGTCATTCCCCACGGAAGAAGAAGCGATAGAAGAGGCTGTGGCGGCTGATGCCCCGGTCGGAGGCCGAGAGGTCGCGTTTGAGTTTCTCTTCGTTGACGGAACTGTTGTCTCCGAAAAGATAGTCGGCACCGAAGCGGATTGCCAGCAGAATCAATACGACTCCTATGATGACGAAGGAGACGACGATTGTCTGAACGATCATATTTGCTATTCCGAGTATCATAACTACACTGTCAACGTCGGAAACCGGAAAATGGTTCAACTGGGAAGGGAAGGGAAAAAGCTTTTAAAAAACGCTCAACCTTTTTAACAATTGATTGTTACTAAAAAAAAGACAACACAACACATATATTACACATATTATGAAAAAAGGACTATTTCTCATCCTGTCGCTTGTCTTAGCAACAACGACACTCATGGCGCAGAAACTCAATAAGAACGAAATGCGTCAGCTTCAGGCGTTTCTCAATCAGCCGGCTCAGGAAGCTCCGACCAATGCCGCAGCCCTCAAGATAACGGATCTCTCGAACCCCGCGTCGTGGGAGGGCGTGAAGACCTCGGAGGGTCGCATAGTGGAGATCGACTGGAAAGGCAAGAAACTCGCCGGCTCCTTGGACCTGAGCAACTTTCAGGCTCTCACACGTGTGGACGTCAGTGACAATGCCCTGACCGCCCTCAACATCAACAACGACACCGCCCTGCAGTACCTCAACGCCGGTCGCAACAAGCTCACCGCGTTTAATCTCACTAACTGTCCTGACCTGCGTGTACTCCGTATCTATCGCAATCGCCTCACGGACATCGACCTCGCCGGAGTGCCTCTGCTCGAGCGTCTCAACATCAGCGGCAACAGCCTCGCCGAGCTGAACGTAGGTTCCCTCCAGAACCTTACTTACCTCAACTGCATGAGCAATCGTCTTGAAGTCCTTACCCTCACGGGTTGCACCAACCTGAAGACCCTATACGCCGGATACAACTATCTGACCTCCCTCACTCTGGGAGACCTCGAAAAGCTTCAGACCCTCAACATCGACAGCAACCGCATACAGAAACTTTACCTCCAAGGACTTCCCAGCCTCTTCACTCTCATGTGCAGCGACAACCACCTCTCGCAGCTGGCTGTCAACAACTGTCCCAACCTCAACGACGTGGATGCAGCCTACAACGATCTGACAACCTTCAGCGCAGAGGATTGCCCGAACCTCGCCTTCGTAAACTTGGCTTGGAACGACCTTACATACCTCAACCTCTCCAATCAGACATTCCTGCAGCGTCTCAACGTGGCTAACAACCAGTTGCTCTCGCTCGACGTCACCTTCGACTCCAATCTCCGCTACCTGAACATCAGCAATAACTACAATCTCTCCGATCTCCGTACGATGGGAGACGACAACCTGACGATGGTAAGAGGCGCTTGGGACGACTATGGCGATGCTATCTGATCTGAAGGCTGTCCCTTAGCAGACCGACGAAACACACACACAAAGAGGATATGGCGTTTCCCCCGATAACCGACGCGGGGAGACGCCTTCCCTTTTTTAGAATCATGGAAGATGGAAAGAGAGGGCGGATACAGCAGAAGAGGGTGGTCGTGTGTGTGTGATGGCAGTATTCTTTCCCCAACCCCAACAGGGAATGAATACTGCGCCTCTGTAGAGAAGAGTGTGTGAGAAAAGAGAACCGGAGGAATAAGATCACTCGAACCGCATCGACTCCGAAGGGGAGATACGGCTGATAAGCCGCGAGGGGAGGACAAGAACAAGATAGATGATGAGGGCGAACATCACTTCGACGGCCGCAAAGGCCCACCAGCGGAACGCCACCGGGGCGTAGTCCATGTAATAGGAATCGGCATCGAGCGGCATCAGATGAAAGAAATACTGCAACGCCAGCAGGCCGAAACCGAGAAATGTCCCCCACAGCATACCGCGAAAACCGATGCGCATGGCCAGCCAGATGAAGATGTGGCGTATGGAGGCCGACGATGCCCCGAGCGCTTTCATCACACCGATGAAGCGTACCTTCTCCAGAATGATGATCAGCATACCGGAGATAAGCGTGAAGGAGCTGACAAGGGTCAGAAGGATCAGTATGACCCATACATTGGTGTCGAGAAGAGCGAGCCACCCGAAGATACCACCGCACTGATTGTAGATATTGTCCACAGCGATGAAAGGGGACACCTCTCCCTTCGAGGCCGCTTCCTGAATACTGTCGTTGAGCCTGTCGGCATATCCGGGCGTAAGCTCCAGATTGCCGGTCGTGATGTCGATGCGCGTGACCTCCCCGGGGCGGTAGCCACCCAGAGTGGCGGCAGTGGACAAGGGTGCGAAAGCCAGCATGTTGTCGAACATGTCGAAGTGGGAATTGTAGATGCCGCTTACCTTCATACGTTTCAGAGAGATCTCTTCCCCTATGCTGTAGACACTGATGCTGTCTCCGGCCGAAAGAGATAACTGATCGGCAACGATACGGGAGATAAGCAACGAGGCCGGATCCTTGTCCGGATGGGCGAAGTCCGGCAGCCGACCCTCAGTAAGGTTTTCACGCAGAAACGTAGTGTCACACGTCGTAGAAAGACCGTTCAGGTAGATACCCTTGAAAGCATCCTTGGTCTTTATCAGCGCAAGAGTGTTCACGACTGGTTCCCAGTCAGCAATGTAATCCTGAGCATCCAGAAGATCTCCCAGTCCGTCGTCAGGACGCAGAGCCACACGCTGATTCCGGTCTGAAACGACCGAGTAGAGCGTGATGTGAGGATTAAACCCCTGAATCTTGCGAGTGATCTCCTCCTTGAAACCGAACACCACCCCGATAGCCAGAAGCATCACGGCAATCGAAAGAGCCACTGAAGCCTGAGCCACCTTCACAGCCGGAGAACTACCGCGCTTCCCTCCCGAACCGAGAGCCAGCCTTCGCGCTATGTTGATTTCATATTGTTTCATACCTCAAGAGGGAGGAGGGCAGAGCGCCCATCCATGCCGGTGCAACCACACCACACGTCATTGCCGACACGTCATTGCCTATGCGATCGCACCACAAAATTAGATGTTTTTTCCTAAACCGACAAACCACCACCGAACGAGGTCATATACTCCC
>CAYPBS010000048.1:0-8555 GCA_964409015.1 uncultured Sangeribacter sp.
ACTCTTGTGTTATGTTAGTTTGTGTTTGTCTGGGGCGCCGATGGATAATATCGGCGGGAAAGGTTGCAGTGTGTGCGGGACCCCCGTCGGGGGTATCACTTTTATGTCCGGGTTGCGGAGATATAAATTTTGGAGGATTGAGGAGGAGTTGTAAAACAAATTCAGAGTGTCGGTTGTATATATTTATATCTCGAATGTTATCGTATGCCGCTTTGCGGGATAACGCGAAAGGGACTCTACTACTGAAAATTGAATCAGACATAATTGCTATGAGAAGATATGCAGGGTTATTCTTTGCCGTATGGGCAGTATTGTGGGCACATGTGGCCGACGCTCAGGTGATGACACTGGACTCGTGTCGTATGATGGCGCTACGCAATAACAAGGTGCTTCGGGCTGCCGAGCAGAACATAGCGGGCGCCGGTTATCAGCATAAGGCAGCCAAGGCGGCGTATCTTCCGGCTTTCGATCTGACAGCGGGATATACCTACAATCAGCATAAGATTTCTCTACTGGGTGCTGATGCGAAGCTCCCCACGATGATATTCGATCCCCTTACCCAATCTTACAAGTATGACATTCTGCTCGACCCTCTGGACGGAAAGCCGATTCTGGATCCTGAGACGGGTACTCCGATACCGCTGTCTGTGGCTGTGATTCCGAAGAGTGCCATGAGTTTCGACGTGCATAATGTATTTGCAGGCGCGATCACGGTGACTCAGCCGGTATATATGGGCGGTGCTATCCGTGCCATGAACGATATCACGCGCTATGCCGAGGATCTTGCCCGGACGTCTCGCAATTCAGCAGCCGAGGATGTCGTGTATGCGGTCGATGAGACATACTGGCTTGTGGTTTCTCTGCGAGAGAAACGTCGGTTGGCTGAGAGCTATGTCGAGCTTGTAGACACTCTGAAGTACAATGTAGAGCAGATGTATGATCAGGGGGTGGCTACCCGGAGCGACTGTCTGCGGGTGGATGTGAAATACAATGAGGCTAAGGTTGCCCTTACGAAGGCTGACAACGGGCTGACGCTTTCGCGGATGGCTCTTGCGCAGCTTTGCGGTATGCCGTTCGACTCGGGCATTACCTTGGCTGACGAGGGACTCGTGTCGGCCGGTAATGTGGACGACGGAGGTGTAGCGGCTCTGATGGCCGACACAACCGATATCCGCGATGTGTATGCGCGCCGTCAGGATCTTGCTTCAATGCGTAACGGTATCAAGATGCTCGAAGGGACCGAAAGACTTGTGAAGTCGGACATGCTCCCCAAGGTAGCCGTCGTGGGAGCATATAAGGTCACGAACCCTAACGTCATCGACGGCTTCGAGAAGCGTTTCGGAGGTGGATTCAATATAGGAGCCATGGTGACCATGCCGTTGTGGCACTGGGGAGGCAACTACAATAAGCTGAAGGCGGCTCAGAGCGCCACTATAGCGTCGCGTCTGATGCTCGAAGATGCCGAGGAGAAGGTCAATCTTCAGGTGAGGCAGGCCCGGTTCCGCTATGAGGAGGCTTTCAAGACGCTCGATATGACAACGAGCAATCTAAAAAGTGCTGACGAGAATCTGGAGAATGCTCATTACGGATTCAAGGAGGGTGTGCTGACTGCCGACGATGTGATAGCTGCCCAGACAGCATGGCTGCAGGCCCATTCCGAAAATATAGACGCGCAGATCGATGTACAGCTCTGCCGTACTTACTTAAGTAAGGTGCTTGGCCTAATGAATTATTGATAGATATTATACACACATATATACCGAAAAAATACCGATATGGACGAAAAAGATACCAATGCAAAAGATGTAGCCGCACGCGATGCGAAAGGAGGGGTCCTGAATCAGGCGCAGCGGGAAGTGTTGCAGTATCAGCAACAGGAGGCCGTTTCAAAGCGAGAAACGGGTATCATACTTGCTGTCATTTTTCTGGCGGTGGTGATGGCCGGTCTGGCCGTTGCCGGATTCCTTTTCATAAAGCAGGGTCCCGACACCGTGCAGGGTCAGGGAGAAGCAACTGAGGTGCGTATCTCCGGCAAGCTTCCGGGTCGTATCGTGGAGTTCTATGTCGAGGAGGGGCAGATGGTACAGAAGGGTGATACTTTAGTACATATCCACTCCTCTCTGGCCGATGCCAAGAAGGCACAGGCGGAGGCTATGGAGGAAGCAGCCGAGGCAGGCAACCGTAAGGTGGACGCAGGTACACGCACCCAGATCATCAATTCGGCCTACGACCTATGGCAACAGGCTCTGGCAGCGCGAGGTATTGCTGAGAAGACTTATCAGCGTATGGAGAATCTCTACTCAAAGGGTGTTGTATCGGCGCAGAAGAGAGATGAGGCGAAGGCTGCTTATGATGCTGCCGTAGCAGGTGCGAATGCTGCTCAAAGTCAGTACGAGCTGGCCAAGTCGGGCGCCCAGTCGGAAGATAAACAAGCCTCTGCAGCTATGGTTAAGGTAGCGCAGGGTGGTGTTAAGGAAATAGATGCATTGCTTGAGGATCAATATCTGGTGGCACCCTGCGACGGTCAGATCACAGTGATTTACCCACAGGTAAGCGAGCTTGTGGCTACCGGGGCTCCAGTAATGACCATTCAGGGTCATGACCGTCATGCCGTCTTCAATGTAAGGGAGACACTTCTGAAGGACATGAAGGTCGGATCCAAGATTCGGGTACGCATACCTGCACTCGAAAAGGAGGCTGTAATGACAGTATATTATGTCAAGGATATGGGTGCGTATGCCGCATGGCAGGCCACGAAAGCGACCGGGGACTACGACGCTCGCACATTTGAAGTGAAAGCCCACGCGGAAGAACCGATAGCCGATTTCCTTCCCGGAATGTCTGTCCTGTATCTCGGACCGGCAAAATGATCAATTCAGCTCTTAAAAAGAAGTTATGAGAGGAACAGGAGTTTTGGCAATCGTACGCCGGACAATTATTCAGCTTGGGAGCCGACCTATGTATTGGATGGCCATGCTGATCATGCCTGTGGGCCTCTTTATATTCCTTACCTCCATGATGGAGGAGGGACTTCCGGTAAAGGCTCCGGCCGGAATAGTGGACAGGGACCGCTCCGCCGTCTCGCGCGAGATCACACAGACCCTAGCGGGAATGCAGATGGTTGATCTTGTGACATCCGAAGAGTCTTTTTCGGCAGCTCACGAAGCTATGAAACGGGGGGAAATATTCGGTTTCTTCTTTATTCCGGAAAATTTCGAGCAGGATCTTCTGGCCGGCAGAACTCCGGTGATTTCCTACTATACCAACATGGTGTATTATGTTCCGGGTACGATGCTGTTCAAGAATTTCAAGACCGTGGCGGTGTACACGAAGGCAGGCCTCGTTGTCCAGACCCTTCAGCTTGCCGGAGTGGGGGAAGAGGAGGCTATGGCGATAGTGAATCCTATGAATATCACTTCCAGAGGGATAGGTAATCCTCAACTCAATTATGCCATCTATCTTTGCAACAGTTTTGTCCCGGGTGTGCTTCAGGTGATGATTTTCCTCGTCACATGTTTCAGTGTCCTTCACGAGATCAAACGGGCAACCTCCGTGCGCTGGATGCAGATGGCCGGAGGATCGGTGTTCAAGGCGGTGTTTGCCAAGTTGCTTCCGCAGACTGTCTGGTGGTGGATTATAGCCTTGTTCATGGAAGCATGGTTGTTTAAGTTCAATCATTATCCGATGCATGGCTCATGGCTTTGGCTGACTGTTTCTGAGCTAATGTATGTGCTGGCGTGTCAAGGGTTTGCTCTCTTCATCTGTTGTGTTATTCCGAATCTTCGGTTTGCCCTGTCCATCTGTGCGCTGCTTAGCATACTGAGTTTTTCCATCTCCGCTTACAGCTTCCCGGTACAGAGCATGTATCCTGCAGTCGGGATTTTCAGCTGGATTCTGCCGGCCCGCTACAACCTGCTGATATATATCGATCAGGCTCTCAACGGGAAGGAGCTGTATTATTCTCGGATCTGGTATGTGGCCTATATCGTTTTCATGCTTCTGCCCTTCCCGGTACTGTGGAATCTCCGCAGACGACTGCTTAATCCAACCTATATGCCCTGATATGAAGAAGCTTTGGAACATACTGACGCGACCACTGGTGGAGGTATCGGGAGTCTGTTATCGAGAGATGCGTATCTGTCTTTCGGATGTAGGAATCATCCTGTTCATGCTTTTCCTTCCGATAGCTTATCCGGTCATCTATTCTCTTATCTACAATCCGGAGCTTGTGCGCGATGTGCCGGTAGTGGTTGTCGACCATGACCGTACGGCTGCGAGCCGCGAGCTGGCGCGTCGACTGAACGCGACGCCGCAAGGTGAGGTGATCGGCTATGCCGCAGACCTGCCTGAAGCACGCCGTGCGATAGACGGGGAGGATGCGTTCGCCATACTGGAGATTCCCGCCGGATATTCTGCTGACCTCGGCAACGGCAAGCCTGTATCTCCGGTGTTGTATTGCGAGATGAGCCTCCTTCTGCGTTATCGGGAGCTGATGATTGCGGCCACGAACCTTTCGATCCAAACGGGAGCTGACATACAGCAGGAGACGATTGAATCCATAGGAGCCTCCTCGCTTGATGCCGACAGCGAATTTCCGATGGGGATGAGCTATAGGCCCATGGGAAACATCACGTCCGGTTTCGATTCGTTCATCATGCCGGGAGTACTTATGCTGATTCTCCAGCAGTCGATCGTGCTTGCTCTCGGGATGAGGGGTGGCGGCACAACTCAGCGCAAGCGTATGCTCGGGTATTACCCGGTCAACTACGTGCGCTCTACAATACTTTCCATGGCCGGTCAGACTCTCGCATATATCCTGATAATGTTCGTGCCGATTGTATGGCTCGTTCACTTCGTGCCTCTTATCTTCCACTTTCCGATGGCCGGCGACCCGTTGCAGATACTGGTTTTCCTCTTTCCTTATATTCTCGCGTCCATCATGTTGGGCTTCTGTGTGCAAGCCTTTGTCACGGAGCGGGAGGCCGTGTTCGTGCTTTGGGTGGTCACCTCGATCGCTTTCCTCTTCCTCAGCGGCCTTACATGGCCAATGTACGCCATGAAAGAACCTTGGGCGCTTCTGAGCCGGCTTATTCCGTCGACATGGGGAGTCGAGGGTTTCATCAGGATGAATGGCGATGGAGCTACTCTCTCGGACGTGAAAGGGGAGTACGATATGCTTTGGATACTTGTTTTGGGGTACGGTGTTATAGCGTATATGCTTCAGAGGCTCATTGTCCGGCCTCGCGCGCGTCTTGCGCAGATCACTTATTTGCTTGCTGATTGAAATGTCGTCTCCACTTCATATTTCCGTTTTCGGCAATCCATGTTCCGATACTAAGGTGATTGAGAGTATGGATTCCTTACTTCGTCTGCTGGAGGATTGTTCCTCCTTCATCGATATAGAGAAAGAGTTTTACGACTCTCTTTCCGGGGAAATAGATATGCCGGAGAGTGTCCGGCGGGTGGACTGTCCGGATTCGACATCTGACATTCTCATAAGTGTAGGCGGCGACGGAACGTTTCTTCGGGCTGTGAGCTGGCAGGGGGACAGCGGTGTGCCTGTTGCCGGATTGAACGGAGGGCATCTGGGTTATCTCGCGGGGTGGACGCTCAAAGAGATTCCGGAATTTGTCGAGGCCATTTGCTGCGGGGGCTATAGGGTTGAACAGCGTTCACTGCTGAAGGTAGAGGCGGAAAAGTCGATTCTTCCGGCCTCGGAATGGCTTTACGCTCTCAACGAGGTTGCGTTGCTGAAGGAAAGCACAGCCACGATGATAGGGGTGAGCGCGGAGATCGACGGCCGATTCCTTGCGGATTACGACGGCGACGGCCTGATCGTGGCTACACCGACCGGCTCCACTGGTTACAATCTTTCTGTCGGGGGGCCTATTCTCGGGCCACGGATTCCTGCGTGGGTAGTGTCTCCCGTGGCGCCTCATTCTCTCAATATGCGTCCTCTTGTAGTGTCGGACAGTTCCGTGTTGCGTCTGGTGGCACATTCGCGCACAAGCCATGTCCTCCTGTGTCTCGATGGAAGAAGTATAAGTATCCCTGACAATGTAGCTATCAGAGTGAGCCGGGCTCCGTTCGATATCCCGGTTGTGCGTCCGGCGGCCACGACATTTTCCGACACACTTCGGCGGAAACTATACTGGGGCCTCGGCAGCGACAACCGCTGAAAATTATATCCGGGACGGCTGTTATTTCGACAGAGTGAATTTTCTGGTAGCCAAACGGTTGCCGTCGCAGAAGATTTCGACGGTGTATTCTCCCGGAGTCAGTGAGGTGGTGACATCCCAGTAAACGCTCACGGGAAGCTCCTCGTTGGCATATTCGATACTGCGTTTTGCCGTGTATCCGATCGAAGAGCCGTCGAAAGTGAAGTTACCGCCCGGCAAAAGTGAGCCTTCCGGAGACTTGATCCGGACGTAGACATCTTTCTTTCCGGGAGCGGCAGTATTGTTGGGGGTGATGGTGAAGTTAACTCCGAGCTGTGAAGCCTTGGAGATTTTCTTCTCAGCTTTCCCTTTCTTGTTGTAAGCGTTGAGGCTTATGCCGGTTAGACTCAGGCGCTCCGCTACAGCCACTTTTTCCTGAAGGCGCTCGTTGCTGGCACGTGTCTCTCCGACCTGCGACCGAAGCTCCTCGTTGTGCGCGGTAAGCTCCGTGTTTTTTCTCACCTCTTCTTCATATTTCTGGTTGAGGTCAGCCAGTTGTTCGTAAAGAGACCGGGCTATGTCCTTCAGAGTCGCGACTTCTGCTTCCAGAGCGCGAATCTTCTCGTCGCGTTTCTTAAGCTCATTCTTGTCGGATGTCCTGTCGGAACGCAGCTGCCTGATTTCTGCCATCAGGCCGTCAATCTTGTTACGCGCCTCGTTATACTTATCCAGCAGCTCGCGTTGGTCGGAATTTAGTTCCATTCCGTTCATCTCGCTGTAGTTCGGCAGCGAGTCGATGGACGCGGCAAGCTGATTGAGTTGCAACTGGTCGTTGACCATGCGCAGGGAATCGAGCTGTTGCTGCATAGCGTCCGCATCGGATTGGGAGTTGTTCGGTTTATCCTTTTTGCAGCCCGGGAGCATAACAACCATGACAGCAGCTGCGATCCATATTTTGTTGAATTTCATGACACGTAACTATTTGCGACAAAATTAGCAAAAAAATCCGATATTCTTACCAACCTTCTGTAGATGCCGCTGTAGCTTCTAAAGGAGCATCGGCTTCGGTTGCGGGGTCGTAAACTGCATCTATTGGTTCGTTAGCTTCAGTCGGTAGTACTGCCGCATCGTAAGCTTCGGGGCCATACTCTACCACCGCCGGCTCATACTCCACCATCGTCTCAGAGTCATAGGATGAAGAATCAGAGGATGAAGAATATGAATTATGTGGGATACAGAGCCAGATTACCGAACCAATAAGAGCAATAAAAAGAATCACGGATATGACAATAGCCGGAGAGGTCGGCTTTTTAGGCTCTTCTTTTATTTTATTTTTTTCGTCCGAAGGGAGTACGGGTTTTACCTCAATCGGTGTTTCCACGACAGTGGCAACGATTTCCTCTTCATCGGTTTGACCTGAAGAAAAGATTGTATCTTTTGATGGAGTTTTAACGGAGTTGTTGGGTGTATGAAGCAGTATTAACGCTTCATTATTTTGTACTGCAAATAAAACGTTTTCCTCTTCTGAAATCAATGTGTTTTCTTCAGATTCAGATAAAGGAGTTTGTAGAGAATCAATGAAGGCCTTTATATTGGGGTAGCGGTTTTTCTTCATGGGAGCCATCGCTTTCTCAATGACGTCGATTGTCTGCTTCGACACTCCGGCTTTCTCAAGGGTATGGCGAGGGAATCCGTCGTTGAGTATGTAGGTGGCTTCGGGCGCCCGTTGGCCGGTAAGCATTTTGAACAGAGTGGCACCCAAGGCATACACATCCAGTGTGGCCGGGAAGGTTCCCTCTTTCTGAAACGAGGCCTGTTCCAATGGTGCATACCCCGGTGTGCCGAGGCCTATGGTGGTGCTGGATTCCGGTTCACCCTTGTCGTTGAATTGTTTCGAGAGGCCGAAGTCTATAAGGATATATTTCCCTTCTGCGGTACGCATGATGTTGTTTGGCTTGATGTCGAGGTGAAGCATCTTGCGCGAGTGCATGTAGGAGAGGGCCTCGCCGACCTGCCGTATGATCTGTATGGCTTCGGCCTCGGGTATTCGCCTTTTCTCTTGTATGTATTTCTCAAGTGATGAGCCTTCGATAAATTCCATCACGTAGTATGTGGTATCGTTCTCATCGAAGATGTCGGAGACTTTCACGATTCCGGGATGTGTGAGCTTGGCAAGATTTTCGGCCTCTTTGCGGAATTTCTTGCGATAGTTGACAAACACGCTTCCCGAGGAACCCTCGACGGTGCTTCCATCCTCACTTCGGGAATTCACGTCGTTCATGAAGAATTCCTTTATGGCGACCTTTACATCAACCTTCATTTGTCCGAGTTTGCCCGGAATGATGATTTTGGTAGAAGCGAGATATGTGATACCGAAACTTCCGGAGCCTAAGACTC
>CAYPBS010000049.1:0-8393 GCA_964409015.1 uncultured Sangeribacter sp.
GATCCCGACGCGGCTTCGTTCAGCTTTTCGGAACAACTGATGGATAAGGCAGCTCCCGGCAATCCGCTATCCAACTTCGTTCCCCTCGGAGCGTAAGTCACTTAAAAATTATTATTGCTGTCCGATAAAATTTTTGAGCGATATCTAAAATAAGGGCTGATAACTATTGCAGGAATCAGCCCTTTGTGGTTATTTTGGGGTCGCCAAACCAAAATCAATATAACCACAGAAATCATGGGCAAAAGATTCCCAGAAGTCCAATATGTAGCCGCTTTATTTTTGCAAGTACGCGAATTTTGTTTAATTTTGTACCTCCAACCAGAGAAAGACTAAAAGTCATCTGATTAAAAATGAAGCATCTACTTTCAATAATACTCATATCCCTTAGTTGGGTGATCTTTTTCAGTTGCAAGACTGAGAAAAATGGTGATGGGGAAGAAGCGAGAGCGATGTTTAAACAAGCGCAACTCTCTTACGCTGCCGGTCAACCGGACAGCGCGCTCTTTTATTTTAATAATGTGGGCGCAAAATTTGCCACATCCGATAATCGTTCCCTGCGCAACCTCGCCGGTGAAGCCTACAACACCTGCGGAGTAATCCAATTCCTTCAAGGCGACTACCCGGAGTCGGTGAACAGTTTTCTAACAGCCGAACAAGTGGGTGACGACACCATCAAGGCAAGGGTCTATAACAACATAGCCAGCATATTCCATTACTTCAACGATAATGAAAAAGCAATGGAATATCTCGAACGCGCCGCCCAAGGAGCCCTGAAGACCAGTGAATGGGATGTCCTGAGATCCTCCACCCTTAACATCCTCAACTACTGTTTCGAGGTCAACGAAACAGGCAAAGCCGTCGCCACTATGGAGCGGCTGCTCGATGCCCCGCTCCCGGACGATAGCTGGAGCCAATATATCGTGCAGACCGGATTAGGCATGCGGGCAGCCACCAAAGACAGCATACCCGAGGCCAAACGATACTTCGCAAACGCCATCGAGTTATCCTCATCCCTACCCACGCCCGACCGATATCGGATGATGTCGTACAACCATCTCGCCCGCACACTGATGATTGAGGGCAGATACAATGATGCAATAGCGTGTCTGGATACCGTGGCGGAAATCTGCGGAGGAGCTCAACAGGCCGATACCTATATGGCCCTCTGCGAACTGCAGGCTGACTGCTACAAAGCCTTTGGTAACCACAAAGCGGAGTATGAGATGCGTTTGAAATATGTAGGATTGAAGGACTCTCTTTTCTCAGCCAAGGAATTCGGGAAAGTCCTCAATCTCCAATCTTCACGAAAAATCGATCGCGTCGAGAAGACTCTGCTCGCCGAGAAAGAATTGCGCATCAACCGCGAGCGTATGGCATGGGTATTAGCGATTCTCGTGATTCTGGTCTGCGCCGTCGTAGTGTGGATATGGCTACAGAACAAACGCCTCCGCGAAGCCTTAAAAGTGCTTTATGAAAAGACAAAACAAGCAGTTCCCGAAGAATCTACCGAAGAAACAACCGCAGCTCTCCACCCGACATCCATATATGCCGAGGAGGATGAGTCTGATAACGAACCCTCAGCCTCCAAGACCGTAATTGATCAAGACCAGGCCAAACTTCTGGCCGATGCAATCCTTAAGGTCATGGATGAGGAAAAGCCATATCTCCAGCCGGCCTTCTCGATCAGGGAACTGGCTGATTTGGTAGGGAGCAACTCAAAGTACGTCTCCTACGCACTCAATACCATGCTCGGTAATTCCTTTCCCACTTTCGTCAATACATATCGTATCAGAGAAGCATGTTCAAGACTACGCGATGAAGCCACAGGGAGGGCTCTCACGATCGAGGCAATAGCGAAGGAGGTGGGTTTCAAGTCGCGCACCGGCTTCAACGCCACTTTCAAGAAAATAACCGGACTCACGCCGAAAGAATATATAGTGATGGCTAAAGAGGATAAAAATAGATAAACCAACAAGCCGTAGGTAAACAGCTAACTCGTTGATTTTAAGTCCCGGAATGTCTTGATTCATGAATCAAGACATTCCGGGACCCTCATTTTGTCTCAACTTTGTAGTCATTCTGTGAAAGCTTACAAAGTCATCCTCCTAAACATTTCAATCAAGCTTTTTTATTACTAAATTTGGCAAATCAAAATTACTTATCACATCATGAAGCAATACCTTTACGCAACTCTTGCACTTCTTCTGGCAAGTGGCGCAGCTGCCACCGTGAGCAAGTCGGTGAAGCTGACCCCCAGGGATGTCCTCGAACTCCGCGCATCCGATTCAGTAGGCTACCGGCACGGTGGAAAGAAGCTTACACGCAGCGCGGTGACGGCCCCAAGCCCTTACATCTTCATTGAAGATTTCGAGAATGTGGCTAATACCGATCCTTATGACCTCCCCGAAGGATGGACCACACTCTCCACTCCCGATCATAAGGAGAGCCGATGGCTCGGGGCATCGCTCGGTGTGCCCGGTTCTGACCAACCGCTTCCCGGCACATCAGGCACCAAGTATGCCGTTCTCATGGGTCAGGACTACAGTATTGACAGCTGGATGTTCACCCCTAAGCTACACATGGAGGCCGGCAAGATCTACGATATCTATTTCTCCGTTTACAAACCTCAGGCTGCATCAAACACGGTCACCACATTCTCCGTATCAGTAGGAGATGCCCCGGCTCCGGAGAGCATGGAAATGGAGCTGATGACGGAAGGTCGTTCCATGAATAATTGGAATATCTACAACCGCTCCTTCAAACCGGAACAGACGGGTGATTATTATATAGGCTTCCACGCGGAAGCCGGCTCCCGCAGTTATCTCACCGCAGTCGATGACGTGATGGTGACGGAGGCTTGCCCGCGTGTTTACGCTCCCGCCGATCTCATCTTCCCGGAGAAGACATCCCTGGAAGATGAAGCAGTGGCAGTGTTGAGTATGTATAATCTCGGTTCCGGAGTCATGACATTGGAAGCCGGCGAATGTAGTCCCGAGCTTGAATTCGTAGATCTTCCGGCTTCCGTCAACGGCAGAAAACCTTTCGATGTCACCGTGCGCTTCACCTCAAAACAGCCTGGCGACTACGAAGGGTTCGTGACCTTGCTTACCAATGATCCTTTGAATCCCGAAGTCAAGATTCCCTGCAGGGGAAGAGTCACTGAAAGTGTCAAGTCCTCTTATTGGTACGAGGATTTCGAGAAAGGCACACCCGACGGTTGGGACCTGACCGAATTCTACTTCCATCCCTCCAAGGGAATCAACGGTTCGCGCTGTCTGGAGAACTGGACTCTATACACATCCGATATCATCACCCACTATATCGAGATGGGCAGCAATCCTGTAATCGGGTTCAGCTATAAAGCACAGCAGTATGACATTTCCGGTGTCAACCCCTCGATGCCCCCGACGAAACCTGAATTTGTAAAAATCAACGTCTATGTTTCCGATGATTTCGGGAAATCATTCAAGCGAGTATATCGCATCGCTCCGGAGGATGGGGATATGGTTCATACCCTCTCTTATGATTACGCCAATGTGCGTATTCCCGTTCCAGAGTTCAAGGATAAGCTCTGTCAAGTGAAAATTGAAGTTGAAAAGAGCCTTTACTTCGGCACTGATGACTACGGTATATTGATCGACAACGTGGAGATAGGCACGTGCAACGGCAAGGACCTTTCCGCTACCACACTCTTTGGCCCCGGTATAATCAAAGCCGGAAAGAAAGCCTCCTATACCTTTAATTTCCGTAATGCCGGTACAGAGGAAGTCGCCTCTTCCGACTATTCTATCTCCCTGCTTGATGATAAGGGAACCATACTGGCATCCGCCGCAGGGGTCGCACTCGGTAAGGGGGAAGATGGATCGGTCACAATGGACTGGACACCTGAAGAGACGGGATCACGCCGCGTATACGCCATGATCGATTTTACAGGAGATGAGAATAAGGATAACAACATGACATCCTCCCGCCAAATTGGAGTAATCAAAAATCCGATTGTCGCATCCGCACCTTATGCACCTCAGAACATGGGCTTCAGCATTCAGACTCCCGTGAACTATTACTATAAGAACTGCGCCGTTCAGACTCTTTACTATGCCAACGATATCAATGCCTCCGACGGTGTGCTCCAGAGCATAGCATTCGAAATAAAGAACGATGCAGATTTCATCTCCCCTGCAATAGATGTATGGGTTGGAGAAACCGACCGTATGAATTTCAATGACGGTGAGTTTGTCGACCCCTCCACCCTCACGAAGGTATATTCAGGTCCGGTGGATATTCCCGCAGGTACCGGTTCATTCGATATTCCTTTCACTCAACCTTATGAATGGGGCGGTAAGAACCTGGTGGTCTACATGGTGAAGAACGCCTCAAACTTCTATCATTACAAGATGTTTGCCGCTACCAAAGAGGATCGCTTGAATGGATGCACGATCGGCCTATTCACTGATGATGCCACTATAGATCCCATGCACCCCGGAAAAGGCGAATTAAACAATGAGGTGGCTATTGCTGACTTCTACTGGGTTAAATCCGACAAATATGGATCATTGGAGGGTACGGTGACTGATGAAGAGGGTCCTGTAGCCAATGCAAAGGTGCTTTTGGAAGGTACATCCTATTTCTCCGTAACCGACGCCAAGGGTCACTACTCTTTCGACCGTATAAGTGAAGGCGATGTTAAACTTTCAGTCGAAGCTTATGGTCATGACAGTCTCAACGGAGTAAAAGCTGCAGTCAATAAGAATACTACCGCTGAAAAAGATATCACGATAACCATATCGCCGCGTCATACCGTTAATTTCAAAGTAAGCGACTCCGCAGGCAATCCCCTCGTCGGCGTTGCCGGTAGGCTTGTGGGATATGCCAACTATCGCGCTATATCCGATGCGGAGGGAGTAATGTCTTTCCCCCAGGTATTCGGTCACGAGGAAGCCTACGATTTCTCCATCGAACAGAACGGTTATGAGCCTCACTATTCCGACCTGCAGATCAATTCAGATATCAACTCCGAGGTAAAACTCAACGAACTCCTCAACACCCCGACGGCACTCGTACTAACTCCGGAGAATGACCGTCTGGCCCTCACATGGGAAGCACCTCGCGATGAATTCGGTTATGACAACGGCACATATGTGGAGAAACTCGGTTTCGATACCGGTAATAAGACGAGTCTGATCGGTGTGGCATTCAATAACAATGCAGTCGTGGAAGAGGTAAGCTGGTTTACCAACAACACCAATAATCCTCATCCCACGGTGAACATCTACATTTTAGCCCTCGATCAAAATGGCCGACCTACTTCAAACATACTCTTCGGAGTGGAAGGGGCACCCAATGTCGATGGCGAATGGAATTCGTTTAAACTCCCCGATCCCGTAAAAGCCCCCAACGGGTTCTATGTAGGTGTCAGCTGCGACGGTGGATTCCTCGGTTTAGGAGTGGGCGACTTACGCGCTGAAAACGGTCTGCGTCCGGGTCAATTCTGGACCTCTTCCGAATTCACTTTCCAAGCACAACCGGGAACGGATGTGCAGGATGGCCTATGGGTGGACAACTATGGCACGGCCAACTGCAACTACGTGCCGATGATCCGGGTGAAAGGGATAGACAACGGCTATATCGATCACGTTGACTACTCGCCTGTGGCAATCGATTGGTTTAAGCACGCTCCTGCAAAGGCTGAAGCGTTCATTAGAAACACTCCTACTTACAGAATCGCCATAGATGGCACGACTGTTGCCGAAGGAATCGAGGATACCAAATGCAGTATCGAGATGCCGGCAAGTGGTCATCACACCGTGTCCCTCTTCGCATGTTATCCTTCGGGTGAATCGACCCCTGTGGAATCCATTCTATCATCCGGCGGTGTCGACAACGTCACTCAAGTTATCCCTGCAATAGGCCCCAATCCCTTCTCATCATTCATTGAAATAAAGGGATGGGAGGATGTCAAGGAGTTTACCCTCGTGTCGATTAACGGATCCAAGGTCGTTTCCATCGCAGTAGGAGAATCGCGCATCAATCTTCCGACACTGCCTTCGGGAGTCTATATCGCAATCATGACCATGTACAACGGTGAAAGAATAACTACAAAATTAATAGCGAAATAAAAATGAACAAAATATCTAAATATCTGCTGTCGCTTATCCTGACGCTCGGATGCGCTTTAGGAGCGAGAGCCTACGATCTGATCGTGACGGTCAACAATCCGGATCTTGTCAACGTATTGGTGAATTATTCCCAAATCACCCTCACTGGCACCACCACTACTCTATCGAATCTCTCGGGATACAATTATGTGATGGTCTCCACCAATGATGCCGTGATTCAAAAGGTGGTGAAAAACGGCGTGGAAGAGATGAACCCCTACTTCGTGGAGATGAACATGAACGATGACTACGGTGTCGACACCTTCACTCTCGATATCACTGCCATCGCCTTGGCTGATATGCCTAAAAAGACTTTCACGGCTATCATCGACAATCCTGCCCGTGTCGAGCTGAGTCTGGCACCCAAAGGTGGATACCTTGAAAATCTAAAGGCTGGCGAAAATGTGATAGAATACATTCCTGAGACCACCTCTTATCTCTCTATCAACGCTCCTTGGGGTGTGGCCCCGGTATATAAGGTGGAGACTACCGCTGCAAACCGCCCGCAGCAATATGGCGACGGCGGCTGGGAGGTCGATATCGAAGAGGGGATGACGGTCACTATCACTGCTGATTACCCCGATGAATACGTGCCCGTGACTTTCAATTTCGCCAACGACGGCAAAGATGCCATAGCCTCCATCAAAGTTGACGACGAGGAGGTGGTAGATTTCAATCCGGATAATTTCGAGGTAAAGCTCGGCAGCAGACTATCCATCACCATCAATAAGGAAGATTTCGTGCTGAATTCTTTCCTCTATAATGATTTCGATCCTTACATGGGCTTTACCGACACCTACTCCACGTTTGTGACGGGGCCGGCCACGATCACCCTTGATGCCACCAAGAACAAGATGGTGGAATTCACGGTCAATATCAATATCGGCGTCGGTGTTCTTCTTTACAGAGGTGAATATGTCGGGGATAGCAGCAAGCTGATTCCTCTGAAAGATGGCGAAAACATTGTGGAGGTAAACGCGGCAGCCCCCTCCTTGGCACTCGTCGCCGCCGACGGCTATGAGATCGAGGATGTCAAGCTGAATGGACGTAAAGTGGAGTATGACGTAATGTACGGCTTGTACCCGCTCCATATCAATGAGGGGGATGAAGTGATAATTACGGTAGCCAAGATTATCCGCGATCAAAAGATAGCCCTGTATCTCACTGATAAGGATATGTGGAGCAACTTCAACCTTACCATAGGAACCTCCACGGTGACAAATCTCCAGAACGGATATAATATCCTTGAGTATGCCGCCAGCGAACTTAGCAGTGTGGGTCTGAATGCCAACAGTTGGTACTACGATACATCCGCAGCTCAGCTCTATGTCAACGATATCCTGTACTCACCGGAATATGTCGGTTCTTTCCAATTCTCGCTCAGCCTGGAGAACGGCGATGTGGTGAAGATCTTCTTCGCCGGTGCTCCGTCGAAATATAATGTGACTTTCGATATCGATGAAGATGTTGAGGTGACGGATGCAATCCATGATTATGTGGCTCCCTTTGACATCGCCGACGGACTCGAATGTTTCGAGGGAACTGAAGTTTCCTTCTTTGCCAAGGATGCCATCGTCACCCTTAACGGCACTGAGTTGGCGGCTGCCGACGGAGTGTATTCCTTCGTGGCAAACGAAGATATCGCCGTTAAGATTGAGAAGGGCATTCAATCTGGCGTTGCTGCAATTGATAGCGAAGAATCCCCGGAGGAGATCTTCAATCTTCAGGGTGCGCGCATGACTCGCCACGAAAATCTTCCCGCAGGTATCTATATCGTAAATGGTAAGAAGATGATTATCCGATAATCTCTGATTCCCACCTCTCTCCTCCCCCGCTTTCTCTCCTCAAGGTAGATATTGGTTGGTAATATTGTGTCAAAGACTTGGTTCGCCTACAACAACGTGTTAATTCCTAAAACGTATTTTGAAGAATTACTTAACACATTGAGTAGATGCAACCAAGTCTTTGACACAATACTTTTATTAATTCATAATTCGGCTGCCGAATTATGGATTAATGAATCGAACGTTATGTCTTTGGTAATCTTTTTTATTATGAGAGGAAGAAAAAAGTCAGAATCTATCAAGCACCTTGTTGCGGGCGATGGTCAGGGCAGGGGAGTCGGTAGCCTCGACAAGGGAATCGGCGGGAACCGTCGTGGTGGCGGGAGGCAGGACGAAGACGTTGTCGGTGACGGTCACGTCTTCAGCTCCCCTTAGGCTGATGGTCACGGCCGGG
>CAYPBS010000050.1:0-8055 GCA_964409015.1 uncultured Sangeribacter sp.
GTCATCTGGGTATTGTTGCCCGAGGAGGGATACCGTACTGCACCGTCGACCTTGATACGGAATTTCAGATCGCCGTTGGAGGTGGGGGTAACATCAAACTGATAATAGCCGTCGGAAGCAGATGTATAGGAAGTACCCGTAGCGGTCCAGTCGGCGGTATGACCGCCCCATTCGCCTACGATAGTCACAGATGGATCCCACGATGCTGTGAGCTTCGAAGGAACACCATTGCTAAGTTCAAGCGTCAGGGTCACATTCTTGCCGATTGCTCCGTCAGCGACGTTGATGTTGCCACCGGTACCATCCTGCTGGGAAAGATTGATTGACCCGTTTCTGGAAATAGTAGTTCCATTAGCATTACCGTATCTATGGGTTCCGTTATTAACCTTAAATCCGTAAGTGGGTTTCTGATAGTTGGTAATAGTCAGTGTAAGGGGAGAACCGGAGAAAGTGTGACTGTTATCGGTCCAATTGTTATTACTATAGCCGACGATACCGTAAACAGAATCCTTTTTTTTCGTATATGTTACCGTAATTGAATCGGGATAACCATCATTTGCAGAGCCGTTATATCCACCATCATCATAAACTGTTATGGTAATATCAGTAGCTCCTTCAGGCAAACTCATGTTATTATTGCTACCTCCTGAATGAAGCTGATAATTATTACCGCTTACTAATTCTGTAGCAGAGGAAGAGGAAGCGCTGAAATAGTTATCTCTGCTATCATCTCCATTGTGTATCTTGAATCCCCCGGAGAGAGAAGACAATGTTATAGTATAAACTTTATTATCAGAAGTGGAAAGTTTATACGATTCATTATTTTTCCATCCCGGAGTATCTCCCCAGATGTAATAATTCCACGCTCCGGCGGATGGAGACAGTACAAGCAGGGCGGCTATGAAGCTTAAGAGCCATAAGCCGCTCCGTCGAAATTTAATTAAGTTAATCATGTCGTCTAATAATTGTTATTTAGTTAGTATAAAAAATCTCCTAAGTCTTATATATCAAGGTGGTCTTGTACGTAGTGGTCCGGGCGCGCTGCATCGCTCCTGTGAGTTTTATCCATGAATAGCGACGAAAGGTTTCCGTCGCGATCAAGGGAGGTCCATTAACGCTATAAGCTACTGGTTTCAGCTACTGTACCAATCATTCAGTGTGTAGGTTACGTCGGCACGCGAGGTATCCGCAACTGAGGGAATCGTGAGTTTTTCGTATTCAGGTTTTGAATATTCAGCGCAAAGTTACGTATAGGACGCGACTTTTTACCCCCCCGATGTTAATTTTTGTTAATTTATTTGTTAAAAATCGCAATCCCCTGAGAGTGTGCGAGTTATCCCCGCGGAGCGGGGTCGGGGGTAAAAGAGTTTTTCGGGAGGTGATGGGGAGGGGTGACGTCAGGGGGCTGTCTTGCGTTCGGGGTAGGCTACGCGGGAGTGGTAGATGGTGCCGAGGCGGCGTTTGAATACATCTTTTATCTCTTCTATGTCGGCAAAGGAGATCGGGGACCGGCGGAACATCCCTTCCTTGACCTGAGTGTCGATGATTTTGTCGACGAGGTTGGAGATGCTTTCGGTGGTGTATTCCTTAAGGGATCTGGAGGCGGCTTCGACGGCGTCGGCCATCATGAGTATGGCGGTTTCCTTGGAGCGAGGGTTGGGTCCGGGGTATGTGAAGGGGGCGGGGTCGACGTCTTCTCCGGGATGGGCGTTCACTTCGGTGTTGTAGAAGTATCGTGTGACCCCTTTGCCGTGGTGTTCGAGTATGAAGTCGCGTATGACGGAGGGGAGTTTGGCTTTCTGGGCCATGGAGGCGCCTTCGGTGACGTGGCTGATGATCTTGCGTGCGCTGGTTCTGGAGTCGAGTCCGTTGTGGGGGTTGACACCGTGCTGGTTTTCGGTGAAGAAGATGGGGCTGTTGAGTTTGCCGATGTCGTGGTAAAGCGCGCCGGTACGGACGAGCTGAGTGTCGGCTCCGATTGCCCGGGCAGCGTCGGAGGCGAGTGTGCTGACCTGCATGGAGTGCTGGAATGTGCCGGGGGCTTCTTCGCTGAGGCGTCGGAGGAGGGGGTTGTTGATGTCGCTGAGCTCGACGAGGGTGACTGTGGAGGTGAAGCCGAAGACGCGTTCGACTAAGAATATGAGGACGTATGTGAGGGAGAGGAGTATGGAGTTGATGATGAAGTAGACGAAGAGGCGGGGTGATAGCTCGGAGAGGGTGCCTTCGAGGACGAGGGTCATGACGAGGTATGAGAGGGAGTAGGCGATGAAGGTGAAGAAGCTGACGCGGAGGAGCTGGGAGCGGCGGGAGAGCTGCTTGAGGCTATATATGGCTGTAAGGCCGGCTGCCATCTCGAGAAATATGAACTGGAACTGGTAGACTGCCGCGAGGGCTCCTATCATGACGGAGGTGAGCAGGGTGACTACGGCTGTCTGGCGGTCGACGAAGAGGATTATGACTATCGGGAGGGCTGCAAATGGGGTCATGTAGATGCCGAGGTTGAAGGTCTCGGCGAGGAGAATGGCGAGGAGGTTGATGACCAGCAGGGTGGTGAGTATGAACATCATGGAGCGCATGGAATAGTAGACGCGCTTGCTGTAGAAGGAGAGGTAGATGAGGAAGAGGGAGAATACTATAAGGAGGTATGCGACCTGTCCGGTTATGAATCCGCGGAGGTTATGGTCCGTGCCGTCGCGCCGGGCGAGCATCTTTTCGTATTCCTGAAGGTTGCGGTAGATCTGGGGGGTGACGACTTCTCCGCGGTCGACGAGTCTCTGGCCCTGCCGAATGGTGCCTTGGGCGGAGCTGACCATGGCGAGGGCGTTGTTGATTTCGCGGGTGTCGACGGTGTCGTTGAGTGTGACGTTGGCGTGGATGTTCTCCTTGAGGATGTCCCATGTCTCGTCGGGGACGTTGAGGAAGATGTTGCCGGTGGCTTTGTATCGGCGCACGATGGAGTCCATGGCCTCGACGGGTGTGAGCATGGCTGAGGCGTCGGTCTGCGTGGCGGAGTTGGAGGCAGAGACGACGTTGACGGTCTTGCGTCCGGTCTGACGGTCGAGGCGTTCCTTGACGTCTTCGTCGATGATTCCTTTGCTGTAGATGTCGCGTACGTGGGTGAGGAGAAGCCTGACGGCGGGGTTGGAGACGAGGTAGGAGGGGAAGCTGTTCTCTACGTCGCGGGGTGCCGAGGAGGAGATGTCGACGTAGGGGGGGAGGTTGTGGCGTATGGAGTCGGTCATCCGTGTCTCGGTGATGGAGTCGTAGTAGACCGGGATGTCAAAGGGGGCGGTGAGGAGGGAGTATCGCCACGGCTGGCCTTCTTCGTAGTTGATGGATTCGCGGCCGGCGCGGGGGAGCGCTACGGTGATGAGTGTGACGGCTGCGAGGACTGTGAGGATGAGGAGTATGTTGTGTCTGAGAATATTCTTTTTCACGACTTGTCTGTTGAGGCGGGCGCAATCCGGGAGTTGCGCACGGCTGATTTCACATTCTTAATCTTGCGGAGTCTGGTGCATAGGGCTGAGACGGAGTCGGCGGAATCGGTCAGGAGCGTCATGGAGCATCGGAAAATGCCCTCGTCGGTGTCGATATGCATTGAGCGGATGTCGACGTTCTTCTGCCGGCTGACTACCTCCACTATATCGGATACGACGCCTCGGCGGTCGAGTCCCTGAATGTCGATCCGGGCAGTGAAGCGTGTGGCGGATCCTTCCCATCGTGTCGAGACAAGGCGCGGGCCGAAAGCTGTCTTGAGCCTCATGGCCTTGGGGCAGTCGACGCGGTGGAGGACAACGTTCTCGTCGTTGTCGACGAAACCGAGTACGTCGTCTCCGGGCAGGGGGGAGCAGCATGTGTCGAGGAGGTAGTTGGGGTTTTCGGAGTCGGGGCGGAGGATATATACCTGCGAGCGGTCGACCTTATGGGGGGAAGGCGCGGCGGGGGCTCCGGAGTCCGGGGATTCTGGGGCGCGGCGGCGCTTCGAGGAGAAGGGATTGCGCAGGAGCTTGCCGAAGATGCTGAGGCGGTTGTTGCCGACTTTCTTGAATGAGGCTGCCGAGAGGGTGACTTCCCCTTTGTCGAGACTGAGGTAGAGGTCGTCCGGGGAGGAGAGGCGGTAGTGGTCGAGCATGCGGCGCATCAGGGGCATGGAGGCGCTGATGCCTTCACCTTCGAGAAACTCGCGGTACATCTTCCGTCCTCTTGCGACGGCTTCGTTGCGTGTGCGTCGCAGGAGTGCCCGGATACGGGTCTTGGCCTTGGCGGTATGGCAGAAGGCGAGCCAGTCTTCGTTGGGTTTCTGAGACTCGGAGGTGATGATCTCGACCTGATCTCCGCTGTCGAGCCTGTGGGACATGGAGACGAGCCGATGGTTGATCTTTCCGGCTATGCACTGGAGGCCGAGCTGGGTATGTATGGCAAAGGCCATGTCGAGGACCGTGGAGCCGGAGGGGAGAGTGATGAGGTCGCCGTGGGGGGTGAAGACGTATATCTCGGAGGAGAAGAGATTGAGCTTTATGGTGTCGAGGAAATCGATGGCGTCGGGTTCGGGGTTTGCAAGGATGTCCTTGATGGTGTTCATCCATGTTTCCAGTTCGGATTCTTCCTCGTAGTCGACGTTTTTGTATTTCCAATGGGCTGCATATCCGAGCTCTGCGATCTCGTCCATACGGCGGGAGCGTATCTGGACTTCAATCCACTTTCCGTCGGGGCCCATGAGGGTGAGGTGGAGAGCGCGGTAGCCGTTGGCCTTCGGAGTAGTGATCCAGTCGCGCAGGCGGTCGGGGTGGACGCGGTGGCCTTCGGTGAAGAAGGTATATATCTGCCAGCAGCGGATTGCTTCCTGAGCGTCGTCATCGTTCTCGAAGACGACTCTCACGGCGTAGATGTCGTAGATGTCGTCGAAGCTGACTTTCTTGGTCTCCATCTTGCGCCAGATGCTGTAGGCGCTCTTCACTCTCGCCTTGATGGAATACTTGAAGCCGGCTTCGTCGAGCTTGGCGCGCACGGGCTGGACGAATTTCTCGACGATGCTGTTGCGATGCTCGGAGCTCTGGTCCACGAGCGCCTTTATCTCTTCATACTTTCCGGGATGTTCGAAGCGGAAGGCAAGATCCTCAAATTCGATCTTCATGTTGTAGAGGCCGAGCCGATGTGCCAGAGGGGCGTAGACATAAAGGGTCTCGCCGGCAATCTTGAGCTGCTTTTCGGGGCGCATGGAGGCGAGGGTGCGCATGTTGTGGAGCCGGTCGGCCATCTTGATGAGGATGACGCGGATGTCGGTGCTCATGGAGAGGAGGAGCTTGCGGAAGTTCTCAGCCTGCAAGGAGGCCTTGTCGCCGAAAATACCGCCGGAAATCTTGGTCAGGCCTTCCACAATCGATGCTATCTTCTCGCCGAAATTGGCGGCGATGTCGTCGCGGGTGTACTCCGTGTCTTCCACCACATCGTGCAACAGCGCGGCGCAGATCGAGGTGGATCCGAGCCCCAGCTCGTCTATCACGATTCGGGCCACGGCGATGGGGTGCATAATATACGGCTCGCCGCTTCGCCGCCGGGCCCCGCGGTGAGCTTCACGGGCAAACCTGTAGGCGCGTTCGATGATCTCCACCTTCTTGCGATGGTGGCTCGCAAGGTAGAGCCGGAGGACTTCGCGGAAAGCCTCGTCGGCCATTCTGTCCTCATCATCCCGGTCGGGGTGCATATATCCCTGAGTCTGTCTCATTACCTCACAAAATTAGCGAATTTTTTCCATACCTTCATCCTTCAGCAAAGAAAAATATGGTATCGGGCATATCTTTTTTTCACCCTTCCGCGCGGAGCGGAGACGCGCTGCTTATTTTATCAGAATATGCCGGGCCTCAGGGAATCTCCGGAATAGAGGGAAATCGTCTGAGTGGTCCGTGATGACCATCGCGACGGGAAGGCTGAGGCGGTGGGCAAGCTGCTCCACGGCATCGGCTTTGCGCTCACCCCGACACTCCTTGTACGGGCGACCCGGAAGGGCTGCCGGGGTACACAGTATATCGGCGATTCCGGCACGGCTCCCTATCAGCGGGGCGTATTCCCCGGCAGCTGCGGTGGCAAGCACGATATGGCTCCCCTTGTTGAGTCGGGCTTCCTCCAATAGCGCCATCACCTCCGGATTGAACCTTCGCGCCATCATGTCGGCAAAGGCTTCAAGGTCTTCGGGACGGAGTATAGCGGCGCTGCGGAGCATGAAGATGCGTTTGACACGAAGATGGCTGACGGCTCTGAGTTTGCGCAGAAGGAGCTTCCATGCGAGGTGGACGGCGACAAGAAACCGACGGCGCCGGAGAGCCGCACGGAGGAGAAATCGGGCAAAGCAGGGCCAAGTGTTGACGCTGACGAGGGTTCCGTCGAGGTCTACGACCACAATACCTGCTGTGATATTTCGCTCTGAGGAATCGGTGTTCATTTTCGTGTCTTTTTATAATCGAGGGACCATGGGAACCTTAAGAGCACCTCGTTCCGCCAAAGGGCATATTCCGGTTCGACAGACGGATGAGGGGTCGTCACCGTAAGGGCGGCACTACGGATCTCCGCCCGGGGGACTACACTCTTCACGGCACGTATCACCGCGCTGAGAGTGGCGCCGCTGTCGACGGCATCATCAACGATGAGGACACCTGAGCCGGACATCGAGCGAAGCGCGAGGGTAAGGTCTTCGGGGAGTACAGCTTCGCGTGGTGCACCCGCCACACGGGAGAGCTTTCGGGCCTCGTAGATGCGCAGCCGGTCTGCAACCCATCCGGGCAAGCTCCGCAAAAGCGGGCCCAGACGGTGTTTCCGGTGGGTGGAGGGGCGCTGAAGCGAAACCTCGAAATAGGCCGGAGCCTGCAGGTAAGCGGCCACACGGCGTCCCACCTCTCCCCCGCCCGTGAGGATTCCGACCACAATTTCCGGACTGAAAGGTCTGATGGAGCCGGCAAGCCCGCGGCATGCCGAATCGAGACCGGATGGATGCATGGTCAATACCTTCATCGCTGTGGAAATATTTTTGCCATTATACGCATGAGCGGCCGGCCACCGTAGGAAACGAGCGCTCCAAGCCGGTTCCTGAGACGCACACCCCTGCCGGTCAGCGAATTGAACCGACTCTTACTTATCACGTCAAGGCAGCGGCGTTCAATGGCTGTATCGACCTCGCCGTATGTGTACATGACGAGCAGAATATTGCAGTGGGCGCCAAACCGACGGTCGGCGGCAGCCCCCTCCAGTGAGGAGCCCCGGAAATACTCATACATCCGGTCCACCACATCGAGAACATCAAAACGTGCCTTTGAAAGAGACCTCATGAAGCTGTGGTCGTGGAGACGGTAATAATACAGTTCCTCGGAAAGAAGCGCCACACGGCGGGCTCGTTCGACGATACGATAGCCAAGGTCGAGGTCCTCGTAGCGTCCCTGCCGAAAACGGAGCCTCCCTCCTTCCTCAAAGAGGGAACGCCGGTAGAGGGTGCCGCTCATGCTCGCCTCCACACCCCGACGCAGCAGCAACCGACGCAGAGTCTCGTGCGGAGAGAGAACCTCGGAAGAGTGTTGTACGAAGTCTGGGAAAAAGGCGGGCATCGGTCCGTGATACTGAGCCGGGATCACTATGTCCGCTTCCCGGTACATGGCCTCGGAGAGAGTACGGGCAAGCGCCATGGGATGAAGAGCGTCGTCGGCATCAAGAAACATCACCCACTCGCTGTCTGCCATGTCGAGAGCGGCATTGCGGGCAGCAGACACCCCGCCGTGAGGGAGCTCAACAAGCGAAAAACGGGCATCTGTGGATGCATGACGCCTTGATATCCCGGCTGTGGAATCGGTACTGCCGTCGGACACCACAATAACGCGCCACTCTCCGGCCACCTGATCCTTCACACTGTCCAGACACTTGCCGATCCACTGTCCGGCATTGTATGCCGGCACGATCACCGTGACTGATCCATATCTGCGCTCTTCCTCCATCGCTGCAAATATAACAAAAAAAGCTTGCGTATGCAGAAAAATCATGACTGTGAGGAGTAAAGTACAGAATCCACCGGCC
>CAYPBS010000051.1:0-7816 GCA_964409015.1 uncultured Sangeribacter sp.
ACGAATTGACCTCCGGATCCAACTGGTGGATGGTTGATTTAGGCGAGTCAACACCTATTGACGCTATCGTAATCTATTTTGAAGGTGCTTTCGCTGTCGATTTCGATATTGAATTCCTTAACGACGAAGAAGAAATTATTGGAGTAGAAAGTATCAACAATAACAATGATACAGAATTCGGAAAAGTGTTGTCCGCTACCCAGACTGCACGCTTCGTGCGTTTGAATTTCCTTAAGGCATTTAATAGTGGCTGGGGAATAAAATTCTATGAAGTAGAGCTTTATGTGAAAAAAACTGCATTTGACAACGCAATCGTTCAGGCAATGTCAAGACTTGTCAAGGGTGTCCCCATGCCTGTGGAATTCCATGTCGTATCTCAGGACAACGTTACCATGACCATAGACATAGAGGATGTCAAGGATCTACCCGGGAGTCTGACTTATTCAGATGGTTTGTTTACCGCTTCGACAGCCGGAGAATATCAAGTGACCGTCGTTTTTAACGGAAAGGACTACAAGGTCACGCTCTCAGTCGATGATGCTGAGAATCTTATCACAACAGAGGGCGATTTTGCCTGCACAGTCACTCTCAATCCGACTGATTTAAACCTGAAGAACGATGCCGACCCTTCTTCTAATCTTTTTGATCTGAACGAAGTGACGGAGATAGGATGGAACGGGTATGTTGATCTCACCACGGAACCATACTACGAACTTGATCTAAAGAATTCAAATTCTGTCAGGGCTATACTTCTTGGTCATACAGGAGCAACAATATCAGGATTCGATGTCCTCTTCTATAGACCGGATGGAGAGACTAAGATAGGTGAAACGTATTCATACACTAACTCCGGGGGCGCCGGTACAATTCAGGTACTGGATTTCCCCGAGAGCATCAACGGTGTGCGTTATATACGTTTGTATCCAACAGCACTCTCGACGGGTTACGGCGCCTGTCTGTGCAATTTCTTCGCTTATGGAAAAGTCGAGGAAATGGTCATCGACAAGGTGATTGTCAAACCTGCCGAAAGTCATGCCTATGTCGGCACACCTGTCAAGATACACGTAGATGTCACGTTTAAGAATGGTACCGAGATTCAGGATATGAGCTTTGAAGTGGTCGAGGATTCTCTTCCCGAAGGGCTGACATATTCGGTGGAAGATGGAACCTTTACTTCTGAAAAGGCCGGTGAGATGAAGTTTGAGATTAAGCTTTCCGGCGATGAATTCAAGGACAAGATAGTCGATGTTGTCATCATATTCGAAGAGAAGCCTGAGTGTCTTTTTATTCGTAACGGAGGGCTGTTCGATACTCTTATTACAGCAGTACCGGACTTAGATTACAGTGGCGACCTGTTCATTGACGAAGATATACCCGATGACATTAACGGAGCCGGAGGTGGATGGGCCGATAAGGGTCTCGGTGAGGAACATGAAATACCCGACGGCACAGGCCTTATTTACTTCGATCTGAGGCGCAAATGTAAAGTTACGGGAGCAAAATTTGTTCACGGCAATGCGACCATCAGCAAATTCGATATTAAATTTTACTCCACTGATCCAAAGAAGCCCGGTGCTACTCCGATAAGGACTTTGCGGCAGGACATCTCTCCTCTTGAAGCAAATGAACAGACCAACTATTCGGAAATGATCATTTTCGATACTCCTGTCGAGAACGTTCGCTATATGGTCGTGGATGTTAAGTATCTGCGTATGCCGGAATGGGGCGGTCGTTTCCGCGAGATATGCCTGTACGGCAAGGGCGCCTCAATGAATGATGATATCGCCTATTCTGGCTCTTCGGGATATTATGTCATAAAGAATGATGGTCTGGATAAACTGGTAAAAGGTGTCGTGGCATACAACAGTGACGGCGAAATCCTTTATGAGCTCACTGACGGTATCAGTCTCTCCTCAGATTCTGATGTGCTGATTATTTCCGGCAATGAAATTACTGTAGCAGCAGGTGCGCCTGTCGGAGCATACCCGCTTACGATCTCTTACACTAATCCGAAGTCTGGAGAAGCAGAGGCCTTTACAGAAAATATCGAAGTCGTCTCCGCAGATTGGAAAAAGCGATACAACATTGCACGTTACAATATCACGACCGGAATTCCGGAGAATGAACTTGATAAGGGGATTGGATACGGTAATCCTTTCGCTAAGGCTTTCCATAATTCTTCGACAAAGGGAGCTGTCAATCAGACCATCAAGGGACTTATCGATGGCGATTGGCACGGATGGAATATCACGGCCGAGGAATTGAAAAACGAGAAGAAACCCTCTCTTTATCTTGATTTCGGATTCTCATTACCTGTCAATGAAGTAGCAGTCTATTACAACGCATTTGCAGCTGATGCTTCTGATCCTGACAGCTACAGGATGATGCGACCCAGCCATTATAAGATCTACGGTGGAAACAAAAGGGTCTCGTCTTCTTCCGCAATGAAGAAGGCTGCCCCCGCTCTTACATCATCCATGACAGGCGATAAACTCGACGATTTGGTGGAATGGAAAGAACTCGTGGAGGTCACTGAGATCCGTGAGGAGGACTATGGTGTGCCGGGTCGTCATTCTTGGAATCTTGACGAAGATGAAGTTTATCGCTATCTGAAATTTGAATTCTTCGATACCGCCAACGAAGGACTCGGCATTTCTATAAGCGAGATAGCCGTGGGTGGAGACAAGCTTCAGGACGAAGACGGAAATCCGGCAGAGGATATTCTGAAAGCGACTACTTCCATCTCCGTGGAAACTCCTAATTTCGATCGCTCCAATGTGGTGGATCGTGGTATGAACAACGATTGGATAGTCACTTCCACCCGTATCAACGATAAGTTGCCTCTCAACCTTTCCTATATGTATTCCAGTGTTTACGGTCAGTTTGCAGTCCTCTCCACCGGTGAGGATATCTCGGCAAGCTACTCCTTCCCGGAGGGTGTCGCCGGAGTAAAACTGATGATGGAAGCAAACATGACAGATGGATCGGATACGCGGACGATCACCAAGGAGGTCCCCTTCACCGGAACATATTCCTCCTATCATGATATCAAATGGCCTATCCATATCTTCGACTGGCCTGAAAAGGACATGACCGGCAGCGCGGTGATCACCGCCATAGCTGTGGACGAAAACGGAGATGCGGTTGCTGAATCCGAGCCTCTTACAGTTATGGTACTTTCAAACCGCGGAAACATCAACCGGTTTGCCAATGCATACGACAATGCCGTGCAGTACTCCCGTTACTGGAATGTCGACGGCCATCCGGATCAGAAGAAAGGTGACCGCGACCTCGAGTATCTTGGCACGGACCCTTCTAATGCCGCCGACGGCGAATATGGTTCGTGGTATGTGATCGGCTACTATGGACCCGGAGATTCCATGGGTCAGACATACAAGTACAATGCTGACGAAGAACTTGTCCGGCCTTACGAACTATATATAGACTACCGGAGCGAGGATGAGGAAAACCCAGATCATCCTTCTACTTACGCGATGGAAGTGGATATGCTCGGCTTCTGCTATGAGGGTGCCTTCCCTCGTGACTACAACGTATATATACTGCAAGTCGACGACAATGGAGACATTATAAAAGACGAAAATGGTAATGATATGTGGGTGCAGGTCGGCAGCTTCGTCAACATGCAGAATATCGGCGTCGGTCAAACTGAAACCCACCGCATATATCCTGCTGATACGAACGGCGATCCGCTCGTCGATGAGAATGGACATATAATACCTTGGACCAATGTGGCTGCTGTAAAGATCGAGTTTACCAAGCTCGGCACCCCCTACGGACTGAAGCTTTTCGAAAGCGCTATTTACGGCAAGCTAAATCACTACGTGCTTACGACAAATATCGAACAGATCGTCTACACAAATCCGGAAGGCTTTTTCCGTGGAACATCGCAGGCGGGAAACAAGAACTACCATGAAACAGAGGGCGTAAAGAACGAAAATTTCCTGATCCACCGCAAGGATCCTCTGTATCAGGAGCCGGGACTTTACTATTCCTTTAATCTCAGGCTTTCTACCGATGCAGTCGAAACCGGTGCATACGACGATGTCTATAACGAAGAGGAAATCAATGAGATTAAGGATGCTTTCGATAAGGCCGATTCCTACAGATTGCGTATCTCCAAACGTAAGGTTGTCGGTTACAATATTATTGACGAAGATTCAGGTTATCAGGATGACGGTACGCTTATTGAAAATGGTGTGCAGTGGACAGAATCCCGTTTTGTATATGGTGAAGAAAATGATGATTATGCGCCTCGCGTTTTCATTCTGAGCGAAGAAAAGAGCGAAAGCGGACAGGTACCGTATTTCGTAGAGAAATCGCGTTCTGAAACTTCCGTGACCAAGGATGGATTCCTCGAATTTACCATACCTGCTTTCGGTTTTCTTGCCGAAACTGACGGCAATGACGTTGCCTCTTATAGGAAAGTGAAGGAGATCACCGATCTTGTTGTCCAGAACGTTGAGCCGACATACTACTATCGTATAGCAGGTATCGACGCTCTAAATTCGAGTGGAGAAAAAATCGGTGAACTCGAGTTTACTCCATCCGAACGTGTGCGTATGGTTGCCCCATACGTGAAATATGACGTCCACAGCGAAAGTTTCGGTTTCTATGCCGAAAAGAATATCGGAGGCAATTCTGATGATTCCGATACCGGTACCGGCGAAGTCGATTTTGTAAACAATGATTCAGAATGGACCACCTCCGAAGAATACGGCCACCATCTTGGTTCTGTAAAAGGTGCCCATTATGCCACATACACCCATGCCAACCGTGTATCGCTCCTCGGAGAATTTACTCAGCTGATGCTCACCCAGCAGACTCTCGACGCATGGGATCTTTATTATCAGGTGAATGTGGAGGTTAATGTCACCGATAAGGACGGCAATCCCCTTACTGATGAGGACGGCAATCTTGATCCTAACTTCAACCGCCTCTATAAGTTTGACGGAACTTTTGATGCCAATAAAAAGGAGGGACTCAACAATAAGGATGTCAGCGCACCGCTAACTTATCTCCCGCTTCCTGTGGAGCAAGTGGCCCTTGAAACTGACGAAGCTGCTCCCGAGTCTCTGAAGTTTCTGAAGGTCAACCGAATCAGAGAAGGTATCAACTATATGGTGAAGACATCCAATCGAGTCACATACGTCCATCCTTTCCACAATCGCATTACTTTGGCACGTGCTTCCGTAGACTCCACTACAAATCTCAACATGAAGAGGCTGACGGATCAGGTCATCGCACATGACGCTGAAGTTATACCTTACAAACGTGCATACACACTTCCCGGTGATGACCATGCAAAGGCCATGTTCGGAGTGAAATTTACTCCCAGAAATTACAATTTTGTCAGTGATGCCGATACTCCTCCGTTCAGCTATATCGGTTTCCACGCCTCAAATCCCTATCACGAATCTCAGGAATTTTCCGAAGATGAAGCCGCAGCCCTGTATGGCCGTCCTGCCGGTTGGGATGAATATAAGTATGGTGTGCAGGAGTACTCATGGAGTGAGGATAATGGGGAATCGAATTTCAGCAAGAAAGCGAATGAATACGGCCACATGGGTATCTGTCTGGAAAGGGTGGCTCCTAAGGATACCAAGCCGGAGGACATCGAAGACGCTTATGTCGCTATCACGGCTGAGTATCCGGTTATCCTTGGTTACTACGACGGCGAAGGCGAGAACAAGAAATTCCACTCTCATCCCGCTATCTATCTTGCCGATAAAGGTATGAGATGGTCGATATCTACCGATGCAGAGGAGGGTGACTACATTATCGACGGTGAGCTCATCAAACATCCCGAAGCATCTGAAGATACTCCCACCGAAGCACCCCGCCGCAAAGCCGACGGAGAAGCGCCCGATCCCGATCATCAGGAGGTACATCAATATCAGACACTTTCAACCGGCAAGGTGTATGCAGTAAATTTCGAAGGTGCAGAGACGACTACTTTCGTAGCAGAGATTGCATCTGCTGCTGCCGGATCACTGAAAGCATGGCCTGTCCCGGCTCATGACACAGTTAATCTTTCAGCGTCCGTGCCTCTTGGAGATATTGAAATCTATGCTGTCGACGGAACTTTAGTTAAGAAAGATGCCACAGGCGACTCCTCAGTAAAACTTGACATCATGACATTGTCCCCCGGAATATATATTGTTCATGCCGCGGGAACGTCCATTCGGATCGTCAAGAAGTAAGCTCGGTTTACTATATTACCCTGTCAGGAGGCTGCGTTCACACCCGAACGTAGCCTCTAAAACTGTCATTGGGGTAAAGCATCTTTTAATAGGCTCAATTTTCGCACTTGCTTGTTTAATCTGCGAAGCGCTTGCTTGAACAGAAAAATTTTGCTATGAAAGAAAAAAGTATTACCTTTGCACGCCGATTATATCCAAACGATTGCCGCTGAGGTGTCATAATGCTGTTTTGGCCGACAGCTCGTGTCTTCTGAAGTGGCCTTTAACAAATTAATTTACAGATTTTTAAGTGGATTCTTTAAGTTACAAAACATTACCCGCCACTCCTGCAACAATCAAAAAGGAGTGGGTAGTGGTAGACGCTACCGATCAGGTGCTCGGTCGTCTATGTGCCAAGGTGGCCAAACTTCTCCGCGGTAAGTATAAACCTAATTATACCCCTTTCATGGACTGCGGTGACAACGTTATCATCATCAACGCCGACAAGGTTAAGATGACAGGTAAGAAGTTTACAGATCGTATCTATCTGCGCTATACGGGCTATCCCGGCGGTCAGCGCGAGTGCACACCCGAAGTGCTCATGCTCAAGTCGATGAAGCGTTCCTACAAGCCCGGCAAGCACCCTCTCTACATGAAGGTGGTAAAGGGCATGCTTCCTAAGAATCGTCTTGGCGCCCGTCAGCTTGATAATCTCTATGTCTACAACGGCACTGAGTATCCGCAGAGCGACCTTAATCCCAAAGTAATCGACATCAACAAACTGAAATAAGGATAGATGGAAACAATCAATGCATTAGGACGCCGCAAAGCTGCAGTTGCTCGCGTGTACCTCACTGATGGCAATGGTGCCATCACCATTAACAAGCGCCCTCTGGAGGCATACTTCCCTTCTTCCATCCTTCAGTATGTGGTGCTTCAGCCCCTTAATCTGCTCGAGGCTGTAGGAAAATATGATATCAAGGTGAATCTTCGCGGTGGTGGCTATAAGGGTCAGGCCGAGGCTCTCCGTCTCGCAATCGCCCGTGCTCTCGTGAAGGTTAACCCCGATGATAAGAAGGCTCTTCGTGCCGAAGGCTTCATGACCCGCGATGCCCGCGAGGTTGAACGTAAAAAGCCCGGTCGTCCGAAAGCCCGCAAGCGTTTCCAGTTCAGCAAACGTTAATCGCTGCCTGACGCTTATTCGCTTGCGTTTGTGTTTAGTATCTAAACTGTCGAGATGGCTTCGTTCCCTACCCGGCAGTTGTTAACTCAAAGAACGTAAACATTTTTTCAAAACCCAATAATGGCAACACCAACATTTGATCAACTTCTCGAGGCCGGATGTCATTTCGGCCACCTCAAAAGAAAATGGAATCCCGCCATGGCTCCATACATCTTTATGGAGCGTAATGGCATTCATATCATAGACCTCTACAAGACTGCTGCTAAGGCCGAGGAAGCTGCTAAAGCACTCAAGCAGATCGCAAAAAGCGGTAAGAAAGTGCTCTTTGTGGCTACTAAGAAGCAGGCTAAGGATGTAATCGCTGAAAAGGCCGGTGCCATCGGCATGCCTTACGTTATTGAACGTTGGCCCGGTGGTATGCTCACCAACTTCC
>CAYPBS010000052.1:0-7714 GCA_964409015.1 uncultured Sangeribacter sp.
CCCATGCGCACGCCGTCGGCACCGTAGCGGTCCATGAGGTCGATGGGGTCGGGGGAATTGCCGAGGGATTTGGACATCTTGCGGCCGAGTTTGTCGCGCACGATGCCGGTGAAGTAGACATTGTTGAATGGGCGCTCGCCGGTATATTCGTATCCGGCCATGATCATACGTGCCACCCAGAAGAAAATGATGTCGGGAGCAGTCACGAGCGTGGCCGTGGGGTAGTAGTACTTGATTTCGGGGTTTCCGGGGTCGAGGATTCCGTTGAAGAGGGAGATGGGCCACAGCCAAGAAGAGAACCAAGTATCGAGAGCGTCATCATCGGGACGGAGGTCAGCTTCGGAGAGAGATTCGATGCCGGATTCCTTTCGGGCTTTCAGGAGAGCCTCGGCGGGTGTCGGAGCGACGGCTACCTTGGTGAGGCCGTCGGCACCGGTGTAGTAGTATGCCGGGATACGGTGTCCCCACCATAGCTGACGGCTGATACACCAGTCCTGAATGTTTTCGAGCCAGTTGCGGTATGTGGCCTTGTATTTGGAGGGCACGAAGCGTATTATGTCGTCGACTACGGGAGCGAGTGCTTTATCGGCGAAGTGCTTCATGGAGAGGAACCATTGCTCGGAGAGTCTGGGCTCGATAGGGACGTTTGTACGTTCGGAGAAACCGACATTGTTGACGTAGTCTTCGATCTTCTCGACCAGTCCTGCTTTCTGAAGATCCTCCACGATCTCCTTTCTCACTTCGAAACGATCCTTGCCCACGTAGAGTCCGGCTTGCTCGCTGAGAGTGCCGTCGGGGTTGAAGATGTCGATGGAGGGGAGGTCGTGTTTCTTGCCGAGCATGTAGTCGTTTTCGTCGTGGGCGGGCGTAACCTTAAGGCAACCGGTACCGAAGTCAATCTCCACGTAGCGGTCTTCGATCACGGGAATGACTCTACCGACGAGGGGGACGATGACTTTCTTACCCTTGAGCCAAGCGTTCTTGGGGTCCTTGGGGTTGATGCACATGGCGGTATCGCCCATGATAGTTTCGGGTCGGGTGGTTGCGACAACGGCGTAGCGCCGTCCTTGCGAGTCGGTGTGTACGACAGAGCCTTCGGGCACCTCCTCGTCGGGATTGGCATCGTCGGCGACGTAGTAGCGCAGGTAAAAGAGCTTGGATTTCTCTTCGCGGTAGATCACCTCTTCGTCGCTGAGAGCTGTCTGGTTCTTGGGATCCCAGTGTACCATCCGGAGTCCGCGATATATGAGACCCTTGTCGTAGAGGTCGCAGAATACCCTTATGACGCTCTCAGAGCGTGTCTCGTCCATCGTGAAGGCGGTACGGTCCCAGTCGCAGGAAGCCCCGAGACGACGCAGCTGAAGGAGGATTTTGCCGCCGTGTTCGTGGGTCCAGTCCCACGCATGCTTCAGGTACTCCTCACGTCCGAGGTCACGTTTGCGCAGGCCTTGTTGTGCGAGCTTAGCCACAACCTTGGTCTCAGTAGCCAAGGAAGCATGGTCCGTGCCGGGCACCCAGAGGGCGTTCTTCCCTTCCATTCTTGCACGTCGGATGAGGATGTCCTGAATGGTGTTGTTGAGCATGTGGCCCATGTGGAGGACACCGGTGACGTTGGGAGGGGGGATGACGATCGTGTAAGCCTCACGGCTATCGGGTTCACTGTGGAAAAGATGATTGTCTTCCCAATACTTGTACCATTTTCCCTCAACTGCGGAGGGGTCGTACTTTGTAGCAAGCTCGCTCATTATATGTATATTACGATTAAAATTAACAATGTTAAGGGGGTAGGGCGTGTCTCAGTGGCAGAGAGGCCTCTCCGATTTCAGTGCAAATATAGTGACTTTTTCCGACATGGCGATATTCACTCAGACCCCCCTCCCGGAGTGAATATCGTGAATATCGATGTATTGTGCAGAGAATCAACAGGTTAGGGGTTGAATTCAATATTCAGGGTGAATATTCTGACAGGGGGTCCGGAAGTGAATATCGTGAATATCGCCGTAAAGTGCAGTAGGACAGTCGGTTAGTGGCGAAATTCAATATTCAGGGTGAATATTTCAGGGTAGCAGTGGGGTGAAGCTGCGAGGGGATGTCAGAAGCTGACCTTTAGCATGGCTTCGAGGCGGCTGTCGTGGGCTTGCCGGCTGCCGTAGTCGACGCGTCGGCCGTAGATGTATTCAAGGCCAATCTGGACGATGGAATTGACATTATAGAAGGTGTTTGCAGCGACATACTGGGCGTAGCGGTACTGGGGTATGTCGGCAGCCGGGAGGTTGCGGGCGTAGGTGCGTACTTGGCTGTATGAGAGTCCGCTGAAGATTGCCGGGGTAAACTGATAGCTGAGAGAGGCAGTGATTCCCCAAGCCTCGACCGCCTTAAGAGACGAACCGTCGGGCGAGGAGGGGAGGAGGTCCATTCCGAGCCCGTTGAGATCCTGAATGTAGCTGCATATCCCCTTGCCCCAGAGCGCGGAGAAGGAGCCTGTGAGAGCGCCTGCGAGCGGGGATTTTCCGCTGAGATTGAGACCGCCACCGAGCTTGTCAACGTTGCGGGCGGAGAGGGTGTTGCGGTAGTAGAGATTACGCAGGATAGCGGAGAGGCGCAGCCAAGAGTCGCCCCCGTTCCAGAAGCGTTGGAGATAGACCGGGATGTCGGGGATGCGCTGGGAGACCTCGGCAGTGTGGAGGGCATTGGTGGAGGAATACTCAGGGACATCCAAGGCAATACCGGCGCGCCAGCTGTGGGAGCGGTCGAGAAAGCGTTCGTAGGAAATCATGCAGTGCTGTATGGTAGGGAGTGCGTTGGGGCCTTCGTAGTCGATGGTGGCGGGAGCAGCTGCTATGTCGCCGAAGATGGTGTATGTGTATCCGGCCGTGAGGTCGCGGTACTTTAGGTAAGCGTGTTCGAGCGAGGGGGTGTAGTTGTTGCCGAGGAAGTTGAAGGCTACGTACGCACCTATCTGCTGGCTTGTGCCGGGGAGGGCCACGACGTTGACGTATATGTCGCTCTGTTGCGCCGTGAGCTTGAAACGTGCGCCGTTGCCCGGGGGATTGCTGAGAGGGATTGCCGAGGTCAGGAAGCTATTGGGGTCGCCGACAGGGCTTCCGAGGTCGTAGACAGCAGCCACTTCGATGTCGGCACCGATGCCGATATAGTACTTCCCCTCCTTGCCCAAGAGAGCGAATCGCGGGACATGGTTTATATTGATATGCTGCGGAGCGTTGGCGTTGAGGAAGGTGTGGGGCGCGGGTACGGAGTCGGGGGTGGCTTCTCCAGCGAGGACGAGAGCCGGAAGCAGCATTGTGGAAAGGATGAGTAGGGGACGCATATCGGGTTACAGTGGGATAATATAAGATGATACTGAAAAAATGGTTTAATTCTGTCGGCGGAGCTGCCAGAAGGCAACGGCGGAAGCCGCCGCGACATTAAGGGAGTCGACACCGGCGGACATCGGGATCCGCGCCACGAAGTCCGCACCCTCTATCACACGCTGAGAGAGCCCGTCTCCTTCCGTTCCGAGAATCAGAGCGATCCGTTTTAGAGAGCGTAGGGCGGGGTCGTCGATGCTTACGCTGTCGTCGCGCAGGGCAAGAGCTACCGAAGTGATACCCAAGTCGCGAAGCCGGGCTATCGGGTCGTCGATCCATGTCCATTTCACACGGAAGACACTACCCATCGACACCCTGACGGCACGACGGTTGAGAGGGTCGCAGGAGGAACGTGTGAGCAGAACCGCCTCCATGCCGAGAGCGGCGGCGCTACGGAAGATCGCTCCGATGTTGGTGGTGTCGCATACGCCGTCGATGACCGCCACACGGGACGCACCCTCGCATATCTCCGAGGCCTCAGGGAGGGGTTTGCGGCGCATGGCGCAGAGGACTCCACGCGTGAGCTTATATCCCGTCAGGGTGCTTAGGAGTTCGCGAGAGGCGGTGTAGAGAGACATTCCGGAGGGCATACGGGCAATCAGCGGTGCGGCATCACCCTCGATGTGGCGCGACTCGCAGAGCAGCGACAGGGGCTCGTAGCCGCAGTCAAGAGCCGTAGAGATAACTTTCGGGCTTTCGGCTATGAAGATACCCCGGTCGGAATGCAGACGGTCTGCAAGCCGGGCTTCCGTCAGCCGTGCATAGACATCGAGCCGCGGGTCGGAAATGTCGGTGAGGGTAACGATCTGTGCCATGACAGCGCAAAGGTAATCATTTTTGCCGGCTCGCAACGAACATTGAAGCCTCAGGAGACGTTTCAATTGTAAAGATTCTCAATTGTGTAATCTATTATCAAGAACACCATGGACAACGCACGTATCATACCCTCCTCCCAACTCATCATCAACGCCGACAACTCCGCTTTCCACATCCACCTGCGTCCGGATCAGCTCCGCGACAAGATCATCCTCGTGGGAGACCCGGGGAGGGTCACGATGGTGGCCTCATACTTCGACTCAGTGGACTACGACATCCAGTCGCGCGAGTTTCACGCCATAGCGGGAAGCTACAAGGGTAAGCAGCTTCTATGTCTCTCCCACGGCATCGGGTCGGACAACATCGAGATAGTAGTGACGGAGCTGGATGCCCTCGCCAACGTCGACTTCTCAACCCGCGAGATACGCAAGAACCACCGTACACTGGAGATGGTAAGGATCGGCACATCAGGCTCGCTTCAGCCGGAGCTGAAGATAGGTGATTTCGTGATCGCTCAGAAGGGTGTCGGCACCGACGGGATACTCAATTTCTACGCCGGACGCGACAAGGTGTGTGACCTCGATTTCGAGAAGCGTTTCATGGCCCACACGGGGTGGCTCCCCTCGTGGGCAAACCCGTACGCCGTTGATGCCGACGAGGAGCTTGTGGAGCGTATAGGAGGGTCGGACATGCGCAGAGGCATCACGATAGCCGCCGTGGGCTTCTATGCTCCTCAGGGGCGCAAACTGCGTCTGGAGCTGGCTAAGCCGGACCTTGTGGAGAAGATTGAATCCTTCGACTATGACGGCCGTCAGGTCACTAATTTCGAGATGGAGAGCGGATGTCTTCAGGGCATGGCACGCCTGCTTGGGCATAAAGCCATGACCGTCTGCTGCATCATTGCACAGCGCCGCAGCGAGGATGCCGATACGGACTATAAACCCCGTGTGGAGGAGCTTGTACGCACGGTGCTGGACCGCATCTAAACGGTTGTGAACCTATTGTTGGGTAGGCGAAGGGCAAAACCCTCTTCCTCAAGAGTGAAGAGCATAGCCGAGACCTGTGCTGCCCTGAGACCTGTCTTTACCATGATGAGGTCTATCCCTACCGGGTCGGGTGAGTCGAGCAGAATAGAGTAGACGGGCATAAGGGAGGCATCCGGTTCGCGGAAAAGCACATCTTCCGGGGGGCTTTGAGGGGCGAGAGTCCATTGCAGGGTTTCACAGACCTCTCGCGCATCGGTGGAAAGTATTGCGGCGCCACGGCGTATGAGGAGGTTGCACCCCTCGCTCATGGGGTCGGAGGGTCTGCCCGGCATGGCCATCACGCTGCGATCGTATTGGAGTGCTGCCCGGGCTGTGTTCATGGCACCCCCCTTTACGGCACTCTCCACAACCATCACGCCGTCTGAAAGAGCGGCTATCACACGGTTACGTTCGAGAAAACGACCCCGGAAAGGCTTGTCGCCCGACAGATAGTGGGTCACGAGTCCGCCCCCGCTCCCGAGGATTCTCTCTGCAAGCGCGCGGTGGGCAGCCGGATATATCATGGCAAGCCCGTGGGCAAGTACCCCTGCGGTCGGCAGACCGTTGTCCAAGGCTGCTGAGTGGGCACACGCGTCGGTGCCGTATGCCAGTCCGCTGACTATCAGGGCTCCTGTCTTAAGCTCCGCAAGGTCCTCCACAAGCTTCCGGCAATACCTCTCCCCAGAGGGAGTAAGCCGCCTTGTCCCCACGATGCTGAGGATACGGAGGGCATCCGGATCGACCTTGCCGAGTACAAACAGCACGGAGGGTGTGTCGTCAAGTATTGAGAGACGTCGCGGATAGTTGTCAAGCAGCGGGGAAAGCACCCTGATATGATGACGGCTGCAGAACTCTGCCTCACGTTTGCCGGTCTCGAAAGCGTCACGGATCTCAGCTTGCGTCCATGCGGAAGGGCTCTGTATCAGTCCGAGGGCTTCTCCCCGCCCGGCAGGAGTCATGGCAAGAAAGTCAGAGGCTTCCACACCACGCTCGTTCAGCAGGGACATAAGAGGCGCATCCACACCCTTCAGACGTGAGAGCGCAATCACCGATGCTATCTTTTCATGATCCATGGCAGAGGGGAGAAGGGCGACGAGGTCAGATGTAGTCCTTGAACAGCTCCGCGAGCTCGTTGCCACGTGTGAGCTTACCGTCCTTTAGACAGACTATGGTGACGAGACCCTGAACGGCAAATTCACCGGTAGGGAACATGATGTCCTGTTTGAAAACGAATCTCGCACCCTTGCGTTCCACTTTCAGACAGCTTAGGAAGTGGTCTCCCGAACGCAGCGAATTGAAATACTCGATTTCGATCTTCCGTACCACCGGGTCAAGTCCCCGCATACGCATCTCGGCAAAGGAGAGTCCCGCTTCGGAACAGAAACTATGGCGTGTATGCTCCATGTAATGGAGGTAGTTGGCGTTGTTGACGATCTGCTCGGCGTCCAGCTCGTAGTCACGGACCACCATCTCAAGAGCGTAGATATACTTTTTATTGTCGTTTAGGATCGGCATGTAAGAGAAAAATACTGGCTAATCTCCGCATTATCGCGGCAGTGTCTGCAAAGGTACTAAAAAAACTCCAATCTGTCCCACACACCTCTTCGGACCATAATATTCACTCAGCCCCCCTCCCGGAGTGAATATTGCGAATAAGGAGATAAATGTCTGAGGAACAGATAGTTACGACGATTCAAATTATTTAGGGTGAATATTTTCATCGTCGTGAGCCAAAGTCGTTGTATGCAGGCTCACCCTCTTGAGGTTCAGACAAATATCCCCCGGGTCGTAGTTACCCGATACGAAAAGGGTGTCGTAACCATTATGTCCGACACCCCGAATATCTTAATTAAATTGTCATTTTAATGCCAGTCCCGTATTGGATATTTCGATATCAAAGCTTCATAACTGGCTACTGTATTGGCTTGCATTATGATAACATTATATCTGTATTCTCCGTGGTATGCGTTCCAACTCATGTCTTTAATAAAGAGGAGCTTGTCCCCGTATGGAGCAATCTTCACCCACTTCATCTGCTCTCTGTCAGGCTCGGAATAGGTTATCACTCCATCCTCAGGGGAATAGTCGATCTTTATTCTGATGGAGAAATTTCCCTTGCTGTCTGACCATGACTCCAGCACGTAGCCGTCTTCCGTGAAGTAATACCCATCGAGAAGAGCCTTTTCTCCGAAAGAGCCACCAATCACAGAAGGGTTGGGCTTGACAATCTCAAAATTATCGTTAAGGTAATATGACTCTTCGGCTTTCCAAAGCTTTTCCGAAGTCATACTCTTAAATTCGCTCTGCGAAAGTGTTTTCTCAGGAATATTGAAAACTTCCGGCTTTTGAGGCTCATCAGAGGAGCAACCGGTAAACTGAATTGATAATACAATTCCGACAAGCAATTGGAGATACGATTTCGTTTTCATGTCATTCAGAATTATTTCGTTGCAAATATATTATTAATTCTGAGTATTACGAAGTATCGTAACGTAAGAATAATCT
>CAYPBS010000053.1:0-7136 GCA_964409015.1 uncultured Sangeribacter sp.
GCTCTATAACATAATTCTACAATATATCCCCACCGATCTTACCTACACAAGGCGGTCATACAACGCTTTCATACCCTCGGTCGCTGTCTTGGGAATCACCGTGAGATTGGGCATGGAGATCGATGCCGGCTTAGGGTCTATATATATTATGGGAGTATCCGGAGATGTGTACTGCACAAGGCCGGCCGCCGGATATACACTCAACGAAGTACCTATTACTACGAATAGATCAGCCTGCGAGACCATTTCCACAGCCTTTTCCATTTCGGGTACCGCCTCGCCGAAAAACACTATATGAGGCCGCATAGGATCTCCGTTGGCGCCACGTGTCTCTACAGAAGTGAAGATGTCCGGTGGAGTCAGCTTCTCTATATAATCAGGATTGAATACCGACCGTATCTTCATAAGCTCGCCATGAAGGTGAAGTACATTTCGGGACCCGGCACGCTCATGGAGATCGTCGACATTCTGAGTTATAACCTTTACGTCGTGATAATCCTGAAGGTCTGCTATGAGTTTGTGGGCTTCATTTGGTCGAGCCTCAAGCAGAGCCTTGCGCCGATCGTTATAAAATCGGTGTATAAGCTCAGGATTCTCCCGAAAACCCTGCGCCGAAGCAACTTGCATCACAGGGTACTTCTCCCAGAGACCTCCGGCATCGCGGAAAGTGGAGATACCTGATTCTGCCGACACTCCTGCTCCTGTCGAAAAAACGATATTCATATTGTCAGTATGTTTGATTTGTCCGGAAGCAAAGATACGAAATAATCTTATATCCGGAATAAGAACTCCAACAAATTCTGAACTTGTGCAGGAATTATATTATATATATTTTTGCAGTCCATTATGAGAGCAATGCGAGAAAGGAATTTCAGTAAGCGAAAAATAGCCGGATGGTCTATTATTCTGTGTGTGGCCCTTATCGTCGGAGTATGCTGTATGATCTGTCCATGGCTTGACGACGATCTGACTTATCAATATAACTTGCGCTGGTTTGATGAGACAACTTTTATACCTATAAGAACCATCGGAGACATCTTCGAATCGCAGTATTACCACTATCTGTTTACCAACGGTCGCTATGTAGCGCACTGGCTTGTGCAACTGTATGACGGCATACTCGGCAAGACCGCATTTGCTGTTTCAAACACTATAATCTACATCCTTTTTATCCGCATGATAATGATTACATGCGGTATCAAAACCTCAAACTGGAAAGGCGTACTCACTACTGCCTGTCTGGTACTCACCTGCCAATGCGTAAGGATGACACCTGCGTTTCAGATGTATATATGGATGTATCTCCTTGTGCTGTGCTTCATCTGGGTGATGCTACATTACCGTACGGATAAATGGTGGATGACCATAATTCTCTGTTTATTTAGTTTTATCTGTGGCAATGCACATGAATCTGTCAATCCTGCGGTATGCGTAGGCTTCTTCATATATTTCGCACTGAATTTCCGCAAGACAAGTCTGCAACAATGGCTCATGCTGATTTTTTTCAGTCTCGGACTCCTTACCATACTCTTATCTCCGGGCACACAAACCCGGATAGATATGTATTCTCTTCCGCTCGATTATAGAATCTTAGCCCTATACCACCTTAAAAATGCAATCCCGGCATTTTATATCTTAATTGCCATCATATTGTATAAAGTCATAATAAGGAAAGAAAGCCTTTATCAAATGATAAAAGCAGAGATGATATGGTGGCTTTTCTGGGCTACAAGCATCGCCATCATACTTTATTTCGGGTTCAGCGGAGGAAGAGCCATACTTGGAGAAGAGCTCTTCTCACTCATCCTCATACTTAAACTGTTAAAGAAAAAATCATTCACACCATTTTGGTTGGCTCTACTCAGTGTTGCTACAATAGTATTCTTATATTGCCAGATTTACAGAGTCTCAGAGACAAACCGATATCTGGATGAGATAAAGCGTCAGGCTCTTGCCAATGATGACGGCAATATTTATATAGACTTCACTTACTCCGAACCAATAGGTGGGTTTGAGGTATATTGCGGGAAGTTTCTTAATGTAAATTACAAGGGAATATGGTATGAAAATCGAATGATGAATCTAATCAGCCATCATTTTACCAAGGAATGGGGAGTAAATCATAGCATACGATTCTATCCCACGTCATTTCGCCCTTACATCGAAGGGAAAGTAGATACGACATCCGGAAATATGATCGCAAGGATAACGAAAGATTCTTACCTCATCGTCATGAATAAAAAGCATCCTGCGGATTTCTATATTTCGTATGAACGAGATATACCCTTCCTTAAAAGGAAGTATGCACCGGAGAAACTGGATTATCTCATTGAAATGTATGATTCCGACCAATGGTTAGCTTCCGTAGTAACCGAACAGTACTACGACGAATTCTATCCGGCCACATTCTCCATGAAAACCAAGGAGTAAGTAGTTCTATTCACTCTCAGGGTTTTCACCATCTTTAGAGCTGACCGGGGCGAGACCGTATTCAGGTGCAAGTTCAAACATCAGGCGTCGGGCTGCCCCGACCTCGTTAGGAATTGTTCCGTCGAGAATCGCCTCCTTAATCCTTTCCTTGATCTGACCGATAACATTTGAGGGTTCTATCCCGAAGGTGGCCATAATCTCTTTTCCATCCACCGGAGGTTGGAAATTGCGTATCCTGTCGCTCTCCTCCACCTCGGCAAGTCGCTGACGCACATAATGGAAATTATTGAGAATCCGCCGTACCTTAGCCGGATTCTTTGATGTGATATCCGCCTCTGCAAGCATCATGAGATCGTCGATATCATCTCCTGCCTCAAAAAGCATCCTCCGTACGGCTGAATCCGTGACTCCCTCCTCTCCCACTGACTGCGGACGCATGTGCAGCCCAACGAGCTTAGCGACATACTTCATCTTGTCATTGAGCGGGAGCTTCATCTCCCGAAAGATACGGGGAATCATTTTTTCACCCACGAAATTATGATTATGAAATGTCCACCCAAGCCTTGCGTCATATTTCTTTGTCCGAGGTTTGCCAATGTCGTGAAGCAAGGCAGCCCAGCGCAACCATACGTTGTCTGATTTCTCCGCAATATTATCCAGTACCTGAAGCGTATGCGCGAAATTGTCCTTATGACCTTTCCCGTCAACAGCATCCACACCCTTGAGGGCAGCAAGCTGAGGAAATATGATAGGCAAAAGACCTGATTCATCTAACAGTCTCCATCCCACGGAAGGACGAGGAGAAGACATAATTTTCGTCAGCTCATCGTTGATACGCTCCTTGGAAATTATGACTATACGCTTGACATTACGGCGGATAGCATCGAAAGTATCCGGATAAATGGTAAAATCGAGCTGCGACGCAAACCTGATGGCTCTCATCATGCGTAGCGGATCGTCGGAAAACGTAATATCCGGATCAAGAGGAGTCCGTATGATCCGGTTATGCAGGTCGAGAAGCCCATTGAAAGGATCAAGCAGCTTGCCGTAGCTATCCTTATTGAGCGAAATGGCCATTGCGTTGATCGTGAAGTCTCGGCGACACTGATCATCATGCAGCGTCCCGTCCTCCACTATCGGATTTCTCGACTCCCGGTGGTAAGACTCCTTTCTCGCACCGACAAATTCAAGCTCCAGATTACGCAATTTTACCTGCGCCGTCCCATAATTCTCATAAACAGACACTTTTCCCGGCCGACCGATCAACATAGCCACCTTCTGCGCAAGCTCGATACCCGACCCGACAGTCACAAAGTCTATATCGGAAGAATGGCGATTCAGAAAGATGTCACGAACGTATCCGCCGACCACATACACTTCCCGGTTCAGCTCGTCGGCAGCCTCTCCGACCACATGAAAGTGCGGCTTATCGACATCTGCCGCCAGATTTAACGCTATCTGCATCTGCTTATTATTCTGTATATTAAGTTGTTAATCAGAGAGAAAGTGAAGTTAACTCCTCGGGGGCCGGAGTGATGTTCTCCAGTCCGGAGTCTGTGACAATGTATGTGTTTTCGATACCTACAGCACCGACTTTCGGAATAACAAATTTCGGCTCTACGGCAATCACCATGTTCTCTTGCAGCAAAGTATGGTCCCTGCGTGTGAGAACCGGCATCTCATTCAGCTGAATACCAACGCCGTGCCCGATGAACATGGCGTGCTGTCTGTGGCCCATGAACATGTGTTCCACACCCTTGGCACGTACCATTTCGATTGCTTTTTCATAAAGCTGAGACACTTCCGTTCCCGGCAATGCCTCTTTCTCGATCATGCGGCACAACTCGATCGATATGTTGTGTATCTCCAATGCTTCGTCAGGCACACCTTCGACAGCCCACGTGCGGGTCATATCTGTCTGATAACCATTGAAGTTACCATTCATATCAATCATCACCGTAGTACCCGCCTTCATCACCCGGCCATCGGCACCAACAGGAAGAGACATATCCACGCCGCCACCTCCTACGGCGAAATCGTAAGGTGTCGGCACATCTGCGTTATCGCCATTGAGAACACTTCCCATGTTGATTTCCATAAGGTTACCGGAGGTACGAAGGTATCCGAGGCAACCTTCTCTGCGGAGCACACGTTCAATTTCAATCTGAAGTTCGATATCGCTCATGCCGGGCTTGTAAAGGGAAGGAATACGCGAGTAAGCAGCGACATGTTTCCTGCCGTCCTCGCGCATCAGATCAAGCTCATAATCAGACTTAACCATCCTTGCCACACGCATAAGTCCGGACACGTCCTTGATCTCTGCCTGAGGGAAAACTTTCTTCAGACGAAGCGCTTGCATATACGTTATGTCATCGAGCTCAAGTCCAAGCTTCTCAGGCATGGAGATACCGAGCTTTTCCAACACCTCGGGAATCATCTCCGGCTTGCGGATGTAATGCCACTTATCTCCCTGAAGGCCAAGCGGTTTAATCACGAGATAAAGTGGTTCCCTGTCCGGGGTGACATAAATATAGCCACGGAAAACAGATCGACCCAAATAAAAAAGATTGGCCGTATCCGCTATTAGAGCGGCATCAAAACCATGCTCCGACATGAGCGTCTGTACACGCGATAAAGGCATAAGCAAGATTGAGTGTTAAAATTTGTCAACAAAAATAATTTCTTCATTTTGGCCTAAAATGGGTGTCCACGACAGTCACACCGAGGTCCAAGAGTCCCGGGAGGCTTGTCACGGGCATGTCATGCCTCACGGAAATCACGTCGTTCGACGACAACGGTATCCCCCGAATGACTGTATCGGAGAATTCGTAGAGGCCTTGCATTCCGTGGCCATGCCACGACCCAGAAGGATCCGCCAAGCGGAGATTGACCTTTGAGGTGAAAACGGAGTCGGGAGTGACGGACTTTTCAAGCACAATCCAGAGATTGTTGTAAGGATAATCGGTCGTATGTCTGACAGAGATAATCACATCGTAGAGTCGTGAGGCGGATGAAAATCTTGAGGAATCAACTTCCGCAAGGCGGAAGACGCAATATTCATTGTTCTTCCAACCTTCGGGGTCGATGCTCACGAAGCGTGAGTACTCCGGGGAGTCAGAGCCTACGCACGAATTTAAAGCCGCAACGACCGACATCTGCATCAGCGCGAGCAGAATCAGGCATACAGAGCGAGGAAGCGACTTTTTTTTCATGCGATAGAAACGGCTCATTCTGAAGATGGAGTATTCTTATCCTTGGGGGCGCCCGAGGATTTGCGATGGCGCGATTTCGACTTACGCCGTTGTCTGTCGGGGTTGCCGGCGCTCTTATCCTCGGATTCGGACGCTACGTTGGATTTCGTGCGGCCCGCGGCTTGAGGAGCCGGCGCCGGTTTGGTTTTCTTTTTTTTCTTCTTCTTTGTTTTGTCGAAGCGATTGATGTTGTCCTGACCGACAAGCTCCACAAATTCCTTCTTGGGTTCGTTGCGTTCGCCGGGAGGGAGCAGTGATTCCACTTTCTCACCTCTCTTGTTGGCTTCGATGATTTCAGCCACACGACTCGCAGTGATGGTGACGCAGTTGACCGGCATAGACTTGTCTGTGCTGTAAGTCATTTTGCCGGAAAGAATGTCGGTCTTGAAGTGGAAGAACGTGGCATCGACGGTTTCCAGCGGCACGTCCTTGGGAGGAAGCTTGGAGGAAGCCTCCATGTAACAATCCGCCTCGTAGTTCAGACAGCACTTGAGCTTGGCACACTGCCCGGCGAGTTTCTGAGGATTCATGGAAAGGTCCTGATACCTTGCGGCAGCAGTACCGACAGAAACGAATCCCGTCATCCACGAAGCGCAACAGAGCGGACGGCCACAAGGTCCGATGCCGCCTATACGTCCGGCTTCCTGACGAGCGCCGATCTGTTTCATCTCAATACGGACATGAAAGGTGTCGGCCAGCACCCGAATAAGCTTGCGGAAATCGACACGTTCATCAGCAATGTAATAGAATATCGCCTTGCTTCCGTCCCCCTGATATTCCACGTCTCCGATCTTCATATTGAGGTTAAGGTCATCGGCAATGCGTCGGGACCGTATCATGGTATCATGCTCGAGGGCCCGCGCTTCCTTATATTTCTGGAGGTCGGACTCCCGGGCTATACGGAAGATACGACGGAGTTCCGTATCGGGCTTCACATTTGCCTTACGCATCTGCATAGCGACGAGTTTTCCGACGAGGGTCACTTCTCCGATGTCGTGTCCCGGGGATGCGTCAACGGCGACCATATCACCCATTTTCAGAGGGATATGTTCGGAATTGACATAATATCCTTTGCGTGTATTCTTGAATTGAACCTCCACAATGTCGTAGTCGGAAGCATCGGAGATACCTTTGAGCCAGTTATAGCAATAAAGTTTCCCGCGCGGAGCTGTTGAGCCACCACAAACGGAGCTGTGGCCGGCCTCGTCGACACCGATGTCGCAACCATCGCAACCGGAGCAAGTGTCGCTTTTGGCGCATCCGGCGCATTTGGATCCGCATGCTCCGGTACCGATACATCCACCACAAGGTCTGCGACCGCTTTCGCTACCTTCGGCAGGAGTGATATCATGATGTTTATTCATCTCTAACTCTCCGGAAAGATTATTTAGCGAAGCTTACAGCGCGAGTTTCGCGAATAACCGTAATCTTGACCTGACCGGGATATGTCATTTC
>CAYPBS010000054.1:0-6987 GCA_964409015.1 uncultured Sangeribacter sp.
CTCTCTAATTCTTTATGCCCAGACGTGTCCTTAATTCCGATGGTGACTCATCGAACATCTCGCGGAATACTCTTGTGAAATAGGCCGGAGCAGAGAAACCGACCTCGTAGGCTATCTCGCTTATCGGCTTATCGGTGGTCGAAAGCAACTCTCTCGCTTTCGTAAGGCGGATCTTTCGCAACAGTTCTACCGGGGAGTAGTTGGTCAGGGCTTTTATCTTCCGGTAGAATTGGGAGCGTCCGATGCCCATTTTCGAGGCGAGGGTGTCGATATTGAGGTCAGGCTTGCCCATTTCTTTCACGACCAGATCCATGAAGCGGGAGTAGAATTCGTTGTCAATATCCTTAGCTGGTCCGGACTCTCCTTGCGGGGGATTAGCGTTAGTGGCATCTCCGGATGTCGCGACGCCGACAACGGGGCTCAAGACATTCTTTATGCGCTTTCGGTTATCTATGAGATTCTCACATCGCATTTTGAGCATCTTTTCATTGAACGGTTTTGACAGATAACCATCTGCTCCGCTTTCGTAGCCTTGGATACGCTGTTCGTCCATGCTGCAAGCTGTGAGCATGAGCACGGGGATGTGGGAGGTGGAAACCTCGCTCTTGATTCGACGGCAACATTCCAAACCGTCCATGACCGGCATCATCACATCGCAGATAATGAGATCAGGGACAAATTTCGTGGCCATTCTGATTCCATCCTTACCGTTTGCAGCTTCTATTATCCGATAATCGGAACCGAGAAGCACCCGTATCATCTTCCGGATGTCGGCATTGTCGTCTATGATAAGAAGCAGGGGTCTGTCATCTCCTCCCTCTACGGATTCGACTGTAATATCTCCAAGTTCCGCACTAACACATTTTTCGGAAATGGAACATGCAGTGTCTGCCGTTTCCGTGGAATCCACATGTCTAACGGGTAATATTACCGTGAATTTACTTCCTTTGCCCAATGTGCTCTCAACGTTTATGGTACCATCGTGGAGCTCAACGAAAGCTTTTGTTAGGGACAAACCGATTCCGGAGCCATTGGGATGAACGGTATCGACCTGATAGAAGCGGTCAAAAATCTTGTCAATATCTTCTTTGGCAATACCCCGTCCTGTATCGGTGACGGAAAATGTCAGATTCCGGTCATCGCAGGTGCATAATAGATGAATCTTACAATTGGAGGATGAGTACTTGAACGCATTCGACATCAGATTAAAGAATACACGTTCTATCTTCTCCGTGTCGATAGCCAAGGTCACTTCGGGGTCGATAAGAATATCTATGGTGAGTTTTATATCACGATTTTTAGCAATGGCTGTGAAAGATTCGGTCCAATCACGCATAAGTTCGGCAATGTGTACCTCCGTAAGGTGTACGCCCAGATTACCGTTTTCATATTTCCTGAAATCAAGTATCTGATTGATAAGACGCCGCAGAATCTTCACATTCTTATTGGCAATCTTCATCAGCGTATGATGCTGAGGCGTGAGGTAGTCGGCGCTCTCAAGCTGCTCGACGGGTTCGGAAATTAGGGTCAGGGGGGTGCGCAGATCGTGGGAAACATTGGTAAAGAAAGCTAACTTCGACTGGGTGGCCTGATTGAGCTGCTCGTTCAGTTTCTTTTCGGTATCTCGTTGTTGTGCAAGCAGTTTATTCTGTTCTACGAGTTCTTTCTGATGCTGTTTATGATGCCAGAATGCCTTGAGGACCATGAAAAGAAATCCAAACAGCAGAACCACAATAGCTATTGTGGCGTAATAGAGTGTTGTCTGTGAGGAATGTCGGTCCCAATAATCGTCTACCTGCGTCTTCAGTAATTTCAACTTTGCCGTTTCATCCTTTAGAATTTCGTTCTGCGAGAGAAGTATATCAGCATTGGACTTGTCCACAGCAGAGTACATAGGAAGCTGCATTTCCTTGGTATAGGGCTTCCCTTCCAGAATAGCCAAGGCCGTACGTATCAGCCGGGATCCTTCGGTGGGATACAGGAATGTCGCATCTATAACCCCGTCGGCCACAGCTTTGATACCTATCTCCGGAGCAGCATCAATACCGATAACCTTTACTGAAAGGCCCTTCTTGCGAGCGACATCCGAGGCGGCTATGGCCATTCGGTCGTTGTGAGCATAAATCAAGTCCACGTCAGGATATAACGAAATTAAGGAATCTGCAACCAAGGTAGCATCCTCGTAATTCCATCTCCCATAACCTGTAGCCAGAACTTTCAATCCGAGTTTTCCGGCCTCATCCGTGAACCCATCGTGCCTCCGGTCAGCAGGGGAGGAACCCTTCAATCCGTAGATTTCCAGCACTTTTCCATCCTCTCCAATCAGATTACTTGCATATCGGGCAGCAGCTTTTCCTATTCCGTAATTATCAGCTCCTTGCGTGGCGGTATATGTGTTACCGTTTATCTCTCTGTCAAATACGACGACAGGGATACCTTTATCATACACTTCTTTGATAACAGGCGTAATGGCCTCAGCCTCATTGGGAGCTGCTATTATAATATCAAAGTCATTGTCTACAAAGTAGCGTATATCCTCAATCTGTTTTTCATTATTATCGTCGGCGGAACGTATCTCTACCTCAACCTCGGGATGGAACATTATCTCGCGCTGGATCTCTTCATTCATCTTTCTTCTCCAATCATCCTCGCTGCATTGTGAAATACCTATGCGATAGTGCTTATCTTCGTGGCAGCCAAGGAGGGTCAACAGGACAAGAAATCCACCAATATATATAAGTGATTTGTTGATCATAGAATTCGGTTAACAATAAATGGATAATGCAAAGATAGTGATTCTATTAAGAAGAACAGTGCATTTGCTATAAAATTTTGTGCGCCGCAACAATTTTAATATTGATTGCACAAAATTTAATAGTCCCGATGAAATATAAGTTGTAGATTTGTGGGAGAAATTTCAACCGAATAAAATAACTTAATATCATGAGCTTAAAATCCCAATTAGCGACAGCTATGACAGCTATCCCCCTGCTCGGACTTACTGGTGTGGCTGTGCATGCCGAAGGCGTCAGGGTGGAACATCTCGGCTCCAACAATACTTTGGTCAGAGTTGATGGTGATTCTCAATACCTGATGATTCCTGTGCAGGAAGCATACGACGATGCCACAGTAAACGTAGTGGTCGATGGGAAACTTGACCGAACGATTTTTGTACGTCTGGCCAAATCGAAAGTGGACTATACGGTCCCATTTGATCTAACACCTTATAAAGGGCATGATGTTGTGCTAAACATCATCACCAATAATGATCGCACAAACGTGCGCGAGGTAAAGGAGGATGTCTGCTGGAATAATTTTCAGCTTTCCGACACCATCGACGTGACCAATCAGGAGAAGTTCCGACCCGCTTTCCATCATACTCCCCAATACGGATGGATGAACGACCCTAACGGTATGTTTTACAAGGATGGCCAGTGGCACCTTTACTACCAGTGGAACCCATACGGCTCGAAATGGCAGAACATGACTTGGGGACACTCCTCATCATCTGACCTCGTCAACTGGAAACATCATCCCGCAGCAATTGAGCCAAACGGACTCGGTGCTGTATTCAGCGGAAGTTCTGCCATCGACACGGAGGGAAGCGCCGGTTTTGGCGAAGATGCCCTCGTCGCTATGTACACCTCCGCAGGAGCAAGCCAGATTCAAAGTCTTGCATATAGCCATGATAATGGGGAGACTTTCACAATCTATCCCGGCAACCCCGTCATTACCCTCGACAGCGAGGCCAGAGACCCCAACATGTTCTGGAACCCTGAAACCAAACTTTGGACACTGATTCTCGCGCATGCCCTCGACAAGGAAATGCTGATATTTACCTCTCCGGACATGAAGGAATGGACGCTTCAAAGTAGCTTCGGCAAAGGTCTTGGTGCTCAGGACGGTGTGTGGGAGTGTCCGGACCTGTTTGAATTGCCCGTCGCAGGTACTGACATGAAGAAATGGGTACTGCTCTGCAACATCAATCCCGGAGGACCTTTCGGAGGTAGCGGAATCCAGTATTTTGTTGGAGATTTCGACGGTAAAACCTTCAAACCGGACACTGACAAGGAGGGAAACGTCCTGACTAAATGGCTCGATTACGGCAAGGATAACTACGCTGTCGTAAGCTGGAGCGACGCGCCTGCCGATCGTCGCACCGTGATCGGATGGATGAGTAACTGGCAGTATGCTTCGGAAGTTCCTACAAAGCAATTCCGTTCGGCCAACACATTACCCCGGGATCTTAGTCTTTTTGTCGGCAATGACGGGCAGATATACGCCGCATCCACACCCTCTCCGGAATTGACAAAGCTACGGGGTAAACTATCGGCCAACGTGAAGTCAGTCAGCGTCAAAGGTAAAGGCAAAACATATTCACTCCCCACTGATAACGACGGTGTGTGTGAGCTGCTCATGAACATCGAGCCCGGAGATGCATCCTCTGTATCCCTGACATTCGGTAATGAAGCAGGCGAAAAAAGCGTATTGACCTACTCGCCTGACTCGGCGACACTGTCATTTGATCGTCGCGAAAGCGGAGTTGTGGACTTCAGCCAAGATTTTCCGGCTATAACAACTACTCCCACGTTCGGCAACGGCAAAAATCTTTCCCTTCAAATATATGTCGATCGGTCAAGTATGGAAGTTTTCGCCAACGACGGCAAAGGAGTCATGACCAATCTGGTTTTCCCGAATCAACCTTACACCACCCTGACGATCTCAACAGGCAGTGGCTCTGCTAAAATCAAAAATCTTAAGATATATTCAATTAATACCGAAAACAAATAAAAATGGAAGCCAAAAATCTCGTAAACGACAAGAAGGGGCATATCGTTCAGATGATTCCCGTGATGCTCTGCTTCTTTGCCATGGGATTCGTTGACCTTGTCGGCACAGCCTCAAACTATGTGCAGAAAGACCTGAACCTTACCGACACACAGGCCAATCTTTTCCCCTCTCTTGTATTCTTCTGGTTCCTTATCTTCTCGGTGCCGACAGGCATGCTGATGAATAAGATAGGCAGAAAGAAAACCGTGCTTATCAGTCTTGTCATCACAGCTATATCACTCTTTATACCGGTAGCCGGGGACAGCTACACAGTGATGCTGATATCATTTTCTTTGCTCGGTATCGGCAACGCTATCATGCAGACCTCCCTTAACCCCCTCGTAACAAACCTTATCAGTGGCGACAAACTTGCCTCCACCCTTACATTCGGCCAGTTTGTAAAGGCAATTGCATCCTTCCTCGCTCCGATCCTCGCCGCATGGGGCGCAACAACCATGTTACCCACATTCGGACTCGGATGGAGAGCCCTGTTTGCGATATATGCAGTATTCAGCCTCTTCTCAATCACCATGCTCGCCGCCACACCTATTCAGGAGGAACGCCCCGACAAGGCTTCCGGCGTGCTTGAATGTCTGAAACTACTTGGTCGCCCGTTCATTTTCCTTTGCTTCCTCGGCATAATGTGTCATGTGGGAATTGATGTCGGCACCAATACCACAGCGCCCAAAATCATTATGGAACGCCTCCGTCTGCCCCTTGAAGAAGCCGGATTCGCAACTGGCATCTACTTCATATTCAGAACCATCGGATGCTTCTTGGGTGCATTCCTGCTGCGCTCGATGTCCCCCAAACTCTTCTTCGGCATAAGCGTGATAATGATGTGCGTGGCTATGGGTATGCTTTTCTTCTGCAATACACTGACATCCATCTATATAGGTATCGGCTTAATCGGATTCGGCAACTCCAATATATTCTCCGTCGTATTCGCACAGGCTCTGACCCACACACCTGACGAAAAAAATGAAGTCTCGGGACTTATGATTATGGGCCTCTTCGGAGGAACCATTTTCCCTCTCGCGATGGGCTACGCCGCCGACGCAATAGGAGGTCAGATAGGAGCGGTAGCAGTGATGACCGTAGGCGTCGTATATCTGCTTTACTATACTTTAAAAATCAAGAAAGTTAAATAAACAATATCATGAAGAAAATAGTAGTAGGAATGGGAGAAGCCCTGTGGGATGTTCTCCCCGAAGGAAAGAAGATAGGCGGTGCTCCGGCTAATTTCGCATACCATGTATCTCAATTCGGGCTTCCGAGCTGTGTAGTAAGCGCTGTAGGCGACGACGCACTCGGCCACGAAATCATAGAGAACTTTACCTCTAAAGGTCTGACTCACCAGATCGACAAAGTCCCCTACCCCACCGGCACCGTACAGGTTGAAATCGATCAAGCCGGTATACCTCAATATGAAATCAAAGAGAACGTAGCTTGGGACAACATCCCTTATACATCCGACCTTGAGCAACTCGCAAAGAAAACCAAAGCCGTATGTTTCGGATCTCTCGCACAACGGAATATAGTGTCAAGAAACACCATCAACAGCTTCCTTGATGCCATACCCGAAGAAAACGAACCTCTCATTGTCTTCGACGTAAACCTTCGTCAAGGATTCTATAATAAGGAAATCCTATGCAACTCAATGAAGAGATGCAACATACTGAAGATTAACGACGAGGAGCTTGTCACGGTAAGCCGGATGTTCGGTTATCCCGGCATTGATCTTCAGGACAAATGCTGGATTCTGCTCGGCAAATACAACCTCCGTATGCTCATTCTTACATGTGGCATCAACGGTAGCTATGTCTTCACCCCCGGCAACGTATCGTTCCAACCCACACCGAAGGTAGAAGTGGCCGATACCGTAGGAGCAGGCGATTCATTTACCGCAGCATTCATAGCCAACATATTAAAAGGCAAATCTGTAGCAGAAGCACACTCATGTGCCGTGCGCACCTCTGCATACGTCTGCACAAAGAAAGGTGCAATGCCAATACTTCCCGCAGATCTGACAGACTAAAAATACAAAACTACTTACAAACCGACATAAACAATAGTCAATCACGACTCGTCGGCAAACGCTGACACAATGAAGAGGAGGGCAGCCCATAATGACAATGGATGCCCTCCCCTACTTAT
>CAYPBS010000055.1:0-6318 GCA_964409015.1 uncultured Sangeribacter sp.
GGCGTTCTTGAATGTATTAAGTTTTATCGCTCAGTAATAGTCAATTACTGTCAATATAAATCATTGATAATCAACTAATTACTTGCCGATGCAGAAATGTGAAAATATATGGGTGAGGATATCGGGTGTCGTGATGTCGCCGGTGAGGAGCGCAAGATGGTGTATGGTTTGCCGCAGATCGATAGCTATGAGATCGGTCGTGAGATTGATCTGTAAGCCGTCGATGACTGTGTTGATAGAGTCGAGGGCATCGCGCAAGTGTCTGCGGTGGCGCTCATTGGTTATCATTATATCGGTCGGCGAGTCTTGTTCAGCGGCTATTTCACATAGGTGTGTAAGGAGTGTGTCGATTCCGTCTCCTTTTTTTGCGGAGATAGGTAGTACAGGGGCGTCAAGGTCTTGCAGACCGGGAAGGATAAGATACTTTGTGTTAACGAGGTCGGATTTGTTTAAGAGTACGAGGATTATGCTTCCTGCGGGCATTATTTCTCTCGTCCGTTGGATATGAGAAGATATTACGGTAGAATCGTTGCTTGTCGCTGCATCAAGTACGAGCAGAGTGATGTGGGCACTTCCAACAGCTTCGCGGGAGCGTTGTATGCCGAGTTGTTCTATCTTATCGTCTGTTTCGCGCAGGCCGGCTGTGTCAATGAAGCGGAAGAGATAATCTCCTACGATAGCTGTTTCTTCTATCGTATCTCGGGTTGTGCCGTGTATGTCGGAAACGATTGCTCTATCGTCATCAATGAGTCGGTTTAGGAGTGAAGATTTTCCCGCGTTGGTGGGTCCAGTGAGTGCGACCGGAATCCCTTCTTTTATTGCTTTTCCGGCGTCAAAGCTTTTGAGTAGGCGGGTGATTTCGCTACGGATGAGTTCTGCTTGCGTAAGCAGATTTTTTCGATCGGCAAATGTGACATCTTCTTCTGAGAAGTCGAGCTCAAGTTCGAGCAGGGCGGCGAGCTGAGTGATGTTTTTTCTCAGCTCCATGAGCCGGAAATGAGTTTTGCCGGAAAATTGTGTAGTGGCAATCCTATGGGCTGCTTTTGAGGAGGCGGCTATTATATCAGCAACGGCTTCAGCCTGAGTAAGGGACAGGCGTCCGGAAGAGAACGCACGCATTGTAAATTCTCCGGGTTCTGCGAGCCTTATTCCGCAATGTTCGGTAAGAATCCGGATAAGCCGCCGTTGTATATATTTGGATCCGTGTATGGAAAGTTCTATTGTTTCGTCTCCGGTGTATGATCGGTGAGCGCGAAATATGGCTGCGACAGCCTCGTCGAGTACATTGTAGTTATCCTCCGGGTCAATAATATGTCCTAAATGGAGCGTGTGTGAAGGCACTTTTGTTAGGTCTGTACCACGCCATATTCCGGATATGGAGCTGACTGCATCCTTTCCGCTAATACGTATGACGGCTATGCCTCCGCTACCGGGAGGGGTTGAGACGGCGCATATCGTGTCGTTGGGTTGTGTTGTCAACGCATGTTCCATTCTTTAAATGATCTTCTGCTTTCTATGTAGTTTTCAATGCTGTCAGGGAGAGCCGGGAAAAAGTCAAATCCGGTGATTATTTCAGCTTCGTCTACGGACATGGAATAGTTCTGCATATTTCCGGGGGCGTAGTCATTGGGAAATATGAACGCAATTGCACGAGGGGTTTCCACGTCCGGCGCGAGAAGCACTTTGAAAAAGCCTGAGGGCACTCTTACACCTATGTTGCCTATCCTTCTTTTGTCATTTTGTGTGTATATGGGGCCGGCGACTATGATAAGGCGTTTGTCTCGTTTTGCCCAGATTCGTTCTTTGTCTTCGAGGGTCTTCCAAGCACCGCTGTTGAGGCTGTGACACTGAGGTGCCATGTTTGCGAACGTGAAACACTCTGTCATGGATTGCGGATCCCATTTGGCGTCCGCGGCAGGGTAGAGGTGTCCGCGGTCGTAACCGGAACGTTTATAGTCCGGGATATCCGGACACCCCTTTATCTCCGGATCATGCCAGAAATTATTACTACGGGATGTTTCCCCTTCTGTTTCTTCCGCAAGTAGCTCCCAACCCACGTAGTTGGGAGTATGATTGTCGGAATTGAAGTTGACTGTAAAGCCGGTGTATTCCTTTACTTGAGCGGGCAGATAAGGTGGAAGAATGGTATGTATAAGTTGTGAGGCATCGGCGCCATTTACTTTTGTGAGAGCCTGCAGCTCCAATACTTCCTGCTGTTCCCTATTACGTTTGTACTGGGAATACATCAGACCGCATGCAAGTATGACGAAAGCTATAAAAAGCCATATTCCCGTGCTGGCTACGAGTGAACGCTTTGATTTGTTTCTGTGTGTTGGGGTCATGCTTTCTTTCCTAATGCGTTATATATCTCTTTCAAGAGGGTATGACTATGGGGATTACACTTTATGAAGAGATCTCTCTGTTAAGGTGTCTTCTCTTTTGGGCAAAGATACACAAAAAAGTGTTTTCTAACCCTTGATTCTGCTTTGAAATTTGGCCACGGATGAAAGAATTTCTCCGTTAATTCCGATAATTCAATCGGTCATTTCTCCGGTGCCTTTACTCCACGATATGGCTATTACTCTTATTTTCAGTATCATACCGGTATAATGATTTACTTGACGGTAAAAGCGGTATTGGAGTAGTGGTAGATGTGGTTAACTTTGCGATGCCAAAAGGAAATAAAGAATTAGTTGTACATTTCATATACCTCATTTAGGTTGTTAACCATGATATCGAATCAGATGTAAAGAATGTAAGTCGAGAATAGACACATAAATGCGAATCAATTTAGTTAGTTAATTAATCGTACTTTTCTACAGACAGACATTTGGGGAATAACTATAGGCAGCTACCGGAAGTGATTTTGGTAGCTGTCGTTTTCTTTTGTTTGGTAGGCAGACGTGGCGCCTGCTGTGGGGTCTCAAGACCTGAAACCGCCTTTACCATTATGTTTTCAAGACAGTTTTCGGTATGTTGGAGTTTACTTATGGGTACATCTTGTATTCTGAAAACCAGCACTTTATAGTCATAAAATCTACCTTTGGAGGCTACGGGAGACAAGAAGGACTAATTTTTCCTAATTTTGTAATGTGCTTTTGCAATTGATGGCAGTTTCATCATTCTTATTTCTTAAGAATCATGATGTTTTTGTATAGGATTCTTATGGTTACAGTGAATCTGCCGGACCACCAGAAACTCCATTTCTGACACCATGGACTCAACTTTTTTATGAAGAAACAGATGTGTCTCTGAGACGGGGATAAGAAGAAAAGAAACTAATTAACTTAAAACTATTTTTACAACTTTAACATGAAAAGATTTTTGTATGGTATTGCGTCTGCAATCCTTATGGTCAATTCAGTCTCTGCTGCCACTGATTGGAGTATCGACGGACTGAATCTTGCTAAAGGCAAGCCTACATGGAGCTCTACCGGCACATCCTCCTTAGGAAATGATGGCAATGTGGGGAGTCGGTGGGAGTCTGCGCATTTCGCACCGCAATGGTGGTGTGTGGATCTGGGTGCCGAGTACGACATAGACCGCATCGAGATCAAATGGGAGGGTGCATACGCCAAGTCCTTCGCCCTTTATGTGCTTCAGGAGGAGCCTAAGTTCTCTGTCGTGACCGAGCCTGTTTCCGATCCTCAAGGTCAGGAATTCACATTTAACAAGCTTGATGCGGGTCAGCTTACCACCCCCTTTGCCACAAGCGAAACTTATCCCGTAAAGGATCTCTATACCACCATTGCGGATATTGAGAATGTAAAGGCTCGATATATACTGATTGACTGTCCCGAGCGTGCTCTGCCTTACGGCATCAGCTTCTATGAATTCTACGTGAGCGAGAAGATCAGCGACTCAGACGTCGTTGCCGGGATTGCCGTCGACAATATGAGTGTGAAAGCCGGTGTCCCATACCGATTCAAGGTAGCCGGTCTTAACCGTATCGGTGGTCCTGCTGCTGAGAATGTGCCGGGTGCCTCTTTCTCTGCTTCCGATCCATCCGTGACTGTTACTGCTGATGGAGCTGATGGATATATTCTTAACGCCACTGAGTACGGCAAATTCACTCTCGATACTTCCGTCTCAGTTGACGGCAAGACCTTCTCTACCTCTTCTTCTGTGGAGGTCGGCCCGGATTGGGATACCATCCGGAACATTGCCTCTTCTAAAGAAAACGGCCTTGCTAAGGCATACGCAAGCCACAATGAAGACACCGCTTATCTTTCCAATGACGGTAACAATGGCACCCGTTGGGGTGGAATCAGCGGACCCTGCTGGTGGTATGTGGACCTTGGCAACACATATAGCATCTCCGTTGTGGAGTCCGACTTCGAGACTGCCGGCGCGAAAAGCTACGATGTGTATGTCGCCACAGAAGCCGAAGAGGTTGAGGGCGAGGATGGTATCCGGACGCTGCACCCCAAATGGGGCGATACTCCGGTGGCCTCGGCCTCTGATATCCCCTCTATGAACCACATCATCACGACTCTTCCCGTTGCAAACGTCTCTGCACGCTATGTGAAATTCGACTTCACCGAGCCTAATACCGGATGGGCGGTCAGTCCTTACGAGCTCAGGGTAGGTGGCCAACCCGACCACTCCGAGATTCCCGCATCCATCAGGCTTGAGGCCTCTTCTCTTAACATAGCGCAGAGCGAGAGTGTCTCCTTCAGGTCAGAGGTTCTCGGAGACTACGGCTCTGTGATTGAAGATGCTGATTTAGAACTTGTTCTTAGCGACAATACTTCCGACGCAGTCCTCAGCGAGGATCTCGTGCTCACCACCGGCAAGAAAGGCTCCGTCACTGTCACGGCTAAATCCGGTAATATTCTCAGCGAGCCTGTTGTTGTCACCACGGTAGCCTCTGGCGAAGACATCGCTGTTGCCTCCAAGGGCGTGACCGCTACTGCCGATGACGGTATCGATGCCAAGAATCTGATTGATGGCAACGACAACAGCCTCTTTATCTTCTCCGACGGTGGCGACAAAGAGCAGGAACACACTCTCGTTATCGACCTTCATCGCCTCGCTGACATCGACATGGTGCGTGTTCACATGGAGGGCGCTTCTTCCGCTAACTACACCATCGGATTCTCAAAGGATGGCGAAAACTACGACAATCTCTACTCCTACCAAGGTCCGGATGCGATTGACGGATATACCCATACTTATTTTGGGGAAGATGCCAAGGAGACTCGCTATATCAAATTCCATTCGACACGCAACGGTACCGGCTACGGTCTGAAGATATATGAATTCAGTGTCTTCGGTGATACATACATGGATAAGAATGGCAACGACTTCAGTGGAAAATGGCATGCAGCCGATTTCGCCGTGCAAGTTGATCCTGAGGCTCCCTATGTCGATCTTACTGCTGTCGAAAACCTCCCCGACACCAAGCCCGTCGTTGAGAACGGCAATCCCAATCAGCTTCTCATTGTCGCTCCCGGCACTGCTTTTGCATCCGTGTCTAATGTCGTAGTTAAGAATGAGGACGACTCTCTGAGCGCCGGTCTTATCGATCTTTATAACTCTGCTGACTTCTATAATGAACTCAGCGTGAACGCTGCCAAGGTGAATGTAAACGTATCCCGTCCGGCTTCCGATATTTATGCTGAGATGTATCTTCCTTTCTCCTACACACCCTCTGAAGGGCAGGAGCTCTATGTATTCGAAGGTATAGACGGTCATGGTAATGTTTATCTTAGCGACAAAATGGAGAGCGTGGAGCCCAACACCCCCTTCCTCATCAAGCTCGACGGCGATCTTGACAAAGTGACTGCTGAAGATGTCACGCTCACTCCGCTCGCCGCCGAGGCTCCTTCCGCCGAAGTTGAGATGTCCCCCGTGACAATGGTCGGCACTTACGTGAAGACCCGTCCCGAAAGCTGGAACGGATATATCGTTAAGAAAGGGGAGCTCCGTGCAGTCCTCTCTGCCGACAATATCCTCCCCTTTAGCGCCTACACTCTGGTTGACGGTATCACCCGCGACTTCAAGATTGAGCCCAAGCCCGCAGGTGTCGGAACGGTTGCAGGCGAGGACGCTGGTGCTCCGGTGAATGTTTACTCGGTAGACGGAGTGCTCCTGAAGTCCGCTGTCACTCCCGCTGAAGCTACCTCCGGTCTCCAACGTGGCATTTACATAATTGGCGGACGCAAGGTCTTTGTCACAAAATAATACCCTTCTGATAGGAAGAATCGCCTGAATAATGAGCGGAGAGATGTGACCTCGGAGTCGCTTCTCTCCGCATCTCTTTCGGGGATACTGTTTCCGGATGCAAAAATAAAATCTTATATTTGTGGCGAATCT
>CAYPBS010000056.1:0-5948 GCA_964409015.1 uncultured Sangeribacter sp.
GAATAGAAGTTTCCTAAACTTTAGATAGGAGTTCGATTCTCCTCGGAGGTACAATAATTTTTATCGGAGCTAACCTTAAAGTATAACGGCTCTCAGGGAGAGCTGAGTCATTTATCGAAATAATACCTGAATTAATCCCAACGATCCCCGTCGGCGCTTTCAGGCCGGGAATCTTTTTTCTTTTGTCTCAGACCGCTTGTTGCGAGGCCAGGACATCGATATAAGCCGGGGGGAGAGAAGAGTAGATAAAAATAACAAATATAAGATATGAAGACAAGACACTTACTTCCCATCGCAGCGCTTGCTCTGCCTCTCTGCCTTTCGGCCAAGCCGGCTTACAAAGGTGTTCTCACGCAAGTCAACCCCGACGGCACAACCGTAGAGTTCCGTCTCCACGGCGATGAGCATTTCAGCTATATCACCGATACGGATGGTATGCTCATGACGAAGGCTGCTGACGGTTCGCTGGTCTATGAGCTTGCCGGGGGCGAGCGCATAGCCGCTACTCAGGATGTGGTAGAGAATATGTATCAGGCCACACTCGATACGGACATGCCGGGCAGCATGCGCGCTCCGAGCCGTATGGCCGCTCTCAACGCTGACGGCCGGACTGTCTATCCTACTCACGGAGAGACCCGCTCGCTGGTGATCCTCATCGAATACAGCGACGTGAAGTTCCAGCCCAATTCTCCGTCAGACATCGCCGACATGCTCAATAAGGAGGGCTACAATAAGTTCGGCTCCAACGGCTCCGTGCGCGACTATTATATTTTCAACTCCAACGGCCAGTATACTCCCTACTTCGATGTGAGCCGTGTAGTGACCCTCCCCAATACTTCCAAGTACTATACCGGCACTGGTTCTTCGGCCAAGTACGACAAGTTCCGGGAGGCCATCAAGTATGCTCTCGATGCCCTCAACGGGGAGATCGACTTCTCCAAGTATGATTATGACAATGACGGTGTGGTCGACACAATCTATATCTTCTACGCCGGCTACGGTCAGGCCGATACCCCGCTGACGGGACAAGTCATCTGGCCTCACCAGAGTTCGCTGGCTAACTTCGGCTACTACTACGACGGTGTGAAGATCGGCCCTTACGCCTGCTCCAACGAGCTTAACGGTCAGGAGCACTACTACAACAACGACAAGTATCTCGACGGCCCCGGTACTTTTGTACATGAGTTCGGCCACGTGCTCGGTATGCCGGATCTCTACGATCCCCAGTACAAGGGTACATGCGTGACCCCCGGCGATTGGGACATCATGGACGGCGGTTCCTACAATAATGAGGGTTATTGTCCTCCAAATCTCTCCGCTTACGAGAAGTGGGTCTACAACTGGATCGATTATACGATGGTGGAAGACGCCACTCACTATGATCTCAAGCCCGTGCAGGAGGGTGGCAAGGCTCTCCGTGTGCCCATCCTGAGATCCAACGGCAAGCCCTACGACACGGAATACTTCGTCGTAGAATCCCGCGACAAGACCAACTGGGATGCCTATCTTCCCGACAATGGAATGCTTATCTGGCATATTCAGTATTCTAACTCCGACTGGTCCGGCAACAAGGTCAACAGCACTGCCGGCCATCCCCGCTGCTTCCTCGTATCTTCCGACGGTACGGCCAATCCTTTCCTCGGCACGGTGGGATCTCCGAAATATGCAGCTTTCCCCGGCACAAAGGTGGGCAATACATACATCACTCCCGATACGGATATCACTTTCAATGTCTACAATTCGGGTGCTGTCTCCAATCCTCTCGATGTCTATGTGACCGATATTGACTTCGACCCTGAAACCTCTGTCGCTTCTTTCGACTATAATGTTGTGACCGAGGCTCCCGATATGGTTACGGTGATGAAGCCGGCTGTCCGTACTTGCGACAGCAACGGCAATCCTACCGCCGGATTTGCCCTGCAGTGGGATCCCGTAGAGGGCGCGACATCTTATCTCGTCACCATCTTCCGCTACACATCTTCCGGAAAGCAGACCTTCGAAAGCGGTTACAACGAGAAGAATGTGGGCAATAACACGGTCGTCGAGGTCAAGGGTCTCACTTCCACCAAGATGGGTCTGGAGTATCACGCTTACGTGCGTTGCATGAAAGGCATCCCCGCAAAGGAACACAGCAATGAGGTGACTTTCATTCCGAAAGATCTTACCGAAGTTCTTGGTGTCGAAGGTGTTGCCGCCGATGTTGACAATGCCCGCATCTATGGCGTGAAGGGTGGCATCGTAGCTCCTGCCGGAGCCGAGGTGTTCAACATGTCCGGAGTACGTGTGAGCGCTTCCGGTCCGATGGCCCCCGGCATCTACATCGTACGTCTGGGCAGCCGCGTTGAGAAAGTCACAGTACGCTGATGCTTCCTCACGACCAGCTATACAGTAAAAAATCTGATTTATCGCGTGCGGACTGCTTCCGGGGTTTTCTCCCGGGGCGGTCCGCACCCCTTCTCTGAGAGAAGGATTATCCGTCTCAGACCGTAATGATTGAAAATCAGACGATTGCTTAAGCTGTTAAAAATTTTTCCTCCGAGTGTGAAATTTTTTGATCTCTTTTGCGACTAATAGGAAGGGAGCCCGACAGAAACTCCCGAATCAAACCACCGGAAACGCTTTTCCGACAGTTTTACTCCCCTCTATCCCGTGATCGCAATAAGAATAATGAAACAACAGAATTTAACCAAAGACACAACGATGAAACAATTTTTCATTTCCGTACTCATGCTCATCGCTGCCGTACTCCACTGCCAAGGCCAGATTTTCTATAAGGTCGAGGGCGCCGGACTCGAGAAACCCTCCTACATCTTCGGTACTCACCATTTCGCCCCCGAATCTATCCTCGAATCGATGCCTCAGGTCAACGAAGCGTTGAAAGACGTGAATTGCGTGGTAGGTGAGCTCGTGATGGGAGACAACCCCATGGCTCTCGCCGCCGACATGCAGCCCCACATGATGGCTCCGGCCGACAGCACCCTTTCCCGTCTTATCCCGGCTGAGAAATACGCCTCTGTCGACAGCGTGTTCTCGGCTCTCACCGGAGGCATGACCCTGTCAATGCTCGAACCCATGAAGCCCGCAGCCGCCGAGATGACCCTTTCTGCCATCCTCGCTGCCAAAGAAATGCCCACAGCCGGACAGCTCGACACGTACTTCCAGAAAGTCGCCCGGCTCGATTCCATAAACGTGGCCGGACTTGAAACCGCCGATTTTCAGGCTCATGTCCTTTTCGACATCATCCCGCTCGACCGGCAGGCTCAGTCTCTCGTGGAGACCCTCGAGAATCCCGACGAGATAATGGAAGGCACCCGCAAACTCACCGAGGCATATCTCTCTCGTGATGCCGACGCCATCTGGCGCATCGCTCAGGAGGCCGAATCCAAGTCCGAAAGCGAATTCTTTGAGCTGCTGCTCAATCGTCGCAACGAAGCATGGCTTGAGAAACTTCCCGCCATGATGACGGCCGAACCCCTTTTCATAGCCGTAGGAGCGCTTCATCTCTATGGCGACGGCGGTCTTGTCGAGGGACTCCGGAAACGCGGATATACCGTCACACCCATTCTCTGAGAAACACCAGAAGTGGACATCTTACATAACCGCATATCAGCCCCCTTGCGACACCCCCACAAGGGGGCTGCGGTTTTTTTTGTGGCCTGTGCCCTCGTCTCAGGACTCCTCTCGGCGCTTCTCTTCTTCGTGCCGCTCGCCCTCGACGACCTCTGGTTTCTCGACGGCATACACACCCCTCCCGGCCCCGATACCTTCTCCGCCGCCTGCGAGATTCTGCAGAGCCGCCTCTCCACCGACACCGGACGCCTCGGAGCCATCATCTCACCCCTCTTTCTCGCCCTCTTTCCGAAATTCGTCTATAATATCCTCACCGGGCTTGTATTCTTCCTTCTCGTCCTCGGAAGCTGTCGCCTTGCCAATGTACGCTCAGGCGGCTTGTGGAGCTACCTCATCCTCGCTTTCTGCACAATCGGACTCCCTTGGTACGACTATCTGCTTATCCTCACTTACGGCATCAACTACATCTGGGCCGCCGCAGCAGCTGTGTGGGCAGCCGTAGTAATGCTCGCGCCCGAGAAAGTAAAAGGACGCTTTCCGGCATTTTGCGCCTTGGTGTTATGCTTCGTCGCCGGATGGATGCACGAAGGATTCGGTATTCCTCTCTCAGCCGCTGCCCTCGTGACACTCATTGGCCCGAAGAAAAAAACCTTACGGCTGAGATATTTCCTTGCCATGGCGGCCGGCACAGCCATGACCGCTCTTTCCCCCGCAATATGGAACCGCCTCTTCTACACCACCTCCACACCCTCACCCGATTATCCCCTTACCGAACTTATCATCCATTTCGGTCCCTTGGCAGCAATCCTTATCCTCTACTTCGCCACACTCCTCTGCACCCGGCTCTTTTCTCGTAAACAGATTCCCTCAGAAAACTCCGTAATCCTCTTTTTCACCACCTTTATAACAGTAGCCACCGCCATTGCCCTGCTATTCTACTGCGGCCCCAGAATCACGACCCCGGCAATCCTCTTCACCGGAATAGCCACGATACGTCTCCTTTCCCCCCGACTCCCGCGACTCCCCCGGATAATCTCGAAATCCCTATCAATACTTATTCTCCTCTTCCTTATCCTCCACCTTGCCGCAGCCATCACGCTCCAGAAACGTCTCCTCACCCAATTCCACCGTATAGAGAGACTCTTCTCAGCCTCACCCTCCGGAGACGTATACATAGACCTTATCGAACCCCGCCCTGATCTCACCCTCTTCAAAACCACCGTAAGACAATTCCATGAATTTGTCCCCCGCGAGATGTTCAGCCGCTATTATACCGGCGACAACATCGGCAAGCAGCTTACCGTTCTCCCCACTGTTCTTCGCGGATTCGAACCCGGGAAAGCCCGCCTCACAGCCTCCACCCCCGGACTCTGCATTTATCGCCGGGCCCTTGTAGCTCTTACCGACGCACCCCCCTATCCCTCTAAAGGGATCATAGAACTTACCGACGCATCCGGACGGGTAATCCTCTCACGCTATCGTACTCAGACATTTACAATCTCCGACGGACGCACATGCACCCTCATCACACCTCACGCATCCATCCTCGATCCAACCATAACCATAGTCGACGCAAGATTCCCCTGACCCGTGAACATTTTCATCATCCGGCAGGTTATAACAACGTAAAATAAACAGCAAACGAAAACATACAAACATTGTATACTATGGAAAAATCTATTAAAGGCACACAGACTGAGAAAAATCTTCTTGCAGCTTTTGCCGGCGAAAGTCAGGCACGCAACCGCTATACCCTCTTTGCCAAGAAAGCCAAAGAGGAAGGATATCGTCAGATAGCCAAAGTATTCAAGATCACAGCCAAACAGGAGCTTGCCCACGCCCAGCTCTTCTTCTCCCAGCTCGAAGGCGGGATGGTGACAATCACCGCAGCATACCCTGCAGGTGTCGTAGCCGACACAATGACCAACCTGCGCGAAGCTGCCGCAGGAGAACGTGAGGAATGGAGCGACCTCTACACAAACTTCGCCTCAACAGCCGAAGAAGAAGGTTTCCCAAAGATCGCATCCCTCTTCAAACTCGTCAGCAAAGTAGAAGTAGAACACGAAAAACGCTATCTCGCCCTACTCGAACAGATGACCAACGAGCAGGTATTCTCATCCGAAAATCCCGAGCAGGAATGGCAATGCATGCACTGCGGATACGTCTACAAAGGCGCGAACGCACCCAAGAAGTGTCCCGTCTGCGGCAAGGATCAGGGCTACTTCGAACGTAAAGCCAACAACCTCTGATTCCTCCACTGAGGACCAAATTAATAGAAACCGGTGGTTGACCACACACAAAGTCAACCACCCACACTTAAGGCTGCACACCGTGTAGCCTTATTCTGTCTCCCCAACCCCGAGTCGGACTTCCCCCCC
>CAYPBS010000057.1:0-5425 GCA_964409015.1 uncultured Sangeribacter sp.
TGGAGAGAAAATACGCTGTATGATCGCCAAGATGATGCTCACTGATGCCAATTGCCTCGTACTCGACTCCCCCACCAACCACCTTGACCTCGAGTCCATTCAGGCCTTCAACAATACCCTGCAGGCCTTCAAGGGAATCATACTGATGTCGAGCCATGACCACGAGTTTATCCAGACAATCTGCAATCGTATCATCGAGCTAACACCCGGCGGAGCAATAGACAAGATCATGGACTACGACGACTACATCACCGACGACCGTGTCGCTGCAGCCCGCGAGCGACTCTATCCTGCAGAATCCGTCTGACCTCTGTTACCCTGCTATATCCCGAGGATAATATCCTTGGCAAAAATAAATCCTTAAAATATTATGGTAAAGCATATCGTGACATTCAAACTCAAAGGCAGTCCCGAGGAGCGTCGGGCTGCTTCGGAAGCTTTCCGCGACGCACTCTTGGCCTTGCCGGAAAAGATCGACGTACTCCGCGCAATGGAGGTCGGTATCAACGAAAATCCTGCGGAAAGCTGGGACGTGGTTCTGAGCGCTTTAGTCGACAGCATGGAAGATGTGGAAAAATATGCCAAGCATCCCGACCACGTGGCTGCTGCCGCTATCGTTGCTCCACTCAAGGAATCGCGTGCCTGTGTCGATTATACGGTCTGAAACGCACTTTCCCTCTATCTTCTGGGTCGGATAGAAGTGTCCGGACCATGAAAAAAAAGTGCATCGTCCATTGCGGGCGATGCACTTCGCTTTATTTGAAACTATAAGACTCAGAACATGATCACTTTCTCTGATTTTCCGTTCCTTACCCGTATCATGGGCTGCCCCTTCACGGGTGCCTTAAGCTCAAAACCGTTGAGATCAAACCATCGGGTTTCCGGATCAGCATCGATACCGTTCACACTCAGGCTGTTGTCGCAGATGATTGTGCAAACGCTCTTAAGGAGTCCGCAGTAAACGGTGATTGCGGTCTCGCCCTCCTTCAGCAGTTCCACACTGTAGACAGTCTTATCGTTTTCATCCTTATCTACCTTGATGGTGGCGATTTCAGGATCTCCACCGGTAAGGATATAGTTGAATACAGTGGCGTCAGCAGGCTCCACGGAAGGAGCCGTAGTGAGTGTTGTCTCTTCCGCTCCCTTAAGCTCTGAAGGGGTGAGAACCACGGACTGAGGCATGATGTCGTAGTCATGCCAGTAGCCCCATGAGCGGAAGTTCTTCCAGCCGGCCTGCTTCTTGTAGTTGGCAAACATGTTGGCGGGGATAACCAGCATACAGTCGGGCCATATCTCGGTCGAGAACGCCTGACCGTAATCTGTCGGATCATCCGGATAGGTGGTGAACATCGGGAGCACGTGGTCCTCTCCTGTGCCGGCATTATTGCAGAAGATGTAGCGGATATTGGGCGAGCCGTAGAAGGCTTTCTCGCCGATCCGGAGAAGATTGTCGGGCAGTGAGAGCGAAATAAGACCGGTGCAATCGGCCATCATCTCTTCCGGAATCTCCGTGACAGCCTGAGGAACGGTAAACACATCTACCGATGTCCCGGCGAAGGCGCGGGCACGGATCTTGGAGATACTTTCAGGCAGCGTAATGGCTGTCACGGCCTCGAGTCCGTCAAAGGCTCCGGCGCCGATAGTCGTCACATCGTAGTCGGCATCCTCATACGTCACTTTGGCGGGCACCGTGATTTCACCGCTGTAAGTAGACATATAGATAAGCGTTGCTGTCTTGGACTCTTCGTAGAGCTCATAGAGCAGACCGTCTATCTCAGCCTCTACACCCTTTTCTTCCGGATCTAAAGCGCTGATGAGAAGGAAATTCTTCCACCCCTCGGCAGTCTTGTATGTGCTTACACTCTCTTCGGGCACCTTAAGGGAGCATGTGGAGAAGATCGAGGTCGGGAACGCCATCGCATAGTCTCCGAAACCGGCTGCTTGGAAGAATGCGGGTGGTACGGAGGCATGGCACGAGATTGAGGAAAGCTCGGTACAACCGTCCCATACGAGCATGTATATCATCTCGAGGGTGGAAGGGAGCGTAACGCTCTTAAGCCGGCTGCATCCTTGGAAGGCCTGATTGTTGATGTACTCCACACCTTCCGGAATCTCGATCTCCTCGATGGCGGTACGGCTCAGGATACCTGTCTCGACATTCTTCAGTGAGGCCGGGAGATTGATGGACACAAGGCTTGTGCAGTCGGCGAAAGCGGACATCTTGATCTCTTCTACCGACTCCGGAAGAGATACCTCCGTGATGGAGGAGCATTTCTCGAACGCGCTTGTACCGATACTCTTCACACCCTCTTCGAGCTTCAGTGAGGTCATGGACTTCAGACCGGTGAATACGTATGACTTGATGGTCTCGGTGCTACCGGGGATAGTAAGCTCGGTGACGAGCTCGCCGTTGAGATACAGGTTGCCGGCACACTGCAGCGGATTGGCCTGTTTGTCCCGGAAATCGATGTTGGCCCATCGGGAGATGTCGGATATGTTGACACGCTGCAGACCGCTGCACTCCCTGAAAGCATTGAAGCCCATGGACTCGATGCTCGAAGGTATTGTCACGGAGGTGACTTCCGACATCAGGGAGAATGAATTCTGATCGATACCTTTCACGCCGAAGTTGATCGCATGGGTGACCATGGAGGGGATGACGATGTCTCCGGAATAGCCGGAGGTTTTTCTTATCACGTAGGCGTCGGCGAGTTTGTTCTCCTCGTCTATCACGAAGCGATAATTGATTCCGTCGACTTCGGCCTCCGCCGTGATGGAGAGTACGTCGCACATCGCGCTGAGGGTCCGGTCGCCGTTGGAGATGGCTTCGATGTTGGCACGCCCGGCTGCGACCAGTGTCACTACTCCGGAGGCGTCGACTGTCGCAACCTCGGGGTTGAGCGACTTCCACTCCACACTCTTGTCGGTGGCGTCTTCGGGCAGGATCGTGGCTGTGATGGTAAAGGTGTCGCCGACGAGGCGTGTGGCGTGGGTCCTTGAAAGGGTGATGGACTCGGGACGGATCGGGGAATTGGGATCCGGCTCGATGCTGCTGAAGTCCTTCCAGTATTGAGCGTTCTTATAGGCCTGCTCGCAGCCGCGGGGCACGTAGAGCTTACATACGGATGTGAGGGAAGAGGAGAATGTAGTGGAGCTGACGGTCGGAGGCACAGGATTCAGCGTGGTTATCTCCGTAAGGGAATTACATCTCATGAAGACATAATTCTCCAGCGTCTTCACACTCTCCGGAAGGGTTATCTTGGTGATGGCGGTACTCTGGAAAGCGCTGTTGCCGATAGTCTTGATCGTGTTGGGCAATGTCACGGCCGTCACCAGTGTCTGATCGCGGAAAGCGTACCAGTCGATGGAGGTCACGGCATATCGCTGGTCGTCGTAAGTGACGAACTCGGGTATATTGATCTCCCCTTGATACTCGTCGCCGTTAACGGTTCCGGTCGGTGTCGGGCAAGCCACGGAGCATACGAGTGTGTCGTCGGCGCCATCGTATGCGCCGGTGCGCAATGTGTAGTAGATACCATCTATCAGGACGGGGTTCTCTATCGGTTTGGTCTCGACCTTGTAGTCGAAGAAGCCACTCCAGTTTGGCGCACTCTTATAGGCGTCTATCGTCCCTTTGGGCACGTAGAGGGTCGTATGGGATTTCACGTTGGCGGGAATACCGGTAGCATTGAGAGCCGGCGGAGTGGTTGCTTTCATGATGAGCGACTGGAGGTTGTAGGCGGTGTTGAAGGCATCCTCCTCGATGGTCTTCACTCCGGAGCCGAGTGTCACGCTCTTCATTCCGGCTGCCCAGAAATCTCCATGCTCGATCACCTCCACAAGATCCGGAATCACGAGCTCCGTCAGGGTAGTGATATTGTAGAATGATTCCCATCCGAGTTTTTTCAGCGTGGAGGGTAGTTGGAGTGAAGTGAGCTGACATTGCCAGAAGCACTCGTCGCCCAGCGCCGTGACCGTATAATCGCGGCCATTGCAGGGGACAGTCTCAGGTATAGTCAGATCGCCGGAATAATATGCACTCAGGACGCCGCTGTCGATAAGTTTATAGACCGTCATGACCGTGGCTTCGCCGGTGGTGTGATCCAGCTCGTACCATACGCCCTGATACTGGATCTTGTTTACTTCCGGTTCGGGGGTATCCCCTCCCTGAATCTCCTCGTAGGCTTTGAAGCCGGACCAGTTGGCTGCACCCTGATAGGCAGCGATCGTTCCGGAAGGTACTTTCAGGGTGATGTTCGATTTGATGTTGCTGGGGAAGGTTGTAGCGGAGATGTTGGCCGGCGACGTGGCAAGCGATGTCACCTCCTTAAGGTAGCTGCAATTCTTGAAGGCATTGCCATCGATACTTTTCACGCCCGAACCGAGTGTGATTTTCTCGAGCTCCGAGTATTCAAAGGCACCGGATCCGATCGTCACTACCGAATTGGGAATCACGAGCTCCTTGAGATAGCAACTGTCGAAGGCATAGCTTTCGATCGTCGTCACGGTTTCAGGAATTGTCACGCTTGTGACATCCTCCTCATAGTCAGATACAAAATACTGTCCGATAGCGGTTACGGTGTAGGTCACGTTCTGATATACCACTGTCGAAGGAATTACGATGTCTCCAGTGTACGGTAGGCTGAGAGCGTATGCCCTCGACTCCACCGTTGCGGTCTTGTCGGCCGCATTGAAGGTGTAATTGAATCCTCCGACATTCACTGAATCATACGTTCCCGCCAATGCTGCGGCAAGTGTAGCCGTAGACAGCAGAGAAGATAATAAGAGTCTTTTCATTGTCTGGGGAATGATTAGGTTAATATGAATATTGATTAATGTATTTTACCTGCAAAGAAAAAAAAAAAAACGACATAATCAATAAGAAAATTCACTGCATGCGGATCTGTCCCCTCCCGCTCCTCAACCTTTCTCCCGCTCCTGTAACGACTGCCTCCATTATAGAAAAAATGTGCATCGCCCCGAAGACGATGCACACCGATTTTCGATATTTACTAATTATCCTAAATGACTTATCAGATGATACCCTGACCCATCATGGCGTCTGCCACCTTCATGAAGCCGGCGATGTTGGCACCCTTCATGTAGTTGATATAGCCGTCGGGCTGCTTGCCGTACTTCACGCACTCATGGTGGATAGACTCCATGATCTGATGGAGCTTGTCGTCAACCTCTTTCGCTGTCCACATGAGATGCTCGGCATCCTGAGTCATTTCAAGACCCGATACAGCCACGCCACCGGCGTTCACGGCCTTACCCGGAGCGTACGGTACCTTAGCTTCGATAAACGCATCGATAGCCTCAGGGGTACAGCCCATATTTGAAACCTCAGCGCAGAGCATCACGCCGTTTGCGATAAGCTGCTTGGCATCCTCGCCGTTAAGCTCGTTCTGGGTAGCGCAAGGAA
>CAYPBS010000058.1:0-5413 GCA_964409015.1 uncultured Sangeribacter sp.
TTGTTGAATTTTCCAGATTCTACCCAGTCAGAACAAAAGCGCAAATTACGCCTTGCAATATGTCTACCCTCCCTATAAAAGTGTCAAAAGACCCTCTACGCGGGCTGGCGAATGCAAAATTACAAAAAATTATTGAGGTAAGCAAGGCTTTATGCTAAAGAGCCGTGAGCTTATTTAGCGCTTTCAGCGACGCCGGCGGATGGGGAGCGGCAGATGCTCGAAGCGGGCTATCATGACAAGATAGAATGTAAGCAACCCGCTCCTCGTCAGGTACATCAGCCACGGATGACCCGGAAAGGCACACACCCACGTCCCCACTCCCCAAAGTATTCCGGCAAGGAGCAGGTACGCGCCCATCGTCCGAAGCTCGTAGGCAAGCGGATAGTAGTGACGCCCGATGAGCCAGCTGGCCATCATCATTATGAAATAACTTATCAGAGCTGCCCACGCGCTCCCCATGTAGCCGTTCGGGATACCGATGAGCGGTACGAATATGATGTTGAGAGCCAGCATGATGATAAACGTGCCCACGGAAAGGTACATCCCCCACTGCGTGCGGTCCGTGAGCTTATACCACAGGGAGAGATTGAAGGCCACTCCGCAGCACAGCTCGGCTGCCATCATCACCGGCACCACATCCAGACCTCCCCAGTACGACCGGCTCACGAAATGCTTTATCAACGGCAGAAAGAACATCACCGCAAGGAAGATGAAAAGACCTAAGATGACGAAAAATTTCATGGCGTCGCAATAAGCCTTGTTGCCCGGACGCTTGTCGCCGCTCCTCCCCTTGTCCTGAGCGAAAATGAAGGGCTCGTAGGCATACCGGAACGCTTGGGTAAACATCACCATCACAATCGCAATCTTGATGTTCGCTCCGTAGATTCCCACCATCGAACGCGCCGCTGTCTGATCGCTGAAGAGATACGGAATCAGCATCTGTCCCATGTTCTGGCTCATGATACCCGCCACGCCGAGAATAAGTAGCGGCCAGCTGTAGCCGAGCATCCTTCGCAGAAGCGAGCCGTCGAACGTATAACGCGGACCCACAAGCTGAGGTGCCAGCATGGCCAGAACGCAGAGCGTGGAGATCAGATTCGCCACAAAGATCCAGCCGATGCCGAAGGCCGCCCCTCCCAAAGGAGCATAGAACCAAGAGATCAGCTGCGGACAACTCTCCTGAAGCTTCGGACACAGTAGCAGAAAGAAAAGGTTGAGCCCGATGTTGATGCCGATGTTGGCGAATTTTATGGTCGCGAATCTCACGGCCTTACGCTTGTAGCGCAGATAAGCGAAAGGGATATTGCTGAAAGCGTCGATGGCCACGATGATTCCCAGAAGCAGAATGTAGAGCTGATGGCCCTTCAGTCGCATCCCTGATGCAATCGGAGTGATGAAGACGCTCAGCAGAACCACAAAGAGCAGCGACGTCGTGCCGACTGCCAGCAACGACGTCGTATAGACCGTCTCCGGCTTCTCATGGCGCGATGCGAAGCGGAAGAATCCGGTCTCCATTCCGTAGTTCAGGATCACGAGCGCAACCGCCGTGAACGAATAAAGATAGCTCACGATTCCGTACTCCTCCGTTGGGAAGAGATAGACATACAGCGGGACGAGACACCAGTTGAGGAAGCGTCCCACGATGGAGCTGGCGCCGTAGATGGCGGTCTCTTTGGCAAGGGCTTTAATTCCGGCCATGGATCTTTTCGGTTTTGGAAGATGCTCTCTGCCGGTCCTTACCGGACCCGCGGACTCATCTTCAGGAGTGGGTAGATAGGGTTATATGTTAAAATTTGTAAACAAAAATAATTTCGGCAAAAACCGTCATTTCCTCCACGGATAATTCGCGGGATTGACGCTGACGTGCACATGCGGCTGATTGAGGCGCGCTTCGATGTAGCGGGCGAGCTTCTCGCGTTCGGCTGCCGTGAGGCCTGCGGGAGCGTTGACAAAGGCGATGTTCACCGTGTCGGGCACGTCGGCGGGCTCGGCTCTGCCGGTGACGGCTTCCGAAGGATTGGCGGCGGCGATGATCATTGACGAGAGCGCGATGTCGCGCACCTGCGGGAACACGGCTCTTACTTCGGGGGCGATGACGGGAGCTTCGTCGCTGAAGTGAGTGCGGGTCCTGATGATGTCGTTGAGCGAGTCGATGGTGGATTGCCGGCGCGATATTTCGTTCTGCATGGCGGAGTAGAGGTCGGCGATGTCGCGCGGAGTCTCGTGGCCATTGACGGCGGCGGCGAAGCCTTGGCGGATATTGAGGATTGTGCCTCCCATTCCGGCGGAGTCAAGCTTCTGATACATGGCGAGTTTGAGTGAGTCGGTATTGAGGGCTTCGCCGATCAGGGTGACGTCGATGTGTCGCTTGCCGTTGGTGACGTATTCGGAGTGGTTGAGTACCTGAGTGTTAGGGAAGACCATCTCGTTCTGCACGAAGTCCTGAGCCTTGCGGAGGAAGATGCTCTTGTTTATCATGGCTACGGTGAGGTAGACCGAGACGCATAAGGTGAGGGTGATGACGATGTAGACGACTTTCCTTACCTTTCGGGCGCGCTGCCGGTTGGCGTAGACTGCGGGCTTGTACTTCAGCACCTTGACCACGATCCATGTGGCGACAAGTATAAATATGCAGTTTGTAAAGAAGAGGTAGAAGGCTCCGAGGAAGAAGTTCATCTGCATGGTTGCGAGGCCGTAGCCGGCGGTACAGAGCGGAGGCATGAGTGAGGTTGCGATGGCTACGCCGGGCATTACCTGTCCTTTGTTGCGGACGACGATGCTGATGATTCCGGCGGCTCCACCGAAAAGGGCGATAAAGACGTCGTAGATCGACGGGGATGTGCGTGCGAGCAGCTGTGAGGTGCCTTCGTACTGAGGAGAGATGAGGAAGTAGAGAGCGGAAGCGATTACAGAACCTGCGACGGCCAAGGATATGTTTTTGAGGCCTCTGCGGAGCATATCGTAGTCGCTGATGGCGAGTGCGAGTCCCATGCCGATGATGGGGCCCATGAGTGGGGAAATGAGCATGGCGCCGATGATGACGGGTATGCTGTCGGTGTTGAGTCCCAGTGAGGCTACGAGGATTGCGAGAATGAGGATCAGGAGCTGGGATCCGCGGAACGACATGCCGGCCCGGATGCTGTCGATTGTGCTTTCTTCGGGTTCAAGGTCCGTGATTTTCAGATTGTTCCAGAAGTCTTTCGCCAGATATACGGTTCGGGAGCGGATAAGGGAGAGGATGTGTTTTGCGGAGGATGTGCTGCCGGGGGTGTTGTCGTTGGTCATGTGTTATGTGGGTAGATTGCAGTTGGCGTGATGCCGGAGGTGCGGGATATAAATTTCAGACGGTGTGCCGGGATTTTTGTAATTCCGACACACCGGTCAATGTAGGGGTTGATATCGTGATAAAATCAGAGATATGACAGGTTGTATTTTGCAAATTCGAGGTCGTTCTTGGCTCTCTGAAGCATCTTGGGGTTGAGGCGTGTGGCCTGACGGAGATTGTTCATCACGGTGTTTTCGTTGCCTGTCCGGGCGCCTACGACTGCGAGGAGGTAGTATGTCGTGGCATCAGGGTCGGGGATTGATGTGAGAGTTGCGCGGGCCTTTGTGTAGTCTTTGCTGAGGAGCTGTGCGAGAGCGGCGTTGTTGGATTTTGTGTCGCCGAAAGATGTGACGGCTGCGGGGAGGTTGCCCTGCGAGAGGTAGTAGAGACCGAGAGCGTCACCGATTTCGGGGAGGTCTGCGGCGAGGCCGAATTTCTCGTAGGCCTGATTGTACTTTCCGTTAAGCATGGAGATGAGTCCGAGGTTCATCTCGCTCTCTTTCTCGCGTGGGTTCAGGCGGAGTGCGTGTTCGAAGTTGGCTTGAGCGCCTTCGTAGTCTCCGGCAATGTATTGGGTGACACCGAGATTGTTGAAGCTACGGAAGTCGTTGGGGAAGATTTCGCATGCTTTGTTGTAGACCTCCATCTTTTTGTTGTTGTCGTCGGTGAGTGTGGCGATGTAGAGCATTTCGTCGGCGGTGAGGCGTGATGGGTCGGTGTTGAAGAGTTCGACGAGCTGTTCGTTGCTTTTTCCGATGACGTTGATTGAAGCCATCACCCGGGAGTAGCGGAGCTGCGGCAGGATCTGATCTGCGAGCTCGCTGAATACGCTGGAGAGGTTCCGGAGTTCTTTCTCGCGCATTTCGGGGTCTTTCTGCATGCGGAGCACTTCGAGTATAAGTCCTTTGTCCTGAATGTTGCTTGCTTCGACGAGTTTCTGGAATCCTTCCCAGTCTTCGGGGGTGAATTGTGAGGTGAGCTCGCCGAATTCGGTGATTTTGTCTTTCTTAAGTTGTGACTCCATCAGGGCAGTGGTGGCTTTTTCTCGTTTTTCGGCGAGTGCGGTATTGAATTCGAGTGATCCTTCAGGGGATGCGAAGGAGCTGATGTTTACACCGGCAATCTCCTGATTTTCGGCTGCTGCGGCGTCGAGCAGACGTTTGTTGAGGTCCTTATACTGCTCGGAATCGGTCTGGGATGAACGGATGTTTGCCTGATTGATAAGGAAGTGTATGTCTGCGGAGTATTTCTCGTTGATGACTTTCTGGAAGTTGTCCTTGGCGATAGCGGGAGTGACATCGGCAGCGGAAGCGAGGGTTGCTGTGGCGATGACGCCGTTGCCTACTTTCACTCTGGGGAGGGCGTAGATCTTACCGTTCTGGTCTACTGTGAAATCCAGATAGAGGTCTGAACGTTCCATGGCATCGTTATAGGCCACGTTGAAGGGGATTGCTACGGTACCTCCGTTTAGGAAGCTGACCACTGTACCGTTTGCGCGTGCGTCCTCACCTTGGAGCAGGTATGGAATCGACTGGGTTTCTCCGGAGGCATATACGAGAACGGGAGTGACTTCTACCTTTGCGTTCTTTACCATGAATTTAGCGGGAATTCGGCCTGTGATTGTCGCGGGGACAGCCTCACCCTGAACTTCGAGCGGAGTCGGATTGACAGTAAAAAAGTCGCTCTTGAACTGCCCTACTTTTTTGGAGCAGCCGGATATGCCAAGCGCCACTAAGCAGAGGGCAGGCAGAAGGATCTTCTTGTTCATATCTGAATTAGGTTTGATAATCAATGTGTTGCAGGGTGATACGACCAAAATGGTACCACCCATGCAAATTTAGATAAAAATCGTGATATTTTTACAATTGTGGATGCAAAAAAATATATCCGCCGGGGTGAGATGCGTTTATGTGGGTGGGAGGAGGGAAAATTTGCCAATTATGGCAAATCACAGGGTTATCCGCCCGTCGGAGGGCGGATGTGGGGAAATCCGACGCCGCGCTGCGGGTCACAGGGTCGTAGGTAGCAGGGTCGTTTGGAAATCCGACGCCGCGCTGCGGGTCGTTATTTTAGTCGGTGGTTTTCCTG
>CAYPBS010000059.1:0-5229 GCA_964409015.1 uncultured Sangeribacter sp.
AAGAGAAACCGTTGTCGATGCAGTCCTTGCAGAGCTCGAAGCTGTCGCCGTGGTCGAGGTGGAGTACGATTTCGGGTTTCTCCCAGCCGAGTTCCTTGGCGTAAGCCACGGCTCCCTGAGCCATGTAGCGGAGCAGTGTGGGGTTGGCGTAGTTGCGCGCGCCCTTGGAAACCTGAAGGATGACGGGTGATTTTGTCTCGGCAGCAGCTTTGATAATAGCCTGAAGCTGCTCCATATTGTTGAAGTTAAATGCCGGGATTGCGTAGCCTCCCTTGATGGCCTTCTTGAACATCTCGCGGGTGTTGACGAGGCCAAGGTCTTTATAATTTACCATAATACTTGTTGAGATTATATTGGATTATAGTGTTTTGAAAATATTTTCTCTATCGTTGTGCCGGCAGCTTTTATGCCGGTCTGTCTCTCATATTCACTCTTACGCGCTGCGAAATTACAAAAAAATAGCTTAATGAGCGGCGGCGGGAGGGGATAAAACTGTGAGAGGAGGCTTGGACTGATGTCTCAGACTGTGAGGATTTCTTTCTCTTTGGCGCTGAAAACCTCGTCGATCTTCTTCATGTATTTGTCATGAATCTTCTGGACCTGTGCTTCAGCATCTTTTTCGGTGTCTTCGCTGAGGCCGTTCTTGACCTCTTTCTTGAGACCGTCGATTGCTTCGCGGCGGGCGTTGCGGACGCTCACCTTTGCGTTTTCGGCTTCGCTTTTGCTTTGTTTCACAAGCTGTTTGCGACGTTCCTCGGTGAGAGGGGGGATGGAGATACGGATTACTTCGCCGTTGTTCTCGGGTGTGACACCGAGGTCTGAGTTGATGATCGCTTTCTCAATCTCGCGGAACATTGATTTTTCCCAAGGTGTGATAGCGATCGTGCGGGCGTCGGGGACACTGATGTTGGCTACGTTGGAGATGGGGGCAGCCGTTCCGTAGTAGTCGACTTTAATTCCGTCAAGGAGACGGGCGCTGGCCTTTCCGGCGCGGATATGGCTTAATGTGTCGTCAAGATAATCGACGGCAAGCTGCATGTTGTCTTCTGCGTTCTGGAGATATTCTTTTACTTCCATTGGGATTGGGTTTAAGGGTGTGATTCGATATTGAGATAAGGGGGGAAATAGTTGTCGGAATCAGGGTTTAACGAGAGTGCCGATGGGTTCTCCCTGCATCATGCGCATGAGATTGCCGGGAGTGTCCATGTCGAATACATAGATGGGCATGCCGTTTTCCTTGCATAAAGCCGTGGCGGTCAGGTCCATGACTTTGAGACCCCGGGCAATAACGTCGGAGTATGTTATTTCGTCAAATTTGACCGCGTCGGGATCTTTTTCTGGGTCAGCGGTGTAGATTCCGTCGACCCGTGTGCCTTTCAGCATGACGTCGGCTTCAATCTCGATGGCTCGAAGTGCAGCTCCGGTATCCGTGGTGAAGAAGGGATTGCCGGTGCCGCAGCTGATGATTGCCACTTCGCCGGCCGAGAGAGCATCGAGGGCACGGCGCTTGGAGTATTGTTCTCCGATCGGGAACATGTTGACTGCGGTGAGCATTTTGGCGGGTTGGCCGATTGTCTCGAGAGCTGATTGCAGGGCGAGGGAATTGATGACCGTGGCGAGCATGCCCATCTGGTCTCCCTTGACACGTTCAAAGCCTTTGGCTGCGCCGGAAAGGCCACGGAATATGTTGCCACCTCCGATGACGATTCCGATCTCGACACCTTCGGCCGAAAGTTCCTTAATCTGCCGGGCGTAGAGAGCGAGGCGGTCGGCATCGATACCTTGTCCTTTGTCTGCAGCGAGGGATTCCCCTGAAAGTTTGAGAAGTATTCTCTTATATTTCATGTCTGTGGATATATCGTTTGAGTGAACAGAGCGGAAAAAGCTCTGAGTGCGAATTTACAAAAAAAGTCTGAATAATCCGCGACCGTCGGGTTAAAATAAATTCTGTCAGGGGTGACGCCCTGTATAGACGGCAACCGTTCCGGGAAAGAGGGTGTGGTATTTTGTGTCTGTAAAGCCGGCCTTCTCCATCAGGGCTGTCATCTCTTTTCTTTGAGGGCATCTTCTGATGCTGTCGAGCAGATATGAATAAGCCTTAGGGTCACCGCTGATCATGCGCCCCATCAGGGGGATCAGACACCGGGAATAGAGACGGTACAGAATACGGACGGGCCAAGATGCCGGTTCGCAAAGCTCTATCACACAGAGTGTTCCGCCGGGTCTTAGTACACGGAGCATTTCGCGGTAGCCTTTTTGCAGATTTTCGAAGTTGCGTACTCCGTAAGCTACAGTGACGGCGTCGTAGGTGGCGTCGGCGAAAGGGAGCGCCAGACAGTCGGCTTCGCGGAACGATACGGAGCCGGCATACCGGGCGTAGCGGGGTGTGAGGAGTTTGTTTTCGGCCTGCCGGAGCATACCGGCACTAAGGTCTACTCCGTCGACATCCGAACGGGGAAACTTCTCGCGGAGAGAGAGAGTGACGTCGCCCGTTCCGCAGGCCACATCAAGTAAACGGGGTGCGTCGAGATCCCGGGAGCCGTTCATTGTTTTCCGGAGAATCCTGATTGCCTTGTTGCGCCACAGGCGGTCGAGGCCGAACGTCATGGCGTGGTTCAGGAAATCGTAGGAGGGCGCAATGGTGTCGAACATTTCCTCCACCTGTTGCGCCTTCCCTGTGTCTTTATCGTAAGGTTTTATCTCTTCAACCGCCATGTCAGGAGTTTTGTCCGGGTGTGAAGTCAGATCGATTTCAGGACTTCCGAGACGTTGGACTCAATGCGGGCAGCGAGATTTTTCTCGGATGCGGGTACGAATTGCTCCCCGGTGATATGTTCGTAGAGTTCGATATATCGGCGGCTTACTTCCTCGCAGTATTCATCGGTCATTTCGGGTACCTGCTGTCCGGCCTTGCCCATGAAACCGTGGTCCATGAGCCACCGGCGTACAAACTCCTTTGAGAGCTGACGCTGAGGTTCTCCCTTGGCGAGGCGGTCTTCGTAGCCATCGGCGTAGAAATAGCGGCTGGAATCGGGAGTATGGATCTCGTCTATGAGAATGACCTTTCCGTCATGCTTTCCGAATTCATATTTCGTGTCGACAAGTATCAGGCCACGATTTGCAGCCATTTCGGAACCACGCTCGAAAAGGGCGAGGGCGTAGCGTTCGATCTGCACGTAGTCTTCTTCGCTAACGATACCTCTGCGGAGAATCTCATCGCGGGATATGTTTTCGTCGTGTCCGGCATCGGCCTTAGTCGTAGGGGTAAGGATCGGGTGCGGCAACCGCTCATTTTCACGCAGACCGTCGGGGAGTTTCACGCCACATATCTCGCGGGCACCGGCTTCGTATTCACGCCAAGCGCTTCCGGCGAGATAACCGCGCACGATCATCTCGATTTTGAAAGGCTCACACTTGATGCCGACGGTGACCATAGGATCCGGGACAGCTACTTTCCAGTTGGGAACGATGTCTTCGGTAGCATCCAGAAACTGGGCGGCTATCTGATTGAGGACCTGACCTTTGAACGGGATTCCCTTTGGAAGCACCACATCGAAAGCCGAAATGCGATCCGTAGCAACCATTACGAGATATTGGGAATCGATGTCGTAGACATCGCGTACTTTGCCGTGATAGACTTCTCCCTTCTGGTCATTGAAGCGAAAATCTGTGAAAGTGAGCGTTTTAGCCATTATTTCTATCTTTAATTGTGTTCGGGATTACAATCGCAAAAGTAGAAAAAAATCCGCATATCGGCAAATATGCGGATTTGTGGTTCAGAGAGGATGTCAGAGGCCTAAATCGTGCAAGGTGTAGTTTGCCGGTGGATACATGTTGATGAATTCTTCCAAGGACATGGGATAGAGGATGTAATCGTAATGGTATGAGACATCATTGCGTACCACACCGTTTTCTTTGTAGAGCCCTTTGCCTGAATGGACATAGATTTTGTCGGCAGCCAAACGGTCGATGTAGATTGTGTTGTGGGTTTCGCCTTCCGGCATCGGAGCGATAGCGTGGGTTGCTTCGTCGAACGAACCTTTAACGATATAGCTTTTATTATTATAGGGATAGAGATAAAACCCTTTGCCGATATATAGGAGGCCATGTCGCTGTACTCCGAATTTCGCTCCGGAGGCGACCGTATTCCCTTCTTCATCGAGCCATTGTGCCTCTCCGCGAGATCTCCAGACATAGCCGTCCGCTATGGCCTCAAAGAGCTCTTTGGTAATTCTGTCGTCAAGGGGAGGCAGATTCAATTCTTCGGGGCTGAAGTTGCTCGGTCTGAAAAGAGATAATAATTCGGAAGTGAAACCGCCCGGGAGCCGCTTGTAGAATACTTTCCCGTACGTATCATGGCCTTCTCTGCAATTTGTACGCACAATGAGAATATCATCGTCTATGGCTTCGAAATAGATGTCATCATAAGGGGGCAAGTTAGCTCCTAACAATCCGGTTTCGGGGTCAATCGTTCCGGAAAGCCATATTGAATGATTCTGGGATTCGCCATAGAAAAATTCCAAGATACAGTCTTGTCCAGTATAGAGAAATTTGGGTATGGGTATGCCTCCGTATACACCTCCGTGGTCGGTATAGTTGCCTTCGCTATCGACCGCTTTGAAGTTTGTCGCCACCCAAAGGGAGCCGGCAATCTTCTCTTGGTACTCCTTTACCATAGGATCTTCGGGAACATTCGTGTCCTGATTGTCCGTTTGTTCCGGTATGGGGGAGTCTTTGTCGGAACATGAGGCAAAGGACAAGAATGACATAATAAATAATGCCAAAATAGGGAAATGTCTAAGTGTTGTTTTTGCTTTCATGATGATATTATTGCGTTAAATGAATATTAGAGGGTCTCAAAGTTACAAAATAGTTTTAGAATAACCAAATTATTTTTAAGATACTATGTTGTAATTTGTAATGATGTGGCGTATTAAGTAGCTTTTTGGGATATAGTATGTTGTATAACATATAATTCTGTCGAGATAAAAGAGGTACATTTTGTTGGTGAAGGTAGTATTATATTATGATTATAAGAATGTATAGAAGAGTTTTATAAATTGTGCGCCGAGCAAGGATTAGTAGATTTTTATAATGGGGCTTGGATTTGTGTCGTTTTGTTTAATCGGAATAATTGGCCAAGTATGGCCAATCACAAGGTTCGACCCGCGGGTTGCGGGTCGTTATGGTTGGGTGGAGTTGTCGTTTGGAAATCCGACGCCGCGCTGC
>CAYPBS010000060.1:0-4918 GCA_964409015.1 uncultured Sangeribacter sp.
GCAGGGTGATTGTAGCGAACGTCTGGGTCGCTGCCTCCACCTTCACACCCTCCTTGGCCTCGATTGCCTGATGCAGGCCGTCGCTGTAGCGGCGTCCCTCCATGATACGGCCTGTCTGCTCGTCGACGATCTTAACCTTATTGTCATCGATCACGTATTCGACATTGAGATCAAACAACGTATAAGCCTTCAGTAGCTGATTGACCGTATGCAGACGCTCGGCCTTCACGGCATAGTTGGAGAGAAGACTCTCCTTCTTCTCCTTTTTCTCCTCATCGCTGATTTTTTCATTTTCAACCTGTGAGAGCTCACCGGCAATATCAGGAAGCACGAAAAATTCCGGATCCTCAACCGAGCCTGTCAGCACCTCGATACCCTTGTCGGTAAGCTCGATGCTATGGTTCTTCTCGTCGATGACGAAGTAGAGCGGTTCTACGGCTTTGGGCATCTCGCGGTTATTATCCTGCATGTATTTCCCCTCCGTCTTCAGGAGAAGCTGCTTCATGCCGTCCTGAGAAAGGAATTTGATGAGTGGCTGATACTTGGGAAGTGCCTTGAACACACGGAAGAGCGAAAGGCCGCCATCTTCCTCGATCTGTTTTGCCGAAAGAGGTTTGCCGGTCTCGGGATCTGTATATTTTGCCATCTTGGCGGGATCTCCGCTCTGAGCCGCTTCAATCTTGTTTCGTGCGTCTATGAGAAGTTTCTGGGCAAGCTCTCTCTGGGCGTTCACAACCTTTACGACGTTGGGTTTGTACTGCTCGAACATCTGATCGTCACCCTTGGGCACAGGACCGGAGATGATGAGAGGAGTACGGGCGTCGTCGATCAGCACTGAGTCGACCTCATCGACGATCGCATAGTAGTGGTCGGCGCGCTGCACAAGCTCCGAAGTCCGGATTGCCATGTTGTCGCGCAGATAGTCGAAACCGAATTCATTATTGGTACCGAACGTGATGTCGGCCTGATATGCCGCGCGACGCTCGGGTGAGTTGGGCTGTGTCTTGTCGATGCAGTCTACGGTGAGACCGTGGAACTCGTAGATAGGACCCATCCATTCCGAGTCACGTTTTGCCAGATAGTCGTTGACGGTAACGACATGCACTCCCTCTCCTGTCAGGGCGTTAAGGAAGACGGGGAGCGTAGCCACGAGGGTCTTTCCCTCGCCGGTAGCCATCTCGGCGATATTGTTGGTGGTTTTCTTGCCGTCGCGAAGTATGCCGTGAAGCACCTGTCCGCCGATGAGCTGCACGTCATAGTGGACCATGTCCCACTTCATGAGATTGCCGCCCGCCATCCACTCATTCTTGTAGATTGCCTTGTCGCCGTCGATGGTGATGAAGTCTTTCCCCTTGGCGGCCAATTCGCGGTCAGCATCCGTCGCGGTAACTTCGATTGTATCGTTCTCCTTGAAACGACGTGCCGTCTCCTTCACGATAGCGAAGACTTCCGGAAGAGCCGCGTCGAGCTTCTTGGCATACATATCGAAATATTTCTCCTTGAGCTCGTCGATTTTCTTCCACAGCGGCTCGCGTTTGTCGTAGTCAAGAGTATCGATCTTACGGCGTGTTTCCTCGATCTCCTCTTTGTATTTGCCCGCCTCGCCACGGATATCGTTTCGGATATTGTCGATTCGGCTTCTCAGTTCGTCGTTGCTGATGTTTTGGATCTCGGCCGATATAGGGTTGATCTCTTTGTTAAGACGATCCCATAAGGGCTTCACGGCGCGCTCGCTCTGGTCGCCGAATATTTTTTTGAGTATATTGCTAAAAGCCATTTGATTAGAGTGTTTTGAGGCATCCGGTATCTCCGGCCGCCAAAATTCGGGCAAAGATAGCCATTTTTTGTCGAACAGCCATCGAAAACCCGATGTAAATTGCTGATTAAAGTGTATTAAGGTTTGAAATAGAGTCGCGGATAGCGGCCTGCGGGTGAAGGAAGACATGCCACGGCCTTATTTGGCGCCGGAGATCTTCACCGGTTTGGCCGACGCTCCGTTTGGAGAACGGATCCGTAGCAAGCGGCTGAAAGTAGGTGCGAGAGCAGTGGCGTCAACCGGTGTGTCGATGACCACAGGAGCCACTGAAGGAGCCATGAGAAAAGCCGGAGTCTCGGTTGTCGACAGCCTGACCGGAATATTAGTCGTGGGAACGGTAGTGTCATCGATGAGATTCCATCCCGGAGCTACCTCTATGATTATGTCGCCACCGTTCTGAGGATCCGTAATCCGCTGGAGTGGCTGAAGCTCCGGGAGCGAGGAAGCTGTGACTTCCTCAGTAGTGTAGGCCTGAGCGACGCCGCTCATGCGCTCCAGAAAATCCTTTCCCGCCTCGGCTGCTTCCCGGGGAGCTATGTCCCGTTCCTGCAGAAGCTTATGATTGAGATGGAAGCGACGGTTCTCGTAGGCGGAGACATAATCCGCATTGCCGTAGCGCGCGCAGTAGAACGAATTGAGAAGCGACATGGCCCGGCGCGTCGAGAAATCTCCTGAAGGGATTCGATAGCGCGGATCGTCTATGGTGGCGTCATCGTAGTATCCCGTCGAGCAAAGCATCACGACAAGATTTTCCGCACCGACATAATGCTCGGCGGCATCCAGCAGACGTGCGAGCTGCCGGTCGAGACGCAGATATGTATCCTCAAGTTCAAGCCTGTAGTCCCCATCCTTCACATATTTGAATGGAGCTGCCGTGTACGCGACGTTGAGCATGTCGATCACGTCACGCTTACCCATCGAGAGAGTACGGATGCAATCGATCGCTAAAGTAGTTATCTCCTCGTTGGCGCGTGCTGAAGATGCGAACATCGAATACACTTCGCGCGAACGGGATGAAAATGTATGCCGGAATGGATACTGGCGTTTCTGAGCCGGGATACCGGGGTAACTGTTCAGATCAGGCAGCAGCGGCTTCCACTGCATCGTATCGATACGCGCGGAAAGAGCCGCACGTCGGGAGAGCATCATGGAAGTCTGCTGGGAGGTTCCGTAGTAAGGGATAGAAGACCATTGACCCTTGTCCGTATCCAGCCTTATGGCTCCGCTTCCCGCATGACCCGCCATGACGGCGGCCTGCTGCGCATCGGTCGCGATGGAATAGATCAAGCCTAACCCGGCGCCGTCGATGGCCAGCTCGTCTGAAATCGTAGAGAGACGAAGGTTTGACGGCCCATATCCTTCAGAGGAGGAGAAAAGGGCCGGGACATTCCGTAGAGCCGACGCATCGTAGCGGGTGGAGCCGGTGACGCCATTGATATTGGGGTAAGCGCCGGTGTACAGAAGAGCCGTACCGCTGACCGCGTCAAGGCCACTGACACCGAATTCCACGTCTCGCAGATAGACCCCAGAGCCCATGAGCCTCCGGAAACCGTTGTCAACCATCAGATGCTCAAGGTATTCAAGATAGTCAGTACGAAGTTGGTCGACAACTATGGAAAGAACCAGCTTCGGACGCGAGGTGCCGGAGAGTTTTGGATCCTTGGAAACTGAAGCGGCGGAAACGGCCGGAAGCGCACCGGAAGCCCCGCCACCCTTAGCGGAAGCGGCAAGCACCTGCGACACCGTATGGAGAGCCACAAGGCTCATCACGACGGCGCCCGCAATTCGATGGAATCTGCTCTTGGTGCAATGCATCACGTATAGTTAACGCTTCAGGCTCTTAATTGTTGCTTCAGCACGGTAATTAATCCCCTGAAGGCTGAAGCGCCCCGATATCATTTCAACCCATATCCCTCCGGATCGTAGTTGTTGGGCAGATAATCGGCCACCCACTGCGCGTACTCCGACTTGGGAAGACGTGACGCCTTGAAGCGCGGAAAGAGCGAGGTCACTTCTGTTGATTCCCCCGTTTCCGCATATTCCACCGGAGGAAATTCCACTACAATCTCCTCCATGTTCCACGACACGATACGCATCTTGGCGACCGAAGAACTGAATCCGAGCTTGAACCATCCGTCCGAGGGATCGTAATCCATAGGAATCAACTTTGAGATGCCCCTTTTCCCACGCTCCTTAAAATAAATAATGCCGTCCTCACAAAAATACACCCCTTTGTAGATATATTCACTAAAATCCTGAGAATCCAGCACCTTGGACGCTATTTCATTGGAAACCACCTTGCCACTGGAGTCCACACAATAGTAGCTTGAGACGCCCCAAAGATAGCCCTTTATGTTGCTCTCATATTGTTGGGCGGAGGGAAACTCCTTGGACTCAGTGGATCCATCCGGAGAATCTTTGTCATCAGTACAGGAAAAGATACAAAACAGGAGGCAAAATATCCCGGGTATAATAAGTCTATTAAGTTTCATAAGTATAAAATTCTATGCCTGATCTTATTTATTCCAGCCGAAATCCGAAGGATCGTAACCGGCCGGAAGATACTTCTCTATCCACAGTGACATGTCGGGATGCCGCTCCCTGCGAAGAGTGATCCGGGTCGCGGTAGGCTCAAATCCTGTTGTTTTATCGTAGTACATGGGGAAATCCAGAAGAAGCCAGTCATTGTTCCAGTTGACAATTTGATAACAAACGCGCTCTTCACCTTGGACCTCAATTTTTGCGACACCCGAAGCGGCATCGTACTCGGTTTTTTTGAAAATTGAAAGCATGCTCGAGTCATAGAAGCCGACAAAACCATCTTCGCAGATATACATGGCTTCGAGAAAACCTCCGGTACCCGCATCATAACTCATTACAATACCTTGGTAATTAATGTAATGAACCTCACATACGAGCCACATGTCGCCGGCGATTTCATTTCTGTATTCGCTTTTCGTGGGGATTCGCTGCGTTGTTTTATCAGAAGGCTCGTCATTGTCGTTACAAGCCGGCAGTCCAATCACCATCAACCCCAGAATCGGGATGAGCAGATATTTCCTAAGTGTCGTCTTCATCTTCTATAATCCTGTTTCAAATTCA
>CAYPBS010000061.1:0-4871 GCA_964409015.1 uncultured Sangeribacter sp.
CTCCCCCGGCACTCGCAAAACGATTCACGCCGGTCCCGTCTTCGAACCTACACCTCGGTCTTCTGCATGTTTGGCTGTATGGAGGTTTTTTGCTAATTTCGCGCATCATTTCAAGGAGAAATAAACTTATTATGGAAGATAAAGAGATTCGCGTCAGATTCGCACCTTCACCTACCGGTCCGCTTCATATCGGAGGTGTGCGTACAGCACTGTATAATTACCTCTTTGCACGTCGTCACGGTGGCAAGATGATCCTGCGTATCGAGGATACCGACTCCAACCGTTTTGTCCCCGGAGCCGAAGAGTATATCAACGAGTCGCTGCAGTGGCTTGGCATCGGCATTGACGAAGGTGTGCGTGAGGGTGGTGAATACGGCCCTTACCGTCAGAGCGAGCGTCGCGACATCTACCGGAAATACGTGAAGGAACTGCTTGACAACGGGAAGGCTTACATCGCTTTCGATACTCCCGGGGAGCTTGCGAAGGCGCGTGAGGAGAAGCCCAACTTCCAGTATGATGCGTCGACCCGTAAGTCGATGCGCAACTCGCTCACTTTACCCCCCGAGGAGGTAAAACGCCTTATCGACGAGGGTACTCAATATGTCGTCCGCTTCCTCATCACTCCGGGAGTAGATGTCGTGGTCGACGATCTCGTACGCGGTAAAGTCGTGATAAACTCCGACATACTCGACGACAAGGTCCTCTATAAGAGTGCCGACGATCTTCCGACTTATCATCTGGCCAATATTGTCGATGACCACCTGATGAAGGTGAGCCATGTGATCCGCGGTGAGGAATGGCTCCCGTCCGCTCCTCTCCATGTCCTTCTCTACGAGGCCTTCGGATGGCGCGACTCGATGCCTCGGTTTGTGCATCTCCCTCTGCTCCTAAAGCCCGTGGGCAACGGTAAACTCTCCAAACGAGACGGAGACAAGCTCGGATTCCCCGTATTTCCGCTTGAATGGCACGACCCCAAGAGCGGCGAAATATCCTCCGGCTATCGGGAGCGCGGTTATCTCCCGCAGGCTCTCATCAATTTCCTCGCTCTGCTCGGCTGGAATCCCGGCGACGACACGGAGCTGATGGATATCGACGAGCTAACTGCCAGATTCTCCTTTGACCATTGCTCTAAGGCGGGTGCCAAATTCGACTATAAGAAAGGGGAATGGTTCAACCACGAATACCTCATGCGTCTCTCTGACGAGGAAGTTGGCAAGCTCTTTGTGCCTGTCCTTCGTGAGAAAGGTATCGAGGGATTCTCTGATGGATATATCGCCCGGGCTGCCGGCATGGTGAAGACCCGTGTGAATTTCCCCGCTGAACTGTGGGATCAGGCTGATTTCTTCTTCCGCCCTCCCACGGAATATGCTGAAAAAGATGTCCGTAAAAGGTGGAAACCGGAGACTCCGGCCATCATGCTCGAACTCATTGATGTCCTTGAAGGTATCGACGACATGACCTCTGCCAATGCCGAGAGGATTGTTCTTCAGTGGATCGCGGACAAGGGATATCATCTTGGCAACGTGATGAACGCCTTCCGTCTGGCAGTTGTAGGAGCGTGTCGGGGTCCCCACATGTTTGACATCACTGAGCTGATGCCCCGCGAGGAGGTGATCGACCGTATCCGGCGTGCCGTCAACACTATTCCTGCCCCGGAAGCATGAGGATTCCTCGACCCGAAGAGGTAAAAGGTTTTGCCGCCGAAGGAGTGAGACAGACCTTCGAACGCCCTCTCTACACCCTCGGTATCCGGGCCTACAGGCTCGCAGTGGCCTGTGTGGCTCCACGCAACCGCAAGGCCCGACTGATGATGAAGGGACGTCGGGAAACGTGGCGTATACTGGCCGGTAAAGTGAATCCTAACGACCGTAACATCTGGGTGCATGCTGCCTCATTGGGAGAATTCGAGCAGGGACGACCCCTGATGGAAGAACTGCGCCGACGCCATCCCGACTGTAAGATCATACTTACCTTTTTCTCCCCTTCAGGGTACGAAGTACGCAAAAACTGGGACGGAGCTGACTGCGTATGCTATCTCCCGTTCGACACACCCCGCAATGCCCGGAGACTGATAACTGCCATCAACCCGGAAAAAGTATTCTTCGTAAAATACGAGATCTGGCGCAACCTCCTTCAGGAGCTCTACCGACGTTCCGTACCGACATATCTTATCAGCGCAGCCTTCACTCCGAAACAGAAATTTTTCCGGCGTGGCTGTCGATGGTACGCTCTCTGGCTACGTTGGTTCACCCGTATCTTCGTGCAGGATGAACGTAGCCGGAAATTGCTGGAAAACATCGGCATACGGGACGCTATCGTAGCAGGCGACACACGTTTCGACCGCGTCACGGACATAATGCGTACCACGCACGACATCCCTGCCATACAGGTCATGAGGAAAGCAGCCGACAACATTCCGGTCCTTATGGCCGGTAGCAGCTGGCCTGCCGACGAAGAGGTCTATTTCCCTTGGCTGCGGGATAATAAAGGCAAAGTACGTGCGGTCATAGCCCCACACGAATTCGACGCGCGACGCATAGAGGAAATGCGCCGGAAACTCAGCCCTCTCCGCGTGAAACTTATGTCCGAGATCGAGGACTCACCCGGCGAGGCTGCCGATGCCGACTGTCTCATCATCGACTGCTTCGGATTGCTCTCTTCGGCATACCGATATGCCGATCTTGCATATATAGGTGGCGGTTTCGGAACCGGAATACACAACATCAATGAGGCGGCCGTCTACGGAATCCCGGTTGTTTTCGGACCTAACCACAGCCGGTTTCTTGAGGCAAAGGGGCTTGCGGATGCCGGTGGAGGTTTTCCGATTGCCGATGGCCTGCAGGCCGCTGAAGTCCTCGACAGACTCACCCGTGACGCTGAGGTACGCCGTGACGCCGGCCGGAAAGCGGACGCTTTTATTCAGAGCCACCTCGGAGCCACGAAGCGAATCCTCTCTTCACTTGGCCTTTGACTTACCCCAACTGTTGTAATGTACGTATTCAGGCTTCCACTTGTCCTTGGGCGTAGACTCTCCTAAAGGATAACCTACACATATACACGCCATTGGTATAACTTCCGGGGGAAGATTCAGCATGCCGGAAAACCGGCTTACCCGTTCCGATTCCGGATAGATACCGCACCATACGGCTCCAAGCCTCATGGCGTGAGCTGCCAGAAGCAGATTTTCCGAAGCTGCCGACACATCCTGCATCCAGAAATCTCGCCCTTCACCCTCTAAGGTGGCCTTGAGATCTCCACACATAACTACGGCAACCGAAGCACTTTTAGCCATCGCCATCGTATGGAAATTATCTCCGATTGAATCCAGAAGCTCCCGGTCGTCGATCACCACGAAACGCCACGGCTGCTTGTTGGCCGCTGTCGGAGCGGCCATGGCGGCATGCAGGAGCGTGTCAATCTGCTCTGCTGTCACCTTCTTGTCCGAGTAACTGCGGATGCTCGTCCGGGTCATTATATTTTCTATCGCAGCGTTTGAAGCCGATACCGGAGATTCTTCCGGAGCCACTGTGGCACTGATCCATTTGTAGGATACGACCACAAGAGCCAGTGCGAGGATAATGATAAGAAAAGTTGAATTTTTCATTTTTAAGGGATATATAATAAAATCTTATCCAATGTTTTCAGCACGCTTGAAAAGTGAACCCGTAGGACAAACGAAGCGGCAGTACGGACGTGAAACCACCGCGGAGAGAACCACGAAAAGACACGCGGTCCCGATGATCCACCACGAAGCTGACTCAAACTGGAAAGCCTGAAACAGCTCCAGATCCATCCAGTCCGTCAGCACGTCAGTCCACAGCAGCAGCATCAGCGATGCCCACAAAATCTTGCGGAACCAATCAAGCCCTTTCAGCACTTTGGCGGAAATGTGTATCTTATGGCCACACAGCTCGCCGACAAGCTGCTGAGCCGACCCCAAGGGACATATATGTGTGCAATAATACTGAGGATGCCCGAACAAGGGATAGACAAACGCGGCGATCAGCATCACCAAGACCACGAGTCCTCCCGGAAAGAGAAATCCGTGAGAAATGCTCTTCAGAATGATGGCGTAGTCGAGAAACTGACCGCACCAGAAACCCAGAACCACGATATTAGCCACAAGCTGAACATTATGGTAAACCTTGCTCCTGACAAAGAGCGGAACCACGCAAGCTGCCAATGTAACGGCCAAAGCCACCCAGATCTTCCACGGAACCTTAGCGGAAGACTGACCTGCCACTCCGTCGTAGTATGCCAGTCCGGCATTGACGTTATTGATTATGGCGTTAGAGCTGTAGGTCGCTCCGCTCACACCATCGACCTTCATCCCGGAGGCTTGCTGAGGCGTTTTCCCGTCCCACGACTTAAGCAGCGCGGAAGCACGCTTGAAGAATGACGGAGTCTCAGTATTGGGAAGCGCCTTCACCTCGGAAATTTTCCCGTCGGTGAGGTAGATGTCCAAGTCGACGGGACCGGCATATCCGTTGATCACGCCCGGCACGTCCGCGGTGTGGATCACAACCTTGCCGTCACCGAGTACACTGACAGCTTCCGGCATCTCTGATGCGCTTCCGGATGTTTCCTCCGATTTCTCTATTTCAGTATTGAAGACAGCCTTGTTGACCGTAATGGCGGCCGCCACCATCATAAGGAACACCACAAGCAGGCTCAGCAGCTTATTTTTCTTATTCATTTCCGTTAACAAATTTTTACAAATGAGGGCAGCGAAATCCGACGTGACTTTTACGTCGTCATTCCGCATGAACAGTGCAAAATTAAATTATTATTTCCATTCCTACGATACTGCCGGTTCGAAAAAAATTCTCTACTTTATCAGAATTATTTTTGTTTACAAATTTTAACATTTT
>CAYPBS010000062.1:0-3674 GCA_964409015.1 uncultured Sangeribacter sp.
AGGCTGCTCCAAAATATTCACCCTGAATATTGAATTTCGCTTCTAACTAACTGTATTACTGTATGTTACAACGATATTCGCAATATTCACCTCAGGAGGCTGCTCCAAAATATTCACCCTGAATATTGAATTTCGCCTCTAACTTACTGTAATACTGTACGTTACACCGATATTCACAATATTCACCTCAGGACCCCCTCCCGGAGTGAATATTTGAATATTGCTATAACTCGCACATCTACTGAATGTTACGCCGATTCAAAATATTCACCCTGAATATTTCCGCACTACAACGTGTGCCTGCTCCGCAATACACGATAAAAAAAATGAGCGACTCACGGCCGTTCCCCTCTTATCACTTCGGGGTAGCCATGGATCGCTCCATATTTCATGCAGACAAAACCGTCTGCTTCCCTTCGCTGAACCTTCAGGATGCCATGATCACCATAAGCAGAATGAACAGAAAATAGAGTGCCACTCCGATGATCGGCAGACCGACCATCACGGCTATGAGCCAGATGATCCAGCTGTTGCTGTCCTTCTTACGCTGAGGATAGCAGTAGAGGGGTTCCGCAGGTGTCGGAGTGACGACAATCCGCTGCGGCTCTTCAGCTGCGACGTTCGCCGTAGCGTTCGGTCCGTAAACCTGCATCAGCTCCGGATAATACAACAGAGCCTTCCAGTCGGCCGTGTTCTCATCGCGTACCTTAGTGTCGGTATTGACATTGTAGTAGCGGAGTTGCTGCATGGTCATGGGACCAATCTGTTGGTTGTTGACGAAGATGTAGTATTTCATTGCTTTCTTATGGATAGAAACTTATAGCGATCCGGAGGCGACCCTCCTCACACTATCTTCCGAGACACCCTGCGTAGGGGGAAGTGTCTGTCAGAAAAGAGGGAATGAGTTTTCCGAATCGAGATACTTGGCCTTAAACTGCTTGTCGTCCATCGTGAGGATCATGATACCCTGAACGAGGAAGACCACATATATGAAATAGAGGAAGAAGAGCATGAAGCATGTGAAGATATTGATGATAGTCAACACAAGCCATGAAGCCAGCACAATGATACCGGCCTGATTCTTGCCCAGATAGAAATACTGAGCACCGAAACCGCCGAGGATAAGGGCGAGGATACCGGTCATCGTTTTCTTGCTGTGGATCTCCTCATTTGTGTATTCTTTTTTCTGCTGTTCCATAACGGGATTTTAGATTTTGGAAATGTTGTAAATAGGTAAGTTGTTCTCTCTGATGGGCAAAGGTAGCTTTTTTTATCGAAACTGCCAAATCTGTCTCTCTCTCAGAGGTGTATTAGTGCAGAGGAGACACTTTTGTTTCCTCCGCGATGATCTTTCCGCGCAGACGTCTCAGGGCACTGCTCTCTTTCTCTACGCTGTTCTCAAGACTGAGGATACGCGAGCGCAATGCAGGGTCGCCGGGTGAGGCCGGATACCTGCGGCGAAGCTCACTGAGTTCCCTCTGCTTGCCCTCCAAGCTCTCCGTCTCCTCAAGCCATTGCTCCATAAGTGCGGCTGCCCGCGCGGAGTGGAAATCCTCCATACGCCGGTACACCCTCCCGGAAGCCACAGGGAAGCGGAAGTCAACCCTCTCTCCACCTTCATCCGTACCCGGACGCGACCCCATCTCCCCGATAAGGCCACGCAGCGACTCTATTCTCTCCATCTCGCTCTCCGGCTGAGCCACAGCAGGATCGGAAAGTGAAGCCAGAGAGACAATGTCGGGATTCTCCGCATCGTGATTGCGACGCACCTCGTTAGGGATAAAGACATATATGCTGATCTGCCCGTCGGCAAGCTGATTGCGGTCGGTGGCCCACCAGCCTATGCCGTTGGACTCGTCGATGGCAAGCATGAAATCGTTGTAGGGGGAATTGTAGGGCATCCCCATGTTGGAGGGAGCCATATAGCGCCCCGTCGAGGAATCGCGGTTGCTGCGGAAGATGTCGTAGCCCCCGATGGAACCCTCTCCGTCTGAAGCGAAATAAAGTGTCGCGCCGTCGGCCATCATGAACGGAAAAGCCGCATTGCCCCCGCCCCCGAGCTGCCTGTCGGCCTCGACAGGTGGTTCCCAGTCTCCGTCGATGTAACGGTTGGACTCCACGATCTCCAGTTGGCCCTCGCCATCCGGTTGGCTCCAGAGACGGAAGTCGCCACGCTCGTTCTGAAAGACAGGGGACTGAGCCTCCTCCAAGTACGCTACTCCCGGATAGTCGGCAGCGACCTCCGCGACCGCTCTGAGCGAGCCGCTCTCAGGCGACAGACGGTAACGGCGGAAGAAGTCATCATGCTCCACGTCTATGCGGTCGATGACAGTGATGTTCTCCACCCTCTCCAGCATGTCTGAAGCGAGCGACGCCGCACGCGCTCCCGACTCGGCTTCTTCCTCGACAGGCTTGGATGCTTTCTCGCGTAAGGCCACGTAGCGCTCATACATCTTCGCAGCTCCCGGGAAGTCATAGCGCTCCATAGCCATACGCCCCCCGAGCAGGTAAGCGTCCGCCACACCGCGCGCCCGCGCCTTTTCCAGATATGTCTCGGCCTCCGGAGAGCGTCCGAGCAGGTAGAGAGCCTCGCCGGCGATAGCGTTCAGGACACCCGCCGAATTGCTCTTGGGACGAGCCGTAAGCTCCCCTTCGGCCATCGACAGAGCCTCCTCCCACTCCCCCGAATCGAGAAGCGCACGCGCATCCTCGGCCACGTCAGCCCCCGCCCCCGACGAGGCCGCCAGAGCCAGTACGGCTGCTATAAGGGTTGTCTGAGGTCTCATTGTGTCACATCATAACCCTGAGCCCGCAGATAATCCATGATGTGATAATCACACGCATGACGGTAGTAGTCAAGTATGTGGCCACACCAGTCGTTGTCGGTTGTGGACCCCGATCGGGTGTTGTTGTAGTGGTGAACCACGGCATCGTAGGCCGCAAGATCCTCCGTCAGCTTGGTCGTATCCTCTGGATAACGGTTGGGGAAGAACATCACCTCGCGAGGCTCCTTCGGCTTCAGATCGGGATGCTCACGCGGAATACCCAAAGCCAGACCGCACACCACGAACACCCCCTTGGGGAGATTGAGCAGCTTTGCCACAGCAGCAGGGTCCACCGTACGAAGATACCCCACGCAATTGCTGCCCAGCCCGCACGCCTGAGCTGCCACCACGCCACTCATCATCGCCAGAGAAGCATCGATGACACCCAGCATCACACCGTCCATACGATCCGTGATAGGAGGCATCTCGAGCCCCTTGCGCTCTGCCAGCAGAGAGATCTTATGGAAGTCCGAACAGAAGATCAGAAGACGGTTGCAGGTCTTCAGCTGCTTCTGATTTGTCAGCGCATACAGCTCCTCCTTAAGTTGCTGGTCGGAAATGTCAATGACACTGAACTGCTGGCCATTGTAGCTGGTAGGGGTATTACGGATGGCCTCGAAGATAAAGTCCATCGTCTCCTGAGGGATCGCCTCACGCTCATATCGGCGCACACTCGTGCGATTGAGCAGACTATCTTTCACATCTTTCATTGTAATATAGGGATGATTTGATTGATATTATATTTTATAAGGAAAGGTCTCGTGTTGGAGAGGGAGTATAGACCCGTCAAAAAAGCCGGATTGATACGCTCGCGAATTTACGAAAAAAATCTCAAACTCCCACCCTCAC
>CAYPBS010000063.1:0-3647 GCA_964409015.1 uncultured Sangeribacter sp.
AACAGAGTGGTAAGGCCGGTCGCAGCCGTTGGCTCGGTCGCCGTCCTCACAACCGTGGTGTTGTAATGAACCCTGTCGATCACCCCATGGGTGGTGGTGAAGGTCGCCAGTCCGGTGGTCACCCGCGTAGCCGCACAGGCCTTTACGCCAAGGGTCTCAAGACTCGTGCTCCCAAGAAGCATTCGAGCAAGTATATCATAGAAAGAAGGAAAAAGTAATTTTGATAAATAAGCAGTTATGAGTCGTTCATTAAAAAAAGGACCCTTCATCTCCGTTAAGCTTGAGAAGAAAGTGGCTGCCATGGAGGAAAGCGGCAAGAAATCCGTCATCAAGACTTGGAGCCGTGCTTCCATGATATCCCCCGACTTCGTGGGCCATACTTTCGCAGTACACAACGGCAATAAATTTATCCCCGTTTATGTTACTGAAAACATGGTCGGCCACAAGCTCGGAGAATTTGCTCCCACCCGTACATTCCGCGGCCACGGAGGAAATAAGAAGAAATAATAAGGTCCGCCAACCGCAATTATCATTTTTTTGAATAAGAAAGAACAACAATACAATGGGTAAACGTAAGAAAGAATCAGCGGAGCTGCTTAAGGAAGCCCGCAAGACACAAAGCTTCGCCCATCTGCGCGATGTCCCCACCAGCCCCCGGAAGATGCGTCTGGTTGTCGACATGGTGCGCGGCCAAGAGGTCTTCAAGGCTCTTGGTATCCTCAAATTCTCCAACAAAGAGGCCGCCGTCCGCGTAGAGAAGCTCCTGCGCTCCGCCATAGCCAACTGGGAAGAGAAAAACGAGCGTAAAGCAGAACAGGGAGAGCTCTATATAAGCACCGCTTATGTAGGATGCGCCACTACACTCAAGCGTCTGCGTCCCGCTCCGCAGGGACGTGGATACCGTATCCGCAAACGCTCCAATCATGTCACAATTTATGTCGATACAATCGATAAAAACGCTAAAGCTTAATACAAGATGGGACAGAAAGTAAATCCGATTAGCAATCGTCTCGGCGTCATCCGTGGCTGGGACTCAAATTGGTACGGAGGCAAGAAATATGGCGCTACTCTGCTCGAAGACAGCAAGATCCGCAAATATCTCCGCACTCGTCTTGCTAAAGCAAGCGTTTCTCGAATCATCATCGAGCGCACTCTGAAGATGGTCACTGTGACAATCTGTACATCACGTCCCGGTATGATTATCGGTAAAGGTGGTAAGGATGTTGACGGTCTGAGAGAGGAGCTTAAGAAACTTACCGGCAAAGAGGTTCAGGTCAACATTTTCGAGATCAAGCGTCCTGAGCTTGATGCCGAAATCGTGGCCAATACCATCGCCCGTCAGCTTGAAGGCAAAGTCGCTTACCGTCGTGCCGTCAAGATGGCTATCGCGTCGACTATGCGTATGGGTGCCGAGGGTATCAAGGTTCAGGTGAGCGGACGTCTCAACGGTGCTGAAATGGCCCGCAGCGAGATGTTCAAGGAGGGACGTACACCTCTCCACACTCTCCGTGCCGACATAGACTATGCCCTTGTCGAGGCTCTTACAAAGGTCGGTATCATCGGCGTGAAGGTGTGGATCTGCCGTGGAGAAGTCTATGGCAAGCGCGACCTCGCCCCGCAGTATACCGGCACTCAGAACGGACGTGACAACAATCGTCGTGAAGGCTTCGGTGGCGATCGCCGTGGTCATGGTGGTTTCCGTCGCGATCGTAAGGATCGTCGCGACCGTTGATTGTAATTGCGAGAGTAAGGTAAGTCAATTTAGTAATCACGACGTAACTGAGCGTTTACTCCGCATGGTGAGATGGTCGCAAGATTTTGTATCATCTCTCTCTTATCAGAGTAAACGGGAAGTATCGTCAAGACATAACCGACAGACATGTTACAACCTAAAAAAACTAAATATCGCCGTTCGCAAAAGGGCCGCATGAAAGGTGAGGCTCAGCGCGGCAATCAGCTCGCTTTCGGCTCTTTCGGTATCAAGACTCTTGAGTCGAAATGGATCACCGGTCGTCAGATCGAGGCTGCCCGTATCGCCGTAACACGCTACATGCAGCGTCAGGGACAGATTTGGATCCGTATTTTCCCCGACAAGCCCATCACAAAGAAACCTGCTGAGGTACGTATGGGTAAGGGTAAAGGTAATCCCGAAGGTTTCGTGGCGCCTGTTACCCCCGGACGTATCCTTATCGAAGTAGAGGGCGTTAGCTATGACATCGCCAAGGAGGCGCTTCGTCTTGCAGCCCAGAAGCTTCCCGTGATCACGAAGTTTGTGGTACGCCGCGACTATGATCCCTCCCAGAACATTTAATCTATTTTGAAATGTAATCATGCTCATCGTTTAGATGACTAAGAATTCGCAAATACCACAGGAGAGGTTAAAAACTCTTCTGTGGTAATAATTTTATTATGAATACACCCCCCCTGTTCAAAATTATAGAAAATCAAACGAGCAAATCACTCCGAGAGCGAATGAGTTTCGCATAGAGTGGTTGGACACTTTGAGGCTTATTGCCTGTTTTCTTGTTGTATTGACACATTCGTCCATGCCGTCAACATCGGAGTATGGGACGTATCTTGCATTGCTTTCATTTATTGGCTCTCCATCCTCGGAGCTTTTTCTGTCCTTATCCGGAGCTGTTCTTCTTCCGGTAAAAAAGGACTTTCTAAGTTTTTATAAACGTCGTTTCCTGAAATTATTGCCGCCCCTGTTTTTTTGGTCGATAATATGCCTGATTACCTATACATTACTCGGCAAGATGACCATATCGGCCGCTATCAGGTCGTTCCTTATGATGCCATTCGGACCGGTTGTCGGCGTCTACTGGTTCGTGTACTCCATGATAGGACTTTACCTATTTGCTCCTTTCATTTCGTATTGGTTAAGAAATGCTTCAAGACGACAAGTTGAATTTTTCTTATCCTTATGGTTAATCAATATGGTTTTACCATACTTTAATATAGTATTCCCGGGATTTTTTACCGCTACTAATGGAAGTCACTACTGGATGCTGAATCTCTTTGCCGGTTTTTTAGGATATTGGTTACTTGGATATTATCTCAGGCACTATCCTATAAAGTTTGGAGTGAACGTAAGATCTGTGTCAGTCATTCTTGGGACTATCGGATATGTCTGCGTTATAATATGGCTAAAGTTTCAGGGAAAGGATGTCGGCCCCTATGTCGACAATCTTCAAATAGGAAGTGTATGTCTGGTTGTCCTGATTTATACTTTGATTCAAAATTTCCCTATAAAAAGCAAAAGATTAAATAAAATTATCAGATCCATTGCAGTATATTCTTTTGGAATATACCTCATGCATATTCTCATAGCGAGGGAATTCGTATGGATATTTTTTAAGAATCTTAACATTCATCCCATCGTCAGTACACCGATAATAGCTATTCTCACGATTGCTCTATGCTGGTTAATCGTAAAGTTGTTTAGCTTAACAGATTTCGGAAAGAAACTTGTGGGACTCTGAATGGAGTTCTCAGGGAGATTTACATATTCGGAAGACTCTGCTGGAGATCGGTTTCTACTTTTTCTCTGATTTGGGTGAGATAGGAATACAGATCCTCATCTATACCAAGTTTCTTGTGCATACGATATTTTGTGCATTTCACTGTAGCGGGTGACCGATTAA
>CAYPBS010000064.1:0-3639 GCA_964409015.1 uncultured Sangeribacter sp.
TGTATATCCCGGCAAGCCCGATATAGCTTATCCCAATACTCCCGGTTTCACTCCACCCCAGATGGGGCGTACGGTTGTGGTGTCGCGGCCGTCGAGGCGGATGCCTTCGTCGAGAACGCATCGGCGCATGGCCTCTTTCTCGACATCGTGGTAGTAGCGTTTCACCATTGCCTCGCGCTGTTCGGGGGTGTACTTTGCGAGCTGCTCTTCGGTCATTTCCGGCATGTCGGCGATGTAATCGTCGCAGATTGCGGCAAAGGATTCGGCTCTCCAGTGCTTGTCGGGGTTGCCGGTCTTGGCGATCGCGTAGGCTTTGTCGTAGCATTTTTCGTGTACGTCGGCACGCAGGTCGTCGTCGTTGACTTCGTGGTTGTATTCGCGTTTGGTCTCTTTGCCGGCTTCTTTCATGAGTTCGAGCTGAGCCACGCAGTGTTTTTTTATTTCCTCGTGTGCGACTTTGAGGGCTTCGAGGAGGTCTGCTTCGCTGACCTCGTCCATTTCGCCTTCGACCATCATGATGTTGTCGTAGGTGGCGCCTACCATCAGCTCGATGTCGGCTTCCTTAATCTGCTTGAATGTGGGATTTATCACCCACTCGCCGTTAACGCGAGCGACGCGTACTTCGGAGATCGGGCCGTCGAAGGGGATGTCGGAGCATGCGAGCGCGGCGGAAGCGGCGAGCCCTGCGAGGGCGTCGGGGGCGTCGTTCTCGTCGGCTGAGAAGAGGGTTACATTGACGAAAGTTTCGGCGTGGTAATTGTCGGGGAAAAGCGGGCGCAACACACGGTCCACAAGTCGGGAGGTAAGGATCTCATAATCGTTGCTTCGACCTTCGCGCTTGAGAAAACCGCCGGGATAGCGACCTATGGAGGCATATTTCTCTTTATACTCAACGGTCAGGGGCATGAAGTCGACCCCTTCACCCGCTTCCCGGGCTGAACATACTGTGGCGAGCAGCATGGTGTTGCCCATGCGGAGTTCCACAGCACCATCGGCTTGTTTGGCGAGCTTGCCGGTTTCGATCGTGATGACCCGGCCGTCGCTAAGCTCGATGGTTTTTTTTACTGGTTTCAACATAAAAAACTTCTAATTTCTTTTTCTTGCAAATTTCGCCGCAAAGTTAGTGAAAATTCATTGTTTAAGCAATAGCTTATGGGGCTAAAAGAGGCAGAAAAATCGACAGGAAGTTCTTGCGGGGCGGGAGTCTCGCGGAGAGGGGTCGGAGCGGTTACTTGAATTGAGAAGCCACTTCGGCTACGCGCTCGAAGATGCGTCGGTCGGCGTCGGTGAGCTCCAGTTTGCGACGAGCCATCACTCGAGCCGCTATTTCGAAGAATTTCTTGAGCGGCACGTCGGCAAAACCGGAAGTCGGAGATCCTTCCGAGAATGAGGGTATGAAAACTCTGGGGAAACCGGCACCGTGGATGTTGCATCCTACGCCGACCACTGTGGCGGTATTGAACATGCAGTTGATACCGGCCTTGGAATGATCTCCCATGATGAGTCCGCAGAATTGGAGGTCGGTGCGCATGAAAGTGTGACGGCGGTAGTTCCAGAGTCGTATCTTGCTGTAGTCGTTTTTCAGATTGGAGGCATTGGTTCCGGCTCCGATATTGCACCATTCGCCGATCACGGCGTTTCCGAGGTATCCGTCGTGAGCCTTGTTGGAGTGTCCGAGCATGACGACGTTGTTTATCTCTCCACCGACCTTGCAGAGAGGCCCGATTGTGGTGTCGCTGTAGATCTTTGTACACATATTGACTTTCGATCCTTCGCACAGGGCGAACGGTCCTCTGAGACAGCTGCCCTCCATCACTTTGGCATCTTTGCCGATATAGACGGGTCCGTCCTTGAGATTGATCGTGGCTGCCTCGACGGTCGCTCCTTTCTCGATAAAGAGTGCGGGAGTGCCGTCTTCGAGGTAAGGGTCTCCTATCACCCGGCAGGAGGCGTCAAGCGGTTCGCCGATGCGTCCGGCCGTTATCTCCTTGTAGTCCCGGCGGATTTCCTCGCCGTTGTAGAGGAAGATGTGGTAGAGAAAATCGATACTTCTGACCGGGGAATTGAAGGTCCGCTTTTTCAGATGCGGCGGTAATCCGGCGGAGTCGGCAACTGAGTCGAGGTCAATGGCGGCAAATGTTTCCGCATCGCAGCAACACGCCAGAATTTCGCCGGAATTTTCACTCACCAGCATTTCTCCCTCCTTGAGGTTGGCAACCGCCTCGACAAGAGCCTCATCGGGCAGGAGACGTCCGGCTATATAGAGGCTGGCCACACCTTCGGGAGCCTCGACGGCGGGGTACTTGCTCCGGAGGTATTCCATCGTGAGGATACTGTGGTTTCCGGGTATTGCCCGCTGCCATTTTTGGGCAATAGTATTGATACCCACACGCAGTTGGCATACCGGACGTGTGAAAGTGATCGGGAGCAGGTCGGTGTGGTTGCCTTCTGAATCGAAAAGGAGGATATTATTCATTGGTCGGGAATGCAAAATGAGGATAACACCGCAAATTTAGCATCTTTTAAGTGAAAAAGTAAAATCCTCGAGCCCTGTTAAGATTCTTTAACAGGACAACTCTCGATTTAAGCCTTTTGAGGCAATATGGCTCCTCCGGAGTGCCGGATAAGCGGTACCGGATATACGTGTGGGTGTTTTGCAGGACTGCGTGAAACGCTTACGTGCCAAAGAGAAGGTCGGATATTAAGAGCCATCACATCTGTTTGCCGGATGTGCATTTCACGCGCTATGTCGCTATGTCTCAGAGAGCGAGCGGTCATTTCCTTCCCTTACAAACTTTCAACTAAAGTAATTTGTCTGTGAAATAAAATAGCAGTATCTTTGCAACATAAATGATAGCACTATGGGAGTAGCAATTAATAGAAAGCCGGCAATGTTCCGTTTGCGTGAGGATCTGCTTGACCGTTTGAAGCAGTTGGCCGCTCGAGACAACCGCAGTTTGAACAATTATGTAGAAACTATTCTCATGGACGTTGCCTATAATACGCCTAACGCAACGACTCGAGCTGCGATGATAGAAGCTGAGAATGATGCGAATCTTTCCCCGGTAGATATGAGCAGTTATGACTCATTTCTCACATCTCTTGATTTGAAATGAAAGAGATAAAGAGTGGCAGACAATTCAAGAAGGACTTGAAGCGCTATGCCAATCAGCCAAAGAAGCTTCATAAGTTATACGACTTCGTTGAGAAGTATTTGCGTACAGGTGCGCCGATTCCAGATAAATTTCACCCACATGCGTTGCAAGGTGGTTACGCCGGACATTTGGAATGCCATATTGAAGGAGATTATCTTCTTATTTGGATTGATGAAGTAACGAATGTTGTAAAGCTCATACGATTAGGAAGTCACTCCGAATTGTTCGGTTGAAACGTCATCGCATAAGGATTTGATCCCCGGTAGCCCCTGACTTTGTCAGACTATCGGGTTTAATCTTTCATAAGAATCATCCTCTCGAAGAGACGGCCCGATATTAAGAGCCATCACATCTGTTTGCCGGATGTGCATTGTAATGGCTATATCGCTGTGATTCAGGGGGAGAAGGGGGTTGAAACTGTTGTGCGACTCCTAAATTAAAATTCGAAGTGCGAAATTTCAGTTGCTGAACATTACCTCACTCC
>CAYPBS010000065.1:0-3550 GCA_964409015.1 uncultured Sangeribacter sp.
CGACCCCGACCTTGGCAAGGTCGTGCTCTACCAACTGAGCTATTTTCGCAAGTTTCTGTCGAGGTCTCTCCCTCAATTGCGATGCAAAGTTAGGTAGTTTTTTTGTTCCTGCCAAACATTTTCGCAATTTTTTTTGAGAAATTTTTATTCGCTTTGCTTAATTGGCTGATAGACAAATTTCTGATGTCGAATTTTATTTCTTCTTTTCCGACCGGTCAATTGGTTCTGTCGGCTTATTTTGTTAATTTTGTACTCCGATACTTGATCCGGTAATCTTTGATGAAATCTGACGAACAGAATATCGATCTCCTTAATCCGGAGTTTCTTCAGGCGTGGAGTCTGCTCCGCAACACGTCGAGATCCGTTTTCCTGACCGGTAAGGCGGGTTCGGGCAAAAGTACGTTCCTGAGGTATATCGTCTCCCATATAAAGAAGAATTACGTCGTCTTGGCGCCTACCGGTATTGCTGCCACAAATGTGAAGGGGTGACGCTCCATTCCTTTTTCCAGATTCCGCTTCGTCCGGTGCCTCCCGACGATCCGGATTATTCTGTGCGCAGGATAGGCAAGAAGCTTAAGCTTACACGCGAGAAGCTCGCCCTTATGCGCGGACTCGACCTTGTGGTCATCGATGAGATCTCGATGGTCAGGGCCGATGTCATAGACTTTATCGATCGGCTGCTCCGCAATGTGCGCGGTCGCTTCCATGAGCCTTTCGGTGGTTGTCAGATGCTTCTTGTGGGTGATATTTTTCAGCTTGAGCCTGTTGTGACATCCGACACTCGTACCATTCTGGGACATTATTACCGGAATTTCTTTTTCTTCAATGCCCTTGTATACAGCCGTATGGAGCTGATAGCCATCGAGTTGAAACGTATCTATCGGCAGAAGGATGTCGGGTTTACTTCCTTGCTCGACCGTCTCAGGGTCAATAAGGCCACGGGCGCTGACCTCGCTACGATAAATTCACGGGTGTGCCGTATGGATCCTTTCGCCTCTGGGGAGGAACAATTGACGATGACTCTCGCCGCAAGGCGCGATACGGTAGACACCATCAACGAGCAGGCCATGGCGGCTCTCGAAGGGGAGGAGTACATATTTGAAGGGGAGATTAAGGATGACTTCCCCGATAAACAGCTCCCTACCGACAAACGGCTGGTGCTTAAGAAAGGTGCGCAGATAGTGATGTTGCGCAATGACCCCGACCACCGCTGGGTGAATGGTTCCCTTGCAAGGATCCACGACATCACATCCGAGCATGTCCGCATCGAGCTCGCCAACGGAGCTGTACATGAGCTCGAACGTACCGTATGGGAGAACGTGCGCTATACATATAACGAGGAGACCCGTAGGGTAAAGGAAGAAACCGTTGGGACGTTTACCCAGTATCCGGTGAAGGCTGCTTGGGCAATGACGATACATAAGAGTCAGGGTCTGACGTTCGACAGAGTGGTGGTGGATCTCGAAGGGGGCGCTTTTACTTCAGGCCAGACCTATGTGGCGTTGTCGCGCTGCACCTCTCTCGAAGGGATGAGACTGACTTGTCCGGTTGGCCGGAGAGACATCATAGTCAATAGTGAGATTGTGGATTTCAGCACCCGGTTCAACAGTGTCACGGCCATAGAAGGGGCTCTTAACGATGCACGCGCCGACATGCTCTTCGGTCAGGCGCTTCTTGCGGCCGACTGCGGCGATTGGCCCAAGGCTATTGACGACTTCTATAAAGGTCTGACTTACCGTAACGTCCTCGCTTCGCCCCTGATACGCCGATACATAGCCCGGAGATGCAGTGTCATGGAGAGCCAGCGCCGGACAATCGAGCGATACGAAGAGGAGAGACGAGCCCTCGCTTCGGAATATGTCGACATGGGAGGGGAATGTCTCGCTGCCGGAGACCTCTGGGAACCCGCACTTGCCAATTTCGACAAGGCATTGCGTTTCGATCCCTCCAACGAAGATGCCATGCTCGGACGTGCCCGCGCACTAATGATAAAGAAAGATTACGACGGAGCTTTGTCTCAGCTTGCCACCATCCTGTCCCAGCCGAAGCAAAATCCGGAAGCTCACATTCTTGCTGCTGAATGTATGGAAGAACGTGGCGACTATGATAAGGCCATTCTCCACTATAAACGCGCTGCCAAGAAGGATAAACGTAACCCGGGAATCTTTGATGCTCTTGCAGACCTGTGTGAGAGACTTGATCTTATGGAGGAAGCTGACCGCTACCGTGAGAAAGCTGCAAGAATCCGCGGTAAGAAACGTAAGTAGCCCCCGGAGAACAGGCCAATATTCACTCCATAACTCCACCAAGGAGTGAATATTGGGAAGGAGAGAAGAATATCCTGAAAATTAACTCAATACGAAACTGACCAAGAGACTTCGTGATCCCCCTTCCCCTCATGCTGAGACAGGATCTTTTTGTCATACGGAGGGATATGACTAACTTTGCATCGAAATAATACCCCTACATAAAGAATGAAGACAATTATCATCACCATAATCCTTCTCGTCATCTCCAACATTTTCATGACACTCGCTTGGTACGGACATCTGAAGCTACAGCAGAGCGGAGTGGGCACGAACTGGCCTCTGTACGTGGTGGTCTTTCTCTCTTGGGGTATCGCACTCATCGAATATTTCTTCATGATCCCGGCCAACCGCATAGGCTTCGAGGGCAACGGAGGTCCTTTCAATCTCATGCAACTCAAGGTGCTTCAGGAAGCCATTACACTCGTTGTTTTCACCATTATAGCCATGTTCATGTTTCAGGGACAACATCTGCGGTGGAATCATGTATGCGCCTTTCTACTGCTTGTAGGCGCCGTTTATCTTGTCTTCCTTCCGGAAAAGTAGGATAGGATAAAGACCGTTTTTGATGCAGACATGGTCCGGTCATTGTCGGATCGTGTCTGCCGTTTGTTTGCCCCGGATAATACCTGATGGCAGTATGATGTCAGTCGGGTACCGAAGACTCATAAATAATTATATCGCCTTGATTTAGAATATTTTAGAAAAAATAAACTAAAATTTAGGGACTCATATTAAAACTTTTAGCACGGTAATTGTTTATAAAGTAACGAGGCGAGGAAAACCCCGGAGGCTTCTCAGCTTCCTCACCCTTGCCAAGAAAAAAGATTGAAATAAAAACTAAAACTATAAAACATAAATTACTATGGCTAAAATCATTGGAATTGACTTAGGAACAACTAATAGCTGCGTAGCAGTAATGGAAGGTAAGAATCCTGTTGTTATTCCTAACAACGAGGGCAAGAATACGACCCCTTCGGTTGTGGCATTCGTCGACGGCGGAGAACGCAAGGTCGGCGACCCCGCCAAGCGTCAGGCTATCACGAACCCGACACGTACCATCTACTCCATCAAGCGTTTCATGGGTGAAACCTGCAGTCAGGTGGAAGACGAAATCAAGCGCATGCCTTACAAGGTTGTGTGTCAGAACAATATGCCTAAGGTCGACATCGACGGTAGAGACTACACTCCGCAGGAAATCTCCGCAATGATTCTTCAGAAGATGAAGAAGACAGCCGAAGATT
>CAYPBS010000066.1:0-3427 GCA_964409015.1 uncultured Sangeribacter sp.
TTACGAAAAATTTGGTGGTGTTAAATTGATTTAGTAGATTTGCACGCACAACGTGTTTTTCACAGGCTCACCTGCCGATTAAGGTAAGAGAGCGAGGCAGATTCAGCTAATCAATAACCATTTAACAGTTATATTATGAAAAAGTTATTACAGCTTTTGGGGTGTGTATCCCTTTTGTTCATGTTCTCATGTTCTGACGATGATCCGAAGATCGTACCGGAGCCTGACTATGTATATAAGCCTTTCGTGATTAAGGCTGTTTCAGGTTCAGATGCGCCGACCCTGACATACGCTTTGGCAGACCATGTTGGTCTGGGCGAGGTTTGCTATACAGAGATGACCCTGACATACAAGGAGGGTGTTTACGATCTGAAGCCTTACGAGTATGCCCTTTTCTGCAATTCGGAGAGCTATTGCACAACGTTCACGATGCCCCTTATCCCTTACTACACACTTGAGAGTGTGGACAAGGTTGTTCTTGTGGATGATGACTCAGACGACAGTGTAGGCGTGCAGAGTGTGGCAGTTGTCAACGGTGAGTGTGACAATGCCAACATCAAGGTCACGAAAGGTGAAGACAACAGTTTCGCAGTGAGTGTTCCCGCTATCGCCGAGGGTGAAGAGGCTCCGATGTACCGTCTGGTGTTCAGCTGCTTCTACGGCGAGAATTCACCTTATAACAATGTCAAGGCTATCGTCTATGTGGATCGCTTCGAGGAGTAATCCTTTAATTAAGATACGCATATAATTAAGATACGCATATAATTAAGATACGCATAAATTAACACAGGAGAGACGGGATGTGGCTTCGTGCTACTTCTGTCTCTCCCTTCTTTTTGTGACTGAGGGGGCAATGTGTGCCGACGGATTTGGGAGAAATAAATGTGGAACAAAAGATTTGTCGGATTGAGGGAAAAATTGTAGTTTTACATCCGAAAAAGATATGATTAAAAACAGACGATAATGGAAAAGATACAGAAGCAATATCTGGCTGCCCTTCGGGCAGACATGAAGGCTCACGGACTGGATGCCGTGGTGATAAACGGAACAGATCCTCATCAGAGTGAGAATCCGCCGGCTCATTGGCGGGATCGCGAATGGCTCACGGGTTTCTGGTCTGCAAACGGCACCAACGGAACGGCCGTGGTTACACCCGAGGAGGCACTGTGCTGGACCGATTCGCGCTATTTCCTCCAAGCTACGGATCAGCTCGAGGGGACTGGATTCAAGATGATGGAGGAGGATGGTCCGAATGCGGTGAACCTGATTGACTGGGTGACGGAGCATACTTCGAAGGGGGAGAAGGTCGGAATCGACGGTACGACATTCTCAATCTCATACGCTCAGCGTCTTCAGCAGGAGCTGGGGGACAACGGCGTCAGCCTCGTGACCGATTACGCTCCTTTCGACCGTATCAATCCCACCCGTCCGGCTCGTCCGAAGAACAAGCTCTTCGTGCATGACGAGACGATCGTGGGGGAAAATGTGGACAGCAAGATTGCCCGGATGCTCGAGGAGGTGAAGGGGGAGCTTGCCAACGCCGTAGTATTGTCGGCACTCGACGACATAGCGTGGGTGACGAATCTGCGTACTGCCAATGACATCGCCTTCAGCCCCATATTCGTGAGCTATCTCTATCTGGATGAGGGCGGGAGCAGGATCCTGTTTGTAGACGAGGAGAAGCTGACCGATGAGGTGAAGGAGCACCTGACCAAGTATCACATCGCGGTCAAGGGGTATGATGATATATTCTATTTTGTAAAGGGCTTGCCCAAGACAACGCGTCTGCTGCTCGATCCGGAAAAGACTTCCCGTGCGCTGTACGATTCACTGGGTTGCACACCTGTGTTCGGAGGTGACGGGGTGGCGAAGCTTAAGAGCATCAAGACCGCTGCAATGCTGAAGAGTCTGGGTATGGCAATGGAGAAGGACGGCGTCGCGCTGGTTAAGTTCTTCATGATGATAGAGAAGGATCTGCCGACCGGCACACTGACGGAGGTTGAGCTCGGGAAGCGTCTCAGAGCCCTGCGCCTGAGCGATCCGACATGCGTGGACGAGAGTTTCGCTCCCATCATCGGGTTTAACGGCCATGGAGCCATCGTGCATTATGAAGCCGACGAGACGACAGACGTGACCATCGAGGGTAACGGTCTTCTTCTTATCGACTCGGGAGGTCAGTACACCCGGGGTACGACGGACATCACGCGTACGATAGCGATAGGCATACCGACCGACGAGATGCGTCACGACTTCACACTCGTGATGAAGGGGCACATCGCTCTTGCTACCGCGGAATTTCCGGCCGGCACAACGGGCCATCAGCTTGATGTGCTTGCGCGTCAGTTCCTGTGGAAAGAGGGGAAGGCCTACTACCACGGTACGGGACACGGCGTCGGTTTCTTCATCAATTGCCATGAGGGTCCGCAGAACATCCGCCTGAACATCAATCCCACTCCCTTGGAGCCGGGTATGGTGACGAGCAACGAGCCGGGCTTATATCTGGCCGACAAGTACGGCATACGTTGCGAGAACCTGATCGTCACAGTGAAAGCAGAGACGACAGATTTCGGTGACTTCTACCGCTTCGACACCGTGACACTCTTCCCGTTCGACCTTTCGCTTTTCGATACTTCCATCATGTCGGACGACGAGATAAAGTGGGTGAACGATTATCACGCCCATGTCCGTGAGGTGCTGACTCCTTTGCTCAACAGCGAGGAGGCTGCATGGCTTGCAGAGAAGACCGTGGCTCTGAAGCACTCATGATCGCCGGAGAGTAAATATAAAGATTAAGCATTAGAGATATATTATGGCTATAATACAACCTGTAAGAGGTTTCGTTCCCCGGATAGGGAGGAATTGTTTCCTTGCTGCCAACGCTGCGATCGTCGGAGACGTAGAGGTGGGGGATGACTGCAGCATCTGGTTCGGTACTGTGCTGCGCGGTGATGTGAATTCCATCCGGATCGGCGACAGAGTGAACATACAGGACGGTTCGGTGCTCCACACTTTGTATCAGAAGTCTACCATTGAGATCGGTAATGATGTCTCGATCGGCCACAATGTGACCATCCACGGGGCCAAGATCCGGGATCTCGCGCTCATCGGTATGGGCGCGGTCGTGATGGACGATGCCGAGGTCGGGGAGGGGGCTCTCGTGGCCGCCGGGAGCGTGGTTCTAAGCCGCACCAAGATCGGCCCCCACGAGATGTGGGCCGGTGCCCCCGCCAAATTCGTGAAAATGGTCGAGCCGGAGAAGGCTGCGGAGATGAACCGTAAGATTGCCCGCAACTATCTGATGTACAGTCAGTGGTATGATAAGGAGCTGAATCCTTCCGCCGACTGACCCAAGGCATTGGGAGATAAGCATATCGGCATCCGGGCCAATGGAGTCCGGATGCCGATATGCATTACATGAGGGGAAGAG
>CAYPBS010000067.1:0-2730 GCA_964409015.1 uncultured Sangeribacter sp.
TTCGGGCCGTCCCAGATGCCGAGGAAGAAGATCCAGTACAGCAACAGAAGAACCGCAATGACGACTCCGATAGTCAGCCACACTTTACCCTGCTGGTGCCAAGGCTTGCTTTCTCCTTTCTCCTTATGCGAGATACGACGCTCCTTGGACTCCTCATAGCGATGCATCTTCTCCTCGTATTTCTCTTTCTTATTTTCTGCCATTTCTTTATATGTTGTAAAAGGTTAAAAAATTCAGCTCTGTAATACAGAAACACGGCGAATGTCGGTTATGTTCATTCCGCACGACAATGACTCCTACTCGCCTTCATCCGTCAGAACGGCACGACCTGATCCGAAGGTCCCGGCATGATGTCAGGCATCGGCACATCAGGCGCCGGCCCGAAACCTGAAGCGAAATTACCCTCCGGTTCGGCTCCAAAAGGATTAGACTGAGACGCAGAAGAATTTCCATTCTCCGAATTACGGTTCATGCGGCTCTGAGCCGTGATCTCCTGCACGGATGTGCGTGCGTCGTTCCAATTCTCGAACCGGACAAACTGCGACGCAAACCGCATGTTGACAGAACCGACCTGTCCGTTTCGATGCTTGGCGATGATGAATTCCGCAAGCCCGCGTATATCCTTACCGCTCGCATCCTGACCGCTACGTGTGTAGTACTCCGGCCGATGTATGAAAGCCACGAAGTCCGCGTCCTGCTCAATCGCTCCGGACTCACGCAAGTCACTGAGCACAGGACGCTTATCCTCGCGGGTCTCGCTCAGTCGGTTCAGCTGCGAAAGCGCGATCACCGGTATATCCAGCTCCTTGGCAAGCGCCTTGAGCGATCGGGAGATCGTACTGACCTCCTGCTCGCGGCTTCCGAATTTCATACCCGTAGCATTCATCAGCTGCAAGTAGTCGATGATGATCAGCTTCACGTCGTGTTCGCGCACAAGGCGTCGGGCCTTCGTACGCAACTGCGTGATAGATAGACCCGGTGTCTCATCGATAAACAGCGGGGCTCCATACATGTTCTTGATTCCGGAATTGAGCCTGTCCCACTCGTCATCGCTCAGATGACCGCTCCTCACCGTCTCTCCCTTTATCTCGCAGACATTCGATATAATACGGTTAACAAGCTGAGTGTTAGACATTTCCAGCGAGAACACCGCCACCGGAGTGTTAAGATCCATCGCCATATTCTTAGCCATCGAGAGCACGAACGCTGTCTTTCCCATGGCCGGACGAGCCGCAATGATGATAAGATCCGAATTCTGCCAGCCCGAAGTCATCGCGTCCAGATCCGTGAAACCTGTAGGCAATCCCGAAAGACCGCTGTCGCGATTGGCTGCAAGCTGAATCTGCTGAACAGCCTTGTTGATGATGGAATCGATCTGCACGACCTCACGCTTCAGCTGAGTCTGCGAAATCTCAAACAGACTTCCCTCGGCGGCCTGCAACAGATCGTCCACGTCGTTGCTCTCGTCGAAAGCCTCGGTCTGCACCTTGGACGCAAAGGTGATGAGACGTCGTGCGAGGTACTTCTGCGCAATGATGCGGGCATGAAACTCTACATTCGCCGCACTCAGCACATTAGCCGTAAGCTCGGAGATTGCCACCGCACCTCCTACGACTTCCAGAGTGCCGTTGGCTCGAAGCTGCTCCGTCACGGTGAGCATGTCGATCGGCCGCTGATTTGATCCCAGAGTGAAGATCGCATCGTAGATCTTCTGATGCTTCGGATCGTAGAAGCTCTCCGGCTTCAGAATCTCACACACCTGAGAATATGCGTCATTCTCAAGCATGAGCGCACCCAGCACCGCCTCCTCCAGCTCCACAGCCTGAGGAGGAAGTTTCCCTCCGAGTTCGTCGGGCGCAGGCGTCACATTACGGCCACGCGCGCCTCCCGGATATTGTCTCTTGTTTTCATCCATACCGGCTCCGTAATTCTCTGCAAAGATAGAAAGGAAAGACGGAAGATTTGCCTTTTTTGCCGAAAAATATTTGTTAACAAATTTTCAGCATTAGTGGCTTCAGCCCGCTTCATTGCCCGACTTCGGCGGAAGAGTCTCCGAGCCACCGTGAATTGTCGAAAGCAAGCACCAACATCGCCAGAGGCATCAGCAGAGCGCTGAAAAGACAGAAGCCGGTGCCTTTACCGAATACGCGGCCGAGTCTATATCCCTGACACACTACGACCAACATGTTGGCTATCAGCAACAAACCGGCAACACCCAGCGACAACGGAAGCAGATTCATAAGTATAGCCGAGCCGACATTCAACACTACCCAAAGGCCGCTCATGCCACACAACTCATAAAACGTATAACTATTCAACACCGGAATCAAACTTATCCATCCCGCGTAGCCGGCTTTTCTAAAAATCCTCCATTGTACTATCAAACCGGCAGTAACTGCCATCAAAAGAAACAAAAGCACCAGAATACCTGAATAACCGCTATGATTCATACTCAATATTAGATCGATTACTTATGCAAATGTACATATTTTCCCATAGAACAGCAAACTTTTCCCTTCCGAAGAATTGGCCGAAAAATATTCGTTAACACATTTTAACATTGCAAACATTTTTTAATTACGGAAATATTTCATAAATTTGCATCGTAGAAAATGGCACAAGAGAAGTGCCCATACCTAACATGTAAGAATTTATTTAGTTAAGCTAAAAAGTTAAGATGGATAAGGATTGTGAAATTCTTTTCCATCTTTCTTTTTCCCTCATCTCTCC
>CAYPBS010000068.1:0-2495 GCA_964409015.1 uncultured Sangeribacter sp.
TTGCTTCGTTGAAGTCTACGAGCTCGATGAAGCAAGTCTCGGCGTTGTCACCGAGGCGGTGGCCAGTCTTGAGAATACGTGTGTATCCACCGGGACGGTCTACGATCTTATCGGCGATGACACCGAAAAGCTCTTTAACGGCCTCTTTATTCTGAAGGTAAGAGAACACAAGACGGCGGTTTGCGGTATCGTCCTTTTTGGCACGGTTGATCAGGGGCTCTGCGTACATGCGGAGAGCCTTAGCTTTTGCGAGAGTGGTGAAGATACGCTTATGCATGATAAGCGAGATAGTCTGGTTCTTCAGCAGCGCATCGCGATGAGCCTTCTTGCGTCCAAGATGATTGAATTTCTTATTGTGTCGCATCGTGATTTAGTCTTTGTCTAATTTATATTTTGAAATATCCATGCCGAAGGAGAGATTGAGGCTGGCGAGAAGGTCGTCCAACTCGGTGAGGGACTTCTTGCCGAAGTTGCGGAATTTCAACAGGTCATTCTTGTTGAAAACGACAAGCTCGCCAAGCGTCTCCACTTCCGCACTCTTGAGGCAGTTAAGAGCTCTGACGGAGAGGTCCATGTCGGCGAGTTTGCTCTTGAGGAGCTGGCGCATGTGGAGGACTTCTTCGTCGAATTCGTCGGCATTTTGTGCCTCGGGAGCTTCGAGGGTAATTTTCTCGTCGCTGAAAAGCATGAAGTGGTAAATGAGAATCTTTGCAGCTTCCTTGAGGGCTTCCTGCGGCTGTATGCTGCCGTCTGTGGTCACTTCGAGGGTAAGCTTTTCGTAGTCGGTTTTCTGTTCGACACGATAATTCTCCACAGTGTACTTCACGTTTTTAATCGGGGTGTAGATGGAGTCGATAGCGATAGTATTGACGTCTTCCGCCCCGAGCTGCTCTCTGTTCTCGTCGGCGGGGACCCAGCCGCGTCCTTTGTTGATCTTGAATTCCATGTTGAATCCCTGAGCGGGGTCAAGATGGCAAATCTCAAGCTCCGGATTGAGAACTTCGAAACCTGTGAGAACTTTACCCAGATCGCCGGCCGTAAACACATCTGTGCCTGACACGCTGACAGAGGCTTTCTCTTCGTCGGTACCTTCTACGATCTGCTTGAATCGCACTTTCTTGAGATTGAGGATGATGTTAGTGACATCCTCTTTCACACCGGGGATCGTTCCCAATTCGTGTGTCACTCCGTCGATGCGGATCGAGCAGATTGCGAAGCCTCCGAGGGAAGAAAGGAGGATACGACGCAAAGCGTTGCCCACTGTCTGACCGTAACCGGGTTCGAGGGGACGGAACTCAAACTTACCGAAGGAGTTTCCGGCCTCCAACATGATTACCTTGTCAGGTTTCTGAAATGCTAAAATAGCCATGGGTCTCTCTTATTTATTATTTAGAATACAACTCAACAATCAACTGTTCCTTGATGGATTCGGGGATGTCCTCGCGCTGGGGCATGTGGAGGAATTTGCCTCCCTTGATGCTTTCATCCCATTCGATCCAAGGATACTTGCTGTGGTTGAAACCTGCAAGGTTGTCAGTGATGACTTCAAGCGACTTTGATTTCTCGCGCACGGCGACAACGTCACCGCTCTGAACGCGATATGAGGGGATGTTGACCACCTTACCGTTTACGGTCACGTGCTTATGGAGTACGATCTGACGGGCAGCGGGGCGTGTGGGTGCGATACCGAGACGATAAACGACGTTGTCGAGGCGGCTTTCGAGGAGCTGGAGAAGTACCTCGCCGGTTACACCTTTAGTGCGAGCAGCGGTCTCGAAGAGGTTACGGAATTGGCGTTCGAGGACACCGTAAGTATATTTGGCTTTCTGCTTCTCCTTGAGCTGAGTGCCGTACTCGGAGGTTTTGCGACGACGGTTGTTGCCGTGCTGACCCGGTGGATAGTTCTTTTTCGACAATACTTTATCCTCGCCGAAGATCGGCTCGCCGAATTTACGGGCGATTTTAGATTTTGGACCTGTGTATCTTGCCATTGATGTTTGCTTTGCTGGAGCCCCATGCGTAAGGGCATGCCTGAAGGCTCCGATGAAAATTAAAGTGTTGCTTTATTTTATTTCAGGCTAAATGGGCGCAGCCGCGACCGACAAAATTGAGAGAAAGTGAATGTGAACGGTATTGCCGGTCTATTCGCACATGTAGCCAAACTGGGAAAGGGTTGTGAACGTCAGACTCTGCGACGTTTGGGAGGACGGCATCCGTTGTGGGGAAGCGGAGTAACGTCTACGATCTCTACAACTTCAATACCTGCACCGTGGATTGTGCGGATAGCGGATTCACGACCGTTGCCGGGTCCTTTCACATAGGCCTTGACTTTGCGAAGTCCCATGTCGTAAGCGGTCTTCACGCAATCCTGCGCAGCCATCTGAGCTGCGTAGGGAGTGTTCTTCTTGGAACCGCGGAAACCCATCTTACCGGCGCTGGACCATGAGATGACCTGACCTTCGCTGTTTGTGAGGCAGACGATAATGTTGTTGAAA
>CAYPBS010000069.1:0-2227 GCA_964409015.1 uncultured Sangeribacter sp.
GGCTCTTCCTCATAATAATTCCTGACTGAATCAAAAATTTGTTGTACCTTTGCTCTTAATACGGAGAGATTCCGCTAAAAATAATATTTTTATAATAATTTGTAGATATGAAGAAATTAATGTTGTCAAAAATCGGCATGATTGTGGCTCTGAGTGCAATCCCGGTTGCATCTCAGGCAGCACGGAATGTTGTAAACGGTAAAACAATTACCCTTGACCAGACTCAGGTGCGCCACAACCGTATGCTGGAGTACGGCTTCGGAATTCTCAAAGCCCCCCGCCTCGCATCGGAGAGTGATGTGACTGTCAAGCCCACAGTTACCACGGCCTCTGGAGAACAGATCATCTTCGCAGGCGCCGTTCGCACCGTCGATGGTTCAGTCGAAGTATACGGCGGAGAAGACTGGGGCGACGGTATCGAAGAATTTACACTCCCCGCAGGTACTTACACATTCTTTGTTTACGGTGTCACAAAACGCTCCGCCGGCAGCATATTCCTTGTAAAGGAGAATGTCGCCGTGGGCGAAGGCTTCGAAATCAGCTTCGATACGGCGGACGCTGTCAACCAGATTGACATCGTACAACGCGCCCCCTCCGGAGATCTGCTCTATTGCGACTACGACAATGAGGGCACAGTCGGAGATGCCGAGGATGTCATCCTCTACAATGGAGCCATTGCCTACTGGAGTGGAATGGATCTATATTACAATCAGATGAACTATGTAAAGACCAATGTCACGGCAGAATCAGACCTCCAGTTCGTGCGTATGTTCAACGCACCCTCCAAGACCGACGGCATGCTGTTCTCAATCGTCCCGGTAGACTTCTCCAAAACGGAAGTCGGGGCCACACCCGAAGGCTGGAAGACCGTAGACGAAGAATTTGCCGTCACTCCGGTCAAGAAACTCGACGAAGAAGCTTGGCGCGAAATGGGCCTCCCAGAAGACGAAATCCCCTATACCTTCATCAAGTATTTCCTCTCATTCAACGGGATGTGGCACGGTATGCTCGGCAGCGGAATCACCGGCGCCGGCTTCAACAGCGGTAAAGTCGGATTCTATCAGCCCGAAGACTTCGATACCCCCCTCGCATTTGTCGTATTCCCCACAGGCTCTGTGGTCGCAGGTGCAGACTCCGGCATCAAGGCAATGCCGGTCACATGGAGCCCCGAGGGTGTAAAACAGCTCGGACTCAACCCGGTTCTGGACCCCAATTTCTTCTACACCCAATCCGGACGAAGCTTTGAAAACACCAATCCCGAATTCACCGGCACCCCGGCTAAAGGAATCGTGGGAAACTGCACCCCGGCTCTCGTGACCGTACCCGAAGGCAGTCAGGTTTCATTCGGATATGTAGGACGACTTGGTGAATCCCTCGATGTCGATTCATGGAACATGGCTGCAAAATATCCCAACGCGGACCTTATCGGCACAGACACCAACAAAGTAACCGTAAGCATCGACGGCGAGAACGTATGTTCCCAACGCAAGGACTTCCCCGACGCAGTCACCTGGGGCAAAACCGGTGTCTACGAAATCAACTTCTCTACCAACAACATCCTTATTGACAATGAACTACCCGGATTAGTGGAGGGAACCCTCACCTACGATGCCGCCACCTACGCAGGTCTTATCCCGACACTTACCATGATGCAATTCAAGGCAGCAGACGGCACAGTCACCGACCGCTTCGAAACCGCAGCGGAAGCAACCATGAGCCTCTATGCATCGACCCTTAAATACAACCGTACTTCCGGTTCTTCATCCTCGCGCTTCGTTTACTACGATTACACCGCCCCCGCATCCGTAGAAGTAGAGTGGGCGCCCACCGGCTCCAAAGATTTCAAGAGCCTTACCGTAGAAGCCGACCCCGAAGGAGATTTCACACCCGGATTCGGCAGCCATTACAACGTCTCCATGGCTGACATCGACACTGAAGGCTGGATCGATGTACGCATTAGCGTGAAGGCAGAAAGCGGAGCAGCTCAGGTACAGACCCTAACCCCCGCCCTCAAAATCAATAAGAATTCCGGTGTATCCTCCTTGACCGAAGGCACATCAGATTCAGAGCCAATCTACTATAATCTGCAAGGCATACGCATCGCTACTCCCGAAGCCGGACAGCTCGTCATCCGCCGTCAGGGCTCAGTCGTAACCAAGATGGTGGTAAAATAAAAAAACCACTGACCCGATAAGATCAAATCGGAGGTGTGGAGACATGGTTTCCG
>CAYPBS010000070.1:0-1895 GCA_964409015.1 uncultured Sangeribacter sp.
TTTTTTCAATTATTTTTTGTAACTTGCGTGCTCGTTAGGCATCTGTGGCTTCTTTCCTCTCTTTGAGTTGCGGGAAGAGGCGCTTCGGTGCTTGCTCATTATGGAATCCGGCGTCGTGACATATCTGCCTTGGATCTACGACTATGTGCCGTGGATCTATACGTTGCTCTGGATTGTGTATATCTTCACAATCGTGAGCTGTATCGTCGTGGTGCTGTCGGAGCGCAGGAATCCGATCAAGTCTCTGGCGTGGGTGGTGGCTCTGATTTTCCTTCCGGTCGTGGGACTGATCGTGTATTTCTTTTTCGGGCGTTCCATCAAGAATGTCCACATGATTTCGCGCCATAACAAGCGGAGGCTTCTCAGTAAACAGCCTCAACCGAATTTCAATGACACTCTTCATTCGCTTCCTCCGCATCTGCGTCAGCTTTCGCGTCTTACGACGAATCTGTCGGGTTATTATCTGCGTAATGCTACTTCCATAAGGATTTTCACTAACGGGGCTGATAAGTTTGAGTCGCTAAAGAGGGATCTCTCGGCTGCGAAGGAGGCTATCAATCTTCAGTATTATATCTTTTCGGATGATGGAATCGGCAATGAGATCGCGGAGATTCTGATTGCGAAGGCGCGTGAGGGAGTGACTGTCCGGGTGTTGTATGATCCGGTGGGTTCTTTTTCGGTGCGCCATCGTTTTTTCCGTCGTATGGAGGAGGCGGGGGTGCAGCTCCATCCGTTTTTCAGGGTGAGCTTTCCGGTGTTTGCCAGCCGTGTAAACTGGCGCAATCACCGTAAGGTCGTGGTGATCGACAATACGGTGGGTTATATCGGGGGAATGAATATAGCGGACCGATATGTGAAGCCGGATGCAAAGGGGCGGAACTGGCGTGATACGCATCTGCGTATCGAGGGTACGGTTGTGTCGGATATGTTCTATTCTCTTGCGGTTGACTGGAATTTCCGGAAGTCGAAGAAGGATGTGGAGCCGTTGCCTCCTCCGTCGATGTCATCGGCTTCTCTGACGCATAATATCGTGACCCAGATGGTGTGTTCCGGTCCTACAGACCGCTGGGGCAATATCGCGTTGATTTTCGAGAAGGCGATTCTGGCGGCAAAGAAGTCCATCTACATCCAGACGCCTTACTTCCTGCCTACGGACTTTCTGCTAAAGGCGTTGCAGACGGCTGCCTTGAGCAATGTTGATGTCAGGATCCTGATACCGCGCCGGAGCGATTCGAGGATTCTCTCGGTGGCTTCCTATTCGTTTATCAGCGAGTGTCTTGAGAGCGGGATCAAGGTGTATCTCTACAATGCGGGTATGCTTCATGCCAAGAATATGATTATCGATGATGATTTCGTCACTACGGGTTCGGCAAATTTCGATTTCAGGAGTTTCGAGCATAATTTCGAGGGTAATATCCTGATTTATGATTCTCATGTGAACCGTCGTATGAAGCAGATGTTTTTCCATGATCTCACGCGGTCGACACGTCTTACCACGTCGAAGTGGAATGCGCGTCCGCGGATGCTCCGGATGTTTGAGGCTATCGTGCGTCTTATCACTCCGATTCTCTGAGTTTGCGTGGCCTACCGAAGGGGGGTAACAGGTTATACAAATCGTTTTGATATAAGAATTCCGGACCGGTCTGCATTTCTGCGTTTCGGTCCGGAATTATGTTGTGTGGGGTATTTTCCTTTTACCTTTCGGTCAGGATTGGCGTTGATTACTCTGCCTTAGCTGTTTCGTCAGCAGCGGGAGCTGTCTCGGCGGGAGCGGCAGCGGCTTTCTTGCCACGTCCGCGACGTGTACGGCCGGCTTTCTTCTCGGTCTTGTCGCTGAGCATTGCTTCGTTGAAGTCTACGAGCTCGATGAAGCAAGTCTCGGCGTTGTCACCGAG